>JACQPT010000162.1 GCA_016207415.1 Ignavibacteriales bacterium
AGTATCGAGGCACTGAGATTTGCAAGATCGTTGAACTGGGATTCCTCAGCACAAAAAATGCTGGAAGTTATACAAAACACGATCGCTACCAGGCAGGCCTCTCCCCAGGCACGCTCATCGTAGTCTCTTTGCTAGCATCCGAACACAATCCTCTGCCGAACCTGCCTGCTGGATGATGGGGGATGCGTCCGTCCGACCCTCGGCAACAAGTTCTTGCTGAACAATTTCCACAACGCGGTTCCAGAAATCGCCGATCACGATGATCGGTTTTGCGCCGATGACGTTCTTGTTGATGAACTCCCAAACGCAGGCAAGCTCGAGCAATGTTCCTGTCCCACCGCGCAGGATCACGTACGCATCTCCCAATTCGACGAGCATGAAAAGCCGTTCCATGGGTGTCGGTAATTTGATCTCCTTGTCGACCCACGCATTGGCTGCCGTCTTGTAGAATTCCGTCGTTACCCCGATTGTTGAACCGCCAGCCTGTTTTGCACCTTTTGCCGAGGCGGCCATAACTCCACCATAACCGCCGTTGCAGATGCGGTATCCAGCCTGCGCCAGTTGCTTGCCCAGGTTGAATGCAAGCGTGTATTGTTCGCTTCCTTCCTCCACCCGCGCACTGCCAAATATCGAAATGACCTTGCTCATGTGTTCAATCGATGAAAATCCAATCCACGCCGAACCTGAAATTCCGACCGGGCATTGGGTAGACAGGAGTGATGAAATAATTTGTGTTTAAAACGTTCTCCCACGACAGTGTAATCTGGGCGTCGCCGATGCGCAGAATGGCAAAAACATCGAATGTCGTGAACTGTCCCGGTCGCGGTCCAGCGTTTTCGGCATAGAGATGCAGGTGTGGGATAAACTCCATCCCCTGATGTCCGCTGACAAAACGAGACCGCATGCCCGCTTTGGCATCAAGCGCTGCTTCGAAAAAGGTGTCGCGGTACGACAGCTCTCCCGTGAGAAGGAATTGCGGGACGAGAGTTTTCGTCGTGTCCGCCTGACGATAGTCGGTGAAGGTCAACGTTCCGTATCCTTCAAGTTTCCAGAACCGAAGCATCAGACTTCCGGCGATTCCCCGGATCCGCGCATCGTAAGGGCCCATCATGACGACTTTTTGATATTCTGGCGGGGAAGACGGAAGAGCCAAGAATCCGGAAGCGTCGTTGATGACGCGCTGGAACAAGGATAGGGAAAACGCGACGGAGGAATCAGGCTTCACTCGAAGCCCCGCTTCAGCAAACCTTTGGCGCTGATCTTTCGCGCCCAAGCTTCGGACGATCGATGTGTCCCTGGAATATGCTTCTACCAAGGTTGGATAAGACACGAATTGATTGAACCCGGCAAAGAGCTGGACACCCGGGGTCGGTGTCAGCGGGACGGACGCGCCAAAACCCAGGGAAGGTTGAGCCCTGTGCACTTCGTAGCGTCCGAAAAAAGATGGAGCTAGAAATCCGCCAAAGTGCATTGCAAGCTTACTGAAGAGGGCTACAATGACGTGAGAACCATCCCCCAGCTGGCTTTTCTGCTCCTGGTAATCGAAGCCGATAAGGGCCTCACCGCCTCTCGTCACAAAATTCTGTGTGAACCTCGTCCCAACAAAGGATGAGGATTGAGAGCGCCCATAATTCAGACTCGGGTCGTTAAACTCACGGACATTGTTTGAATAAAAAAGGCTCAATTGTGAGATGGAGCTTGAATCTTGGAAGAAGCTTCCAATCATAGAAAGCGTGACATCGCGCCGCGTGAGCTTCTCTGTCGCATCACCATACCTGACAGCGGCCGCTACATTATCATAGATGGTTGACGTCGTGGCGAGATCGACCCCCCCATTGAAACCATTGAATGATTTCGTGTAGAAATCCGTCAATGAAATGTTGAACCGCTCGGAAATGTTGTAACGTAGTCGTGTCCTGAGGTTCCAGGCGTCGAGCGCTGTGTTGCCATACCTCCCGTCACCCGCATGCCGTTGGAATGCCACCATGAAGTTCAGGCTCCGGGCGACGTTCTGCGTGAAGAAAATATCCGTAAGAATGGTCTCCGATTGCGACTGGTTATAACGTATTTTTGTTATCGGCCTGAGCGAGTTGAATTGCCTTGTCACGAAGTTTAACGTCGTTGAGGTGCCTCCCTGGCCGAATAAGAAACCATCGGATCCAGTTGATATCTCCACCTGTTCAACAAATTCCATGGGCATATCGTAAAGATTGAACATCCCGGTGAGTGGGTCGTTGAGCGGCCGTCCGTCCAGCAAAATGGCGATGCTGCTTCCACCCATGCCAAAAGCATTCAGATGGTTGGGTTTCCCTGCTTCTCCCAAATCTATGAGAAAAAGCCTTGGTGCTCGCCAGACCAAATCTCCAAAATATTTCGCATCAGTCCATGCCATGTGCGACCGGTGAAACATGCTTGAGGAATCGATTCTTGAAAAAATGCTCCCCATGCTTGGGATAAACCTGGAACGTAAAGTGTCTTCGGCTACGGATGAATCTGCTTGAACTCCGGCAGAATCAGTCGAGGACAGTTGGGCCGCAAGAGGAAACGAACTTCCCAGCCAAAGGAACAAGAAGGCCGCTGGCAGAGTTTTCCATTTGGAAGCGGAGTTGATCTTCAGACCTTTCCTGGGGCGGGATCGGAATCGGGTTGAAAGGTGGGAGCAGTAAGGGACGTATAGAAGGATTTTGAAAACTTGAGTGCTGCCATGTTCGCTGTTTCGTCGTGGGAGAAGAGGCCAAACACCGACGAGCCGCTCCCGCTCATGAGGGCAAAGTCAGCGCCCTCCTGAAGCAACATCTCTTTTATACTCGCAACTTCGGGGTATGTTGCGAATATGAGAGGCTCAAAATCGTTTCTGATGTGTTCTACGTACGTTGTCGGTGTGCGTGCGAAATCAACAATGAAGGATTTCAAATGATTCACGGGGGCCTCGGCGAGTGTTACGTGCGCGTACGCCCAAGAAGTTGAGATTCGTAGTGGAGGAGTAACCACAAGGATCCAGGAGGGAAGCGGAAGGTCGAAATGCTCTAAAACTTCTCCCCGTCCGGTTGCAAGGGCAGAACCCCCTTCGAGAAAAAAAGAGACATCCGAGCCGAGGTTGAGGGCGATTCTCTTGAGTTCGTGCGGCCGGAGGGCGAGCCCCCAGAATTTGACAAGACCTTTGAGTGTTGCGGCCGCGTTTGAACTTCCTCCACCCAGTCCTGCCCCGATAGGAATATTCTTGGTCAGCTGAATCCGCACGCCTTTCTCTACTCCTGTGATATCCCGAAGCAGGTAAGCGGCTTTCACGCAAAGGTTGTTAACGCCGGTCGGCACATTGGGATCATTCGTTTCGAGCACGATGTCGGAGCCCGCCGGGTACAGCCGGATTTCGTCGTAATTGTCGATCTGGCGAAAAATTGTCTCGATATCGTGAAAACCGTCGGGTCGCTTGCGTAAAATGCGGAGGCCGAGATTGATTTTTGCGTACGAGCGGATAGTCATTCGTTCCGAGGGTCAGCACAAAAATACGCCAATAACGGCGGAGAAGCAAGAACGACGCTTTTTGAATGTTGTGCCATTTTTTAGTATGTTGATAAAAATTTTTTTCTTTCTCCAGTGTTGAGTGAACCACATTTCGAAAAGAATAAGTGTTGGTCATATCATGGTAGGCGGCGGGAATCCACTTGTCCTGATCGCAGGACCATGCGTTGTGGAAGACCGCGAAATGATCCTGAAAACGGCACAGACCATTCAGAAGATCGCTCGGAAGCTGAACATTCCGCTGATTTTTAAATCTTCATACCGAAAAGCAAACCGGACAAGCGGTTCGTCGTTTTCAGGCATCGGCGACGACAAGGCTCTTTCGATACTCTGGGATGTGAAGCAGGAACTCGGCCTTCCGATCCTGACGGACATCCACATGCCTCAAGAAGCGCAGGTGGCGGCGCAAGTGGCAGACGTTTTACAGATTCCGGCGTTCCTTTGCCGGCAGACTGACCTCCTCCAGGCTGCGGGGAAGACCGGCAAGGTTGTGAATATCAAGAAAGGTCAATTCCTCTCTCCGGCCGAAATGAAACTCGCAGCCGAAAAAGTAGAATCCGCCGGAAACAAGAATATTCTCCTCACCGAACGCGGGACAACGTTCGGCTACAACAATCTCGTCGTAGACATGCGATCGCTGTCCATTATGAGAGCAACAGGGTACCCCGTTGTGCTGGACGCAACCCATTCTGTCCAGCTCCCCGGGGGGAGGAGTACCGGCAGCGGAGGTCAACCCGAGTTCATTTTTCCGATTGCGCGGGCGGGGGTTGCAGCGGGCTGCGATGCGCTCTTTGTGGAAACGCATCCGAATCCGTCCAAAGCATGGAGCGATGCGGAAAGCCAGCTCAGGATTGATTTGTTGGAGGACTTGCTTAAACAGGTTGTTGCCATCGACCGTACGGTAAAGCAGGTGGTCTCCTGAACCACTTTCAAGGGAACGCTTTGGCAAAAAACAAACCCGCTCGATTCCGAAATATCAAACTTCTTCTTCTCGACGTCGACGGCGTCATGACAGACGGGAGCGTGTACTTCAGCGAAACAGGCGATGAAGCAAAGCGCTTCAACATTCAAGACGGCTATGGAATTGTGAAGCTGCAACGTTCGGGCGTGATGGCCGGCATTATTACCGGCCGGATTTCAAAACTCGTGCAACGTCGTGCGAACGAGCTGGGAATCCAGGAGGTTTATCAAAACCTGGATAATAAACTGGACGCTTACGAGCACATTAAGCAGAAACTGAACCTGAGCGACTCGGAGATTGCCTACATAGGAGATGATGAACCGGACCTCGCCGTCATCCACCATGCAGGGTTCTCCGCAGCGCCTCTTGATGCCGTAGCCTTAGTGAAAAAATACGTGGATTATGTTTGCAAGCGAAAAGGCGGGGAGGGAGCTGTTCGGGAAGTTGTCGACTTAATCCTGGCAGGAAGAGGGCATGGAAAATAATGGCGTCTATCCGCGCGTACTCCGGCGTGCGGAGCGGGAATTGCTCCTGTGGGTTTTGCCGGAAGAGCGGCCCGGTTACCGAGAATATCGGGATTGCGTGAAGGCATGGAAAATCGCGGCTCAAGGACGCCGTGGAACGGGGAATTATATTCTGGCCCCGGAAGGCACGGTCGTGGACAATGACTCACCGCTCCCGCAAGTTTTTGCCTTTGGTGCTGTTATCACAGCCAACGGCGAGATGACCATTACGGTTCGTGAACGGCTTGGTGACCAGTTAGAATTTGAAATCACAACTCCCGACGACGAACAACCAGCTGAAAATGCCCAGGGAGTGCGACGCTGGACGTTCTCGACATGGCTGCCTTCGCAGCCCTGTCCAATTTGTTCCATGCCTGTTCGGGAAGTTGCCATGAAGACGCGCTCCGGCCTTCATCCGGTATTTGCTGTGTGCCCGCGCGATCAACGTTTATGGGTCTATGATGAAGCCACAGGAGTAAACCATCCTATTCCCGTGACAAACATCTACAACGAGCTCGTCATGCAAAGAAAGGTGAGGGACCCGCTCGTGGCGTTGGATTCGAAGAGATTGTTTTCGGACCTCGCCTCGTATTCAGACGAAAAATTGACAAAAGCGTTTGCCGTCTACAACACGGTGAGGACGAAGATTCCGATGGAGGATATGATTCTCGCAGAGGAGCCAAAGAAGCGTTCGTTGTTGAAACGACTGTTCTCGAAAGCATAAACTATGGACTCCATCGATCGGGGAAAAGAAGTCATCAAGATTGAGGCGGAAGCGGTGTCGGCGCTGGCGTCGAGGATTGATCAGAGTTTTTCAAAGGCTGTCGACATGATTTATCTCTGCACAGGTCGCGTGATCGTCACCGGAATGGGAAAGTCCGGCATCGTCGCCCGCAAAATCGTTGCGACGATGAACTCCACGGGTACAGCGTCGATCTTTCTGCATCCGTCCGATGCAGTCCACGGAGACGTGGGCATGGTGCGGAAAGACGACGTCGTCATCTGCCTCTCCAAAAGCGGCGATACCGAAGAGATCAGGGAGCTCTTGCCGCTCTTCAAGCGGCTGGGCGTGAAGATCATTTCGATGGTCGGCAACGTGAACTCGCATTTGGCGAAACAGAGCGACGTTGTCCTCGATATCAGTGTGAAGGAAGAGGCGTGTCCGTACGACCTCGCCCCAACAGCCTCGACCACAGCCATGCTTGCCATGGGAGATGCGCTGGCAATGAGCCTGCTCCAAAAAAGGAATTTCACGGAAGCGGATTTTGCAATGTTTCATCCCGGTGGAAACATCGGCAAACGTCTCCTCTTGAAGGTCGAGGAGATCATGATTTCTGGGAAAGCAGTGCCAAAAGTCACGGAGTCGGTCCCGCTTTCGGGTGCTATTATGGAAATGACGACGAAAAGGCTTGGGGCCACATGCGTGGTGGACGCCGATGACTTGCTCCAGGGGATCATTACCGACGGTGACCTTCGTCGGTTGCTCCAGCGGACGACGAACGTGGCAAACCTCACTGCTGCCGAAGCCATGACAAGAAACCCAAAGACGATCCGAGCAGAAATGCTCGCCGCCGTAGCCCTCGAGGAGATGGAGAATTTCAGCATCACACAGTTGGTGGTGGTCGACGGGAATCATCGGCCCGTCGGGATGGTTCATCTTCACGATCTGGTGAAAGCCGGCCTCGGAGGAGAAACGGCTGAATGAAAACGGTGTGTTCCAGCCTCGCGGTGTTGATCGTGCTCCTGTTGACCCCCGGCTGTGAAGAAAAAATCAAACCTGCCGTCCTCTCCGCAATCGATAGCCGGACGCTCCCTTCGCAGGAAAGCTGGAACAGCAACATTATGATTTCGGACTCCGGGCGTATTCGCGCCGCCATCGATGCCGGCTACTTGCGAGTCTTTGAAGATCAACGGACCACATTGATGAGCGAAGGCGTAACGGTTTACTTCTTCGACGACAAAGGCGTGCAAACATCCGTCCTGACGAGCAAGGAAGGAAAAGTCGATGAGTATACGAACAATCTGGAAGCGTCTGGGAACGTTGTGGTTGTTTCGACCGAGAAGACAACATTGAAAACCGAAAAGCTGTACTGGGACAACAAGCGGGGCCTGATTCATACTCCCGAATTCGTTCAGATCACATCGCCGAAGGAGCGCCTTCAGGGTCATGGTCTGGAATCCGACCAGACACTGAAAAACTATCGTGTCTTTCGAGTCACGGGGCAGGCAAAGACTGATTAGTGCGAACACCCGCGATACACGCAGCAATCACGCTTTGTCTCATGCTGTTGAGCACCCGGGCTTTCGCCCAGGGGAGCAAAACCATCGACCTGAGGTCCGCGAACGAACTGAAAAACAGGATCGTGAACAACGAGGAGGTCCGGGAACTCATCGGAAATGTCCATTTCATACAAACGACGGCTTCCGGTGAACGGGTTCGGGTGTGGTGTGACAGGGCGGTACGATACATGAATCAAAACAAGATCGACCTTTTCGGCAAGGTGCGCATTGTGCGGGATAGTGTCACCATTACCTCTCCCGAGGGGACGTACTTCGCGGACGAGCGGCGCGCAGAAATGAGGGGAAGCGTCCGGCTGGAAAAAGGAAAAACCCTTCTGACATCGCGTTACGGCGAACATTTTGTCGATCAACGCAACTCGTATTTTCGCGACGATGTGAAGCTGGTTGACGAGAACTCCACTGTGACGAGCAATTCGCTGCGATACGTGGAGATTGAGCAGAAAGCGATTGCTGTGGGAAATGTTGTCGTCGTCAGTTCCCAGAATTCTGTGACAGTTTTTGGTGATTCGCTCGTCCATTTTGACCAGCAGCAATACACGATTGTGCCGAAAAACCCGCGCATGATTCAAATCGACACCACTTCCCTCGGCCAGATTGATACGTTTCTTGTCATTGGCAAAACGATGCACATGTATCGGGATACGAACCAGGTGTTTATTGCCGAAGACAGCGTGGCCATGTCCCGCAGTGAGATGTCCGCACGATGCGGCGTGGCGACGTATTACGCCAACATGGATATGATCGTGCTCCAGCGCCAGCCGGTTGTGTGGGAGACGCAGAATCAGGTCACAGGCGATTCCATCGTTGTCCGCCTCAAAAACAAACGGCTGCATAGTGTTTTTGTGCAGGGACGGGCGATGGCAGTTTCGCGGGCGGATTCTGTCCGTAAAAGCCGATTTGACCAGCTGACGGGAAAAGCGCTCACGATGTATTTTCAGGAGCAAAAACTCGCCCAGGTGGATGTCGAACGGAATGCCACGAGCCTCTACTACCTCTACGAAAACGAGTATCCCAACGGCGTGAACAAATCCAGCGGAGACCGCATCCTGATTGATTTTGAAGACGGCAAAGTCGATAGGATCAAGATTATCGGGGGAGTTCAAGGTCAATATTTCCCCGAAAAGATGATCATCGACAGGGAAATAGAGTACAACCTTGATGGCTTCCGATGGTACGACATGCGTCCTCGCAGAAAACAACTTCAGATCGTGAATGAGCGCTATGACTAGAAAGAGAACATCTCGAGGACGAAAGAAAGCCGCTGTCGGAGTTGCAAAACCTGTACTCTTGCCAAACGGCCAATTGAAGGTGTTGCGATCGGAAGGGCTCGTCAAACGCTACAGGAAACGCACAGTGGTCAATACCGTCAGTATTGATGTGCGGCAGGGTGAAATTGTCGGACTCCTCGGGCCAAATGGCGCCGGTAAGACGACGACGTTTTACATGATTGTCGGCATGATCCGTCCGAACGCCGGCAAAGTATTCTTCGACGAAGCGGAAATAACAAAGCGTCCGATGTATGAACGGGCCAGGATGGGGGTGGGCTATCTGCCTCAGGAGGCGTCAGTTTTTCGCAGGCTGAGCGTCCGCGACAACCTGTTGGCTGTCTTGGAAATGGCAGGTCTCTCGACAAAAGAACAGCACGAAAAATGTGATCGACTGTTGGAGGATTTCGGCCTCAAGCATGTTGCCCGAAGTCCCGGGTACGTCCTTTCGGGCGGCGAGCGTCGCAGGACGGAAATAGCGCGGGCTTTGGCGCTGGACCCAAAGTTCATGCTCTTGGATGAGCCCTTCGCCGGTATCGACCCGATTGCCGTTGAAGAAATCATGAAAATCGTCACGAAACTGAAGGAAAAAAACATCGGTGTTCTCATTACCGACCACAACGTTCACGAAACATTGTCGATTACCGATCGCTCGTATCTACTCTTTGAAGGGAAGATTCTGAAATCGGGGACGGCTGATTTTCTTGCTAACGACCGTGAAGCCCGAAAGCTCTACCTCGGGGAGTCATTCAAACTCGACCGTTATGGATAGGAGAGTAACGCGTTTTCTTCTTCAGATAAATTCTCTATTTCACATTCTACAATCTGCATTCGAACATGGTCGTCGTCACTGAAGCCAGAGCAACAGAAAAGCAAATAGAAAACATCATCAAAGTCCTGCATGAGCATGGGTTTGACGTTCACAGGTCGACGGGGGTGCAGCATACCGTCCTGGGTGCCATCGGAGTACAGCCGGAATTTGACCACCGACAGATCGAACTTCTGCCGGGAGTGGCGGAAGTCGTTCGCATCACGGAGCCGTACAAGCTGGCAAGCCACGCTTTCAAGCGCAACGGGTCAGTTTTTGATGTGGGGGGAGTGAAAATTGGCGGTGACCAGGTTGTCATCATGGCGGGACCGTGTGCCGTTGAGAATGATACACAGATCTACACGATTGCCGAAAAAGTTTCGAAAGCCGGGGCCAGAGTGCTGCGCGGCGGCGCTTTCAAACCGCGAACGTCACCGTATTCGTTTCAGGGACTCGGGGAAGAAGGGCTCAAACTGCTTCGTTCCGCCGCGGACAGTTTCCAGCTCAAAGTCATCACTGAAGTAATGGACAAGAGCCTGATCTCACTCGTAGAAAAGTATACCGACATCCTTCAGGTGGGCGCCCGCAACATGCAGAACTTCACGTTCCTGAAGGAACTCGGAAAGTCATCGAAGCCGGTCATGCTGAAACGCGGGATGGCCGCCACCATCGAAGAATGGCTCATGTCGGCCGAGTACATCCTCTCGGGCGGAAACGAGCAGGTGATCCTGTGCGAGCGCGGCATCCGAACGTTTGAGACGGCGACGCGCAACACGATGGATATCGGGGCGATTCCCGTGATTAAGAAGAAAAGTCATTTACCGATCATCGCCGACCCATCGCACGCCATCGGCATTCGCGACAAAGTCATTCCCATGGCCCGCGCGGCCGTTGCGGCCGGCGCCGACGGAATTATCGTGGAAGTCCACCACGACCCCGACCACGCAAAATCGGATGGAGCACAATCGCTGTTCCCTGACCAATTCACCCAACTGATGAGGGAAGTTCGCATCATTGCCGAAGCAATCGGCCGCAGCCTCGCCTAGTCCAACCGCCTGCCATTCAATGTAGATGATGATGAAAGTTCCTCGACCTTCCTTCCAAAGGGTCACGATTATCGGTGTCGGCCTCATGGGAGGATCCTTGGGCCTTGCCATCAAGCGAAAGTTTCCATCGGTGGAAATCGTCGGAGTTGACAAGCCCGCCGTGCTTAAGCGTGCGAAGAAAAGGAGGGCAATCGACAAAGGTGTTTCACTGGCCAGGGGAATTACCCAGCGATCGGACCTGGTCGTGCTCGCCACGCCGCTTTCCAGTATGATGAGCATCCTGCGCCGGGTTGCGCGCCACTGCCCAAACGCCAGTGTCGTCACGGATGTCGGGAGTGTGAAATCTGGAGTCACGAGCCTGGGCAAAAAACTTTTCCCCCACGGCAATTTCATCGGCGGACACCCAATGAGCGGCTCAGAGGTTTCGGGAATCGAAGGCGCACATCCATTGATGTTTGAAAACGCCGCCTGGGTCTTGACACCGACCGCCCGGACGAGCAGAAGCCAACTTCACAGGCTGTCCGAGTTTCTCACGGGTATCGGAGCCCGGGTGTTGCACATGGAAAGCGGAATCCACGATGCAGTCGCATCGGCATTCAGTCACCTGCCACAGCTTGCGGCCGTTGCGCTCGTAAACGTCTCAGCACGGAAACATCCATTCGGGCGAGGATACCTCCGGCTTGCAGCAGGAGGATTCCGCGACATGACGAGGATTGCCTCCAGCTCTTATGAGGTGTGGGGGGATATCCTCTTTTCCAACAAGCATGAGGTGCGTTCCTCGCTGCGATTGTACATAAAAGAACTTCAATCATACATGAAATTCCTGGGGCGCAAAAATCTTCAACAACACTTTGCAGCGTCCCGACGCCTGAGAAATTCCATACCCAAGAACATGAAAGGGTTTCTACATCCTCTGGTGGATTTGTTTGTCTTTGTTCGAGATCAGCCGGGGGCTCTCGCGCGGCTGGCAGGCTCTCTTGCACGGGCCCGCTTGAATATCAGCGATCTGGAATTGATCAAAGTTCGGGAGGGGAGCGGCGGAACCTTCAGACTTTCGTTTGCGTCGCAGGAAATGGCTGCAAAAGCCCGCAGTATTCTGAAGAAGAAAGGTTTTGAACTGAGCGAAGAAAACTAGGCCGGTCTCAGATCAGCTCTTACGAGGTGTCGGTTTTCCCGTCTTGAGGAGATTTGGTGGAGGGTTGAGATTCTTTTTTCGCCTCCGTTTTTGGGGACCCCGCGGGTCCTTTTTCCTTTGCCTTTTCAGAGGAGCCGCCCTTCCGATAATCCGTGAGGTAAAAGCCGCTCCCCTTGAAAATCATCCCTGACCCTCCCGTCATGAGGCGCTTGAGGGATGGCTTTCCACAGTTGGGACACATCAGGAGAGCATCTGCGGTCATCGACTGCATTTCTTCGAATGCGTGCCCGCACTCCTTACAATGATATTCGTACGTCGGCATAAAGGCTACTGTAACTTTTCAAAAGCGGCATGTATGCGGCCAACGGCTTTCTGGAGGTCGGCCATGGAGCAGGCGTAGGACATGCGTACCCAATCCTTTGCTCCGAAGCCAGAGCCTGGAACGGTGGCGACAAGATGCTTGGAAAGCAAATACTCGCACAGGTCTTCAGCTGAAGCAATGTTAAGGCCGTTTGCAGTTTTTCGTATGAAATTCTTCACGTTCGCGAAGATGTAAAACGCGCCACGCGGGTATACGAACTCCAAGCCTTTGATCTTTTGAAATTCGGACACCAGGAATTGACGGCGGCGGTCGAATTCCTGAACCATCGCCTTCACTTCGCCATTCAGGTTGCCGTTCAAAGCGGCGTAAGCGGCTCTCTGCGCAATGGCATTGGCATTGGACGTCACCTGACTCTGCACCTTTTCTGCGGCATCCACAATGTCTTTCCGGGCGCCAAGGAAACCTATCCTCCATCCTGTCATCGAATATGCCTTTGATACCCCGTTGACAGTAATGACCTGATCGCGGATGGCGTCGATCGACCCTATGCTGAAATGCTCGAGGCCGTCGTACACAACTTTCTCGTAGATCTCGTCTGAAATAACATACATGCCGGAGGTTTTTACTACTTCGGCAATGGCCAGTATTTCGTCTTTGCTGTAGACTGCGCCGGTGGGGTTCGACGGCGTGCAGAAGATCATCGCTTTTGTCTTCTTTGATATTGCCTTCTTTAGCTGCGTCGGTGTAATCTTAAACTGATTTGCCGGAGACGTTTTGACAATGACAGGCACGGCGTCAACCAGCTTGGTCATTTCCGGGTAACTCACCCAGTAGGGGGCGGGGATGACGACTTCGTCGCCCCGGTTGCATATGGCTTGCAGCGAATTGTAGAGGGAGTGTTTGGCTCCGCAGGAAATAAGGACCTGAGACGGCTCGAAGTGCAGGTTATTGTCGCGCTGAAATTTCTCGGCGACCGCCTTCAAAAGCTCGGGAATGCCCTGGTTGGCCGTGTATTTCGTGAAATTTTCCTCGATGGCTTTGATGGCTGCATCTTTGATAACTTGAGGTGTGGGGAAATCCGGCTCGCCCGCGGTGAGGCTGGCAACATCGATTCCTTCTGCCTTCATTTTCTTCGCCCGCGCGAAGAGCATCATAGTTTGAGAGCGCTCGATGGAAGAGAGCTTCTTGGATAGTGGACGCATAGGTTTATTTTTTCAACTTGTCAAGTAGTGCTTTGTAGACCGCCTCAGGCACAAACTCGCTGACGTCTCCCCCGAGCCGTGCAATTTCCCTCACTATGTTCGAATTGAGATACGTATACTTTTCATTCGGCATCAGGAAGACGGTTTCAAACGAGTTATTGAGCTTCCGATTCATGAGAGCCATTTGGAGCTCGTACTCGAAGTCCGAGATCGCCCGTAGGCCACGAACAATCGCCGTCGCTTTTCTCTCCCGCGCATAATCGACGAGAAGCCCGTCGAACGGTTCGACTTCAACGTCCTTTATCCCTTTCACGGACTCTCGGATGAGCGACAGTCGTTCCTTTTCGCTAAACATCGGATGCTTCGAAGAATTACGGGCAACGGTGACAATGACCCTGTCGAACAACTTAATTGCCCGCTGAACGATATCAAGATGGCCGTTGGTAAAAGGGTCGAAGGTTCCGGGATAGATTGCTACGGTCATGATGTTGCAGAGGAGGTTTTCTCGAGGATAAGGACTGTTGTCTGACCGAACGCCTTTTTCGTGATTTCGAAATGGGTGTCGATTGTTTCCACGTTCGATTCCTTGCTGTGTTCCATCACGAAATATTTGCCGACACCGAGCACCCTCGACTCGTACAGGCGCTCTGGTAGTTCGACGATCCTTTCGAGCTTGAACGGCGGGTCAGCGAACACAAGGTCAAATGTGTTCTTCGAATTCTTCAGATACCAGAAAACATCTGCCTCATGCAGAGTGCACTTTTGGAGACAGCCCAGTATCCGTGCATTTTTTTCGGCAATGTGCAGTGATTTGCGGGAACTGTCGACCAGTGTAGCACTCGCCGCGCCCCGGCTGATAGCTTCCAATCCCAGACTCCCGCTCCCTGAGAACAAATCCAAAACCTTAATGCCGTCGAAGTCGACCCTTGTCGATAGGATATCGAACACCGACTGCCTGACGCGATCAGTCGTCGGCCGAACGGCGAGGCCACCCAACGCAGCCAACATGCGTCCACGGTACTCCCCGGCAATGATTCTCATCTAAGCTCTTCGCAGCGCCAGGCCGATGGCGGCCGCAAATCGGTAGCTTTCCTGAACGAACGGTTTGTACAATTTATTGCTTGCCGTGAGTTTTCGGACTGCGTTAAGAGCCACGCATTGAACGCCCGTTTCCTTATGAAGCGTTTTAGGCATTTCAGGAGCAATTTCATTGCCGTGCAAGAACATAGCGCTCGGCGCCTTCACGCTGTTCCGTTCCTTCAAATACTTGAGGTACTGGTGGATGGACTTTTTGGCCTCCTCAGAAGAGCTTGCAAGAAACGCCCGATAGTCAATCATCGAACCGTTTAGGACGAGGCTGGCATCCACGCCCCCATAGCGAAGTCCCAAAAGAGCAACCGGGTGGTCGCTCACCTCGGGGTAATTCTGTAAAAGCGTTTTTTCGGTGCTGAAATGGTCAACGTCGACGAGGTGAAGTTTCAGTTTGAGCTGTGCCGCCGCTTTCTGGAGAAATCCTACCATTCCACGTCGTACACAGACCACGAAAAGCTCCTTTATGTGGTCCGCCTTTTCAGGCAGCGGTTGTGATGTCGTCAAGAAATCCCTCGGTGGGACGTTGGGAAAATACTGGTCGACCTCCCATTGTACATACTGGCTGAGGTCGGGTCCTTTGAGCGAACTGTCGACAGGAATAATATTGATGAACACGGGTTCGGTCGGCAGAGCGAAGGAAATGTGCGTCGTGCTGATCTTGTTCTGTTTGATCGTCTCGCCAAGCTCCTTCACAAACGTGTTCAATTGCGGGTGCTCGGGCGTCAGATGAATTCCGGCCTGAGCAAAATCGAGGGCTGTTTCGCGTTCAGCGAGGGTTGTCAACTGAACCGTCTTGGCATGTTCGACTTCGGCAAGCTGGATTCGCCCTTTGAGGAAAGAAACTCCCAGATAGCGTGCGGATGTCATGGAGTCGGCATTCGTGGACGATGTTGTAGCTAAATACGAATTATTTCGGTCGGATACAACTTGCGGCGCACTAGATCGATTCTCTGACGATAATCAAATTCTTGATTTGCTCGAATTTTTTCTGGCTGATGCCTTTCACCCTTCTCAAGTCATCGATGGATTGAAAAGGCCCACGCTCGCTGCGGTGAGCAAGAATCCGTCCTGCGAGAACCTCGCCAATCCCCGGCAGCTTCATCAATTCTGTTTTTGAAGCGGAGTTGATGTCTATTTTGGAGTCATTGTGCGACTGGTCAGCTTCTCCTGCCGGTTCAGCGGCTGCGCTCAGAGCGGCAAACGTGCTATCGGAGCTTCGGTAATCGAAAGCCGGCAGCGAGGGAAACGTCTCCTGGTACAAACGGATGGCGAGTCCCGCCAGAAAAGTACCAACGAGAAACAAGATGACGTTTCGTTCGGCATTTGTCAGTGCAAGCAATTCACCAAGGCGCTTGAGCATACGGCATTAGGAGAAAACATCTTTGATCTTGCCAAACAGCGATTTGCCGTTCATTCGCTGGTCTTCTTCGGTGGGGTTGATGTGTTCCGCGCTTGCGAGATCTCGAAGGAGTTGTTTCTCTTTGGCGCTCAAGCGGGACGGGACCCAGATGTTGATCCGAACGAGTTGATCGCCGCGTCCGTAACTGTTGAGGTGAGGAATACCGCGTTCTCTCATGCGAAGCATCCGTCCGGCCGGAGTCCCCGGTTCGATCGTGAGCTTGGCTTTTCCCATGAGCGTGGGAATCTCTACGTCATCGCCGAGCGTGGCAGTTGGAAAACTGATCAACAAATCGTAAATGATGTCGTCGCCATTGCGTGTGAAATGCGAATGCGGTTCTTCCTCAATAACGACGAGGAGGTCGCCCGAGGGCCCGCCTCTCCTGCCGGCGTTGCCCTGGCCGTGGAGAGGAATGTAATTCCCGGAAGAGACTCCCGCCGGAACATTGACCTTAATGGTCGATTCTCCCTGGACGCGTCCTTCGCCCTGGCAAGTGCCGCATGGGTCCTTGATGATTCTTCCCTCTCCCTCACAGGTAGGACATGTTGAAATATTGACGAACTGCCCGAACATCGACCGTGAAACCTGGCGTAGCTCGCCCGAACCGCCGCACTGCGGGCAGGTCGCTTTACCGCTGCTGGATTTCGCGCCCGACCCGTTGCATACATCGCACTTCTTCTGACGCTTTACCTTGATTTTCTTTTCGACGCCCGCCGCGATTTCTTCAAGTGTCAGCTTAAGGGTGACACGGAGGTCCGAACCCGGCATCCCCTGATGGCTTCCACGCGAACGGCGCTGCTGTGTCCGCCCGCCGAAGACTTCGTCGAAGATGCTTCCTCCAAAGCCTCCTCCAAAGATGTCGCCGAAGCTTGAAAAGATATCGTTGATGTCATGGAATTCACGGAAATTCGTTCCGCGCAAGCCTTCATGACCGAATTGGTCGTAGTTCCGCCGCTTGTCGGAGTCGCCGAGCACTTCGTAAGCTTCAGCGGCTTCTTTGAAACGTTCCTCAGCTTCTTTGTTTCCAGGGTTGCGGTCGGGATGATACTTCAGCGCAAGCTGTCGATAAGCTTTTTTGATTTCGTCGAGTGAAGCGTTGCGGGAGACCCCCAATATTTCGTAGTAGTCACGTTTGGTCATACGCGTGGCTCAATCTTTCGAAGCATCTTCGTGGTCGTCGCCGGCCTCTTTGGCATCCTGTTGAGTGTTCGGCTCTTCGTCGTGTACCGCTGAGACCACGACTTTTGCATGCCGGATCACCCTGCCGTTCAGTGTGTAGCCTTTCTCAACCTCTTCAAGGATCGTGTGGGGAGGCACGTCGCCCCTCTGCACCTGCATCAGCGCATCGTGGTAGTGCACGTCGAACGCTTTTCCCACCGTCTCAAAGGATTTGAGTCCCTGAGTCTCAAGAGTCTTGAGGAGTTTTTGGTGGATCAACTCCAGCCCGCGGGAGAGGGCATCGTTGTTTTTGGCGAGTTCGGCAGACTTCAGAGACCTTTCGAGGTCGTCCAGCACCGGCAGAATCTCGGTTATGAGGTCCTCGTTCGCGAATTTGACGATGGTAGCGGATTCGTTTTCGATGCGTTTCTTGTAATTCTCAAATTCCGCTGCTTTTCGGAGGAGCAGATCTTTGTACTGGGAAACCTGCTGTTCGGCCGCTTCGAGTTTTCTTGCCAGGTCGATAGCTTCCGGTTGAGTGCTTTTCTGGTCCTGTGGTGAGTTTTCAGCTGGTTGTGCGTCTTTCTCTTCCATGCTATCCGCTATCCCGCCAACATTTTTGCGATCGATTTGGCAACGTGGTCGACCAACGGCACGAGTTTTGAATAATCCATCCTTTTCGGACCGATGACGCCGACTCTTCCCGTGATACCTTCAATCTCATAAGTAGCCGTCACGATGCTGTAATCTTTGGCTTTCTCGTCCTTATTCTCGTTTCCGATAGTAATGACAAAGTCTTTCTGGAATTCATCATGCTTTTCGAGCAAGTGGACGATGATGTCTTCATTCTCCACCATTTCCACGACACTGCGGAAATTCTTGGGAGAAACGAACTCGGGCTGCTCGATGATGTTTTGTGCCCCCGCAATGTGGATTTTTTCCCGCTCCTTTCCGTCGACAAAAAGCTGGTCGACAGAATCGATGAACAGCCGGATGAGGCCGGTTTTCTCGCCCTGAAACTCCTTCATGCGGTCGCTAAAGGTGTCGTGGACTTCCTGAAGCGTCCGGCCGTTCAGACGCTCATTCAAAATCCTGCAGATGTCATCGAGGACATGCCGCTGGATCTCTGCGCCAACCTCGAGCATGATCGTCCGTACGAGCCCGGATCGGACTGAGATGATGACGAGCAATTTGGATGCGGAAACCGGGATTAGTTCCACCTTTTCAAAAACACCCGAGCCCATTTGTGGCGTGGTCACCACGCTCAGTTGTCTGGAAATTTTTCCCAACAATCGGGAGGATTCCCGAAGCATTTCGGTTGGGTCTATAGTGGACGTCAACTGCTGTTCGATTTCTTCCCGTTGTCTGAACGTCAATTCCTTGATTTCCATCAGGTAATCGACGTAATAGCGGTAGCCCAAATCGGTCGGTACGCGTCCGGCGGATGTGTGCGGGTGGGAAAGCATTCCCATATCCTCGAGCTCCGCCATCACATTTCGGATTGTTGCGGGACTCAGGTGGTGCTCAAAGCGTTTTGAAATGTATCGGGAGCCTACCGGGACGGCCGTCTGAATGTAATTGTAGACGACGTGCCTGAGAAC
>JACQPT010000170.1 GCA_016207415.1 Ignavibacteriales bacterium
AGCTGAGTAGGGTTTCGTGAGGTAATGGTATGCGCCGAGCCTCATGCAGTCCACAGCGATGCCGATATCATTGACTCCGGTGAGCATGATGACCTGCGTATCCATATAATGATCTTTAACGAATTTCAGAACTTCGAGCCCATCAACGCGGGGCATTTTCACGTCGCAAAGGACGAGGTCAAACGCCTTACTCTGAAGCTTGTTAATAGCGGCGACACCATCGATCGCAGTTTCGACGGTGTACTCCTCAGCTTCAAGGACTTTCCGAAGGAGGTCGAGGAAAGATTCCTCATCGTCCGCTGCTAGGATGGAAATGGAATGGTTTGACACCCGAAGCTCCTCCGAAGGAGGTTTATCGAATTGGCAGGGCGAAGTAGAAGGTGGCGCCTTTGCCCGGCTCGGATTCAACCCAAATCTTGCCGTTGTGGGCTTCGACGATTCTTTGACAGATCACAAGGCCGAGACCCGTCGACCGCTTTTTGTCGTCTCCCTTGGCGGCAACGAGGTCGCGGTATCTGTCGAAGATGAGCGGTAATTGGTCTTTTGGAATTCCGCTCCCGCTATTGAAAACAGAAACCATAATATAATCTGCGGGCGGCTGACCCTCTTCGGCCACCAGGGAGACTTTCCGTACCTGGGCGACGATCGCTCCCTGCTCCGGTGTGTACTTGATGGCGTTGCTGACGAAGTTTTGAAGAACCTGGGAGATTTTTTCGGAGTCGAATTCGATCGGCGGAAGCTCGGGCTCGGAGTGGAAATCGAGCGTAATTTTTGTGGATTGGATCGGGACCCGGAATTCCTGAGCGATTTTGGAGGCAGTGTCCGCGAGGTTGCCGATACCCTTGTTGAGCCGAACACGGCCGCCCTCGAGCTTCGTCAAGTCCATCATATCATTTAAAAGGAGAATGACTTTGTCGATGGAGGAAGTCATGTACCCCAGCAGCTCTTTTTGGTGGTCGCCAACCGGTCCTGCCATCCCCTTGAGCAAGTAGCCGATACTCTGTTTGAGACCCGCAATGGGGTTATGAAGATCATAGAGCAGGCGCGAGGTGTGCTCTGCCTGAAGTTTTCGGATTCTTTCTTCGGCATCCCTTTTTCTGAGGAGCGAACGAAGCTGGGGAACCAGCTGGTCCATGTCGATCGGTTTGGTAAGGTACTCGCGAGCACCGAGTTTCATGGCCTCCACAGCCATGCTGACGTCGCTCATCCCGGTTACCATCACAACCTCTGTGGCGTTGGAGTTCTTCTTGATATACCTGAGGACTTCGAGTCCGTTCGCGCCCGGCATCTTGATGTCGAGAATGGCAATGTCGAAGTCTGTGGCCTGCACTTTTTTGATTGCCTCCAGGCCATCGGGTGCCTGGTCGACCTCGAAACCCTCATCGGAGAGCCATGCGGTCACGGTCATACGCAGGGGATCTTCGTCGTCTGCGACGAGGACTTTGATTTTTTCGTCGGCCATAGGTGTAAGGGAACACGAGGGAGTCGAGAAGAAGGCGAGGTTGAGCCGTCCCAAATGTTCGCAAAGATGATAACGAGAATCGGCTGAAAAGTCAATCGCATTGTGACGTTCCATCACACGTTCTTTTCATTGAATTTCAGCCAACCCTCTGCTACATTACGTCACGACTTCCGACATGTTCTCAGAAAAAATCCCCGATGAAGACCATCACACTTGACGGGAATTCGCTCACCATTCCCGAACTCTCTCAAGTCGCCTATGACGGTGTGTCGGTGACACTCTCGAAGAAAGCCCTCTCACGCATCAACGCTGCACGCAAACTGGTTGAAGGCTGGATACAATCCGGGGAAATAGTTTATGGCGTAACGACGGGATTTGGAGAATTCAGCAACGTTCGGATTGATCGGCAGAATCTGGAAGAACTTCAGCAGAACCTCATCTTCAGTCATGCGGCGGGCGCGGGAGATTCACTTCCCATTGAAGTGGTAAGGGCAATGATGGCTTTGAGGGTCAACGCATTGGCCAAGGGACATTCCGGCATCCGCAAAGAAACTCTGCAACTTCTTGTCGAGATGCTGAACAAAGACATGGTCCCGGTCATCCCATCGCAGGGTTCGGTCGGCGCAAGCGGCGACCTCGTCCAGCTGGCTCATCTTGTTCTGGCAATGATGGGGAAAGGCAGGGTTTGGGATAACGGCGAAGCAAGATGGAAGGACTCCGGACACAACAGAATTCTCGCGTCGTCCGTGGCTCTGGGGAAAGCGAAACTCAAACCCGTGCGCCTTTCCGCCAAAGAGGGACTCGCGCTTATCAACGGGACGCAAATGATGACTGCCTATGCCGCCCTGGCTGTCCATCAGGCAAAGGAACTCTGCAAAACAGCCGACATAGCGGCCGGAATCAGCGTGGAAGCTCTGCGAGGAAGCGACACGCCATTTGACGAACGTATTCATAAGCTGCGCCCATACCTCGGCCAACAAGCATCGGCAAGAAACCTCCGGCGCTTGATGTACAAAAGTGAAATCCGTGACTCCCACAGGTATGGAGATTCAAGAGTACAGGATGCCTACTCGCTTCGCTGCATTCCACAGGTCCACGGTGCATCCCGCGATGCCGTTGATTATGTGTATGACAAAGTAACCACGGAGATCAACTCGGCAAACGACAACCCGTTGATTTTTCCTGGTGAGGATGTGCATCTGGAGGGTGGAAACTTTCACGGTCAGCCGATGGCTCTAGCGATGGATTTTTTGGCAATCGCCCTTTCCGAGCTGGCGAATATCTCGGAGCGCCGGACAGAGAGGCTGGTCAACGGGTCGCTCAACGGCTTGCCTAAATTCCTGACGACTCAAGGAGGGCTGAACTCCGGCCTGATGATCGCTCAATACACGGCTGCATCTCTCGTCTCTGAAAACAAAGTGTTGTGTCATCCCGCAAGTGTCGATTCCATCCCGACGTCGGCAAATCAGGAAGACCACAACAGTATGGGTTCCATCAGCGCACAGAAGGCATGGAAAGTACTCCGTAATGCGCAGACGGTGTTGGCGATAGAGCTCATGTGTGCCTGCCAGGGGCTGGAGTTTGCCCGACATTATAATTCGGAACGACCTATGAAATCCGGAAAAGGCATCGAAGCAGCTTTTGCCGCTGTCCGCCGGCAGGTTCAGCATCTGGACCGAGATCGAGTTTTGTATGACGACATTCAGAATGCTCTCAGACTGGTTGTTGGCAGCAGCGTACTTCGCGCAGTTGAAAACACGATAGGTTCCCTGGACTGATTGAACTTTGTTGAGGCCCGATGAAACTTAAAAAAGACTATCTCAGGACGTTGCCAAAAGTTTTGTTGCACGATCATCTTGACGGGGGTCTTCGGCCGAAGACGGTGATTGAATTGGCAAAAGACACAAGTTACAAGAAACTGCCCACCACGGATCCTGCGGAGCTCGCTAAATGGTTCCATCGAGGAGCCACACGGGGAAGCCTGCCCCTCTTCCTGGAGGGTTTTGAGCACACCTGCGGCGTTATGCAAACGGAGGAATCTCTGGAACGTGTGGCGTGTGAGATGCTGGAGGACATGAAGAACGACGGCGTCGTCTATGTCGAGACTCGGTTTGCACCGATTTTTCACACATCAAAGGGATTGCATCTCGAGACAGTTGTGAAATCTGTGCTCAAAGGGCTTGAAAAAGGGAAAAAAGATTTCGGCGTTCAATACGGCTTGATTCTCTGCGCTATGAGAAACATGGATCCATCCTTATCGCAGGAAATAGCAGAGCTCGCCGTCGACTACCGTGCCCATGGAGTCGTCGGGTTCGACCTGGCGGGCGAAGAGGGCGGGTTTCCACCGAAAAAACATGTCGAGGCATTCCACTATATCCAGAGAGAGAATTTCAACATTACGGTACATGCCGGAGAGGCATTTGGAAAAGAATCAATCTGGCAGGCCATCCAGTGGTGCGGTGCCCACAGAATCGGGCATGCGACAAGATTGATTGAGGACATGCGCATCAAGGACGGCGAATTGTTGAGCATGGGAACTCTCGCACAGTATGTACTTGATAAGCGAATCCCGCTCGAAATCTGTCTCACCAGCAATGTTCACACCGGAGCCGTCAGGAACCTTGCAGAGCATCCCTTTGCATTATACTACCGATACAAGTTTCGCTTGAGCTTGAACACGGACGACCGCCTGATGAGCAACATTACGTTGACGGATGAGTATCACGCTGCGGTCGAAACTTTTGGCTTGAAAATTGAGGACCTTGAAAAGCTTACCATCAATGCTATGAAGAGCGCCTTCATTCCCTACAAGCAACGCATAGCGATCATCTATAATATCTTAAAGCCGGGTTTTGCCAAGGCAAAGGAGAAATTGAAAAAAGAAGAGAAGTGAAACACGGTACTCTTGAGAGGAGGATTTATGAATCACCAGCACATCCATTGGTTGGGACACGCATCATTCCGCATTGAAGACGGAGCAACATTGATTTACATCGATCCGTGGAAACTCTCCGACAAATCCCCCAAAGCCGACGTTGTTTTCATTACCCACGCCCACTACGACCATTTCTCTCCCGAGGATATCGCAAAAATCAGAAAGGAGGGTACGGCATTCTTCGCGCCTAAGGATGTCGCCTTTCAACTTGAGGGAAATGTCATCTCGGTCGTGCCCGGCCAGTCATACAATTTCGTGGAGCTGAAAGTCAGAACGACTCACGCCTACAACCTCGGAAAACAGTTCCATCCGAGGCAAAGCAACTGGGTCGGGTATGTCATCACACTTTCCACGGGGCAAAAGATCTATCACAGTGGGGACACAGACTTCACTCCGGAAATGAGGAGTGTCGTTACGGACTTCGCTTTGTTACCCTGCGGAGGGACCTACACCATGACCGGAAAAGAGGCCGCCGAAGCTGCGAATGTCTTCAAACCGCAGGCCTTGATACCCATGCACTGGGGGGACATCGTGGGAACGAGTAAAGATGCCGATGAGGCACAGAAGACTTTTAAGGGGACAACGATCATCAAAAACCCCGAGCGATGAGTCACCCCGGGAAGAAAATACGGAACGGAGGCGCGTTCTTTTGGGCATCTGCTGCCTGCGTTGTGTTCGTTATTTCAGCCTGCAGCCCAACGTACCCGTATCTCGTCACCAATGACACATGTCATTGTGAGGAGTACACTTACCACGACCGGTCGCGCAAGATCAAAGTTACGATTCGCGCCTCCTACAAAGTCACAGAGAGAATCCACTCGACAATCGAGTTAACCTTCCGGAATGGAGGCACGGATACTCTTGACCTGGGGCAAGCCTATGTCAGAGGTACATCGGAAAACGTTCGTTATCAATACAACGGCAAGTCTCTCCCGCTGCCCTATGTGCAGATAGAGCCCGGGGACGAATACACGATTACCCTGGGAGGCTCTGACACCGAGGTTGTGGAAGACCCCTGGCGAAGAATTGCCGGCGAACGCGTTATTATCGAAATCATGAAACTGCGCACCGGGAATATAACCGTACCCAATGTCGTTTTTGTTCTTGTACCCGTCAACCCGAAATTCTCTTCGTGATGAAGCCGGTGATGGTCTTCTGGATTGGGTTCGCCTGAAGTCCTGGAGGATGAAAGGTTATGTCCGGATATCGAAACTGTCATGGACGCTTCTCAGCTTGTCGGCAACAGAGTCGAACTCGCATTCTTTAGTGAACTCGACAAACAGTGTCCCGTCCACGAGGATCTTCGGGTTAATGTTTAAGCGAAGCTGCTCGCCATAGACTTCTTTTTTCTTCTCCGCAGGGACGCTGGACTTCTTCCTCATATTCTTCCTGTAAGCCAGCCAATTGAAAAGAAGAATAAAGGGATAAAAGACCGGAAAGAGCAACAGCGACGTGGGCTTCACCTGTTCAAAATAGATATTGTTGATCTTGAGTCCGGAAAGTTTTGCCAGGACGCGCAGCTTCTGAATGCCGATGAGAAACACGTGTCCAAGGTAAAATTCCTTTGACACGCTGGTGTTGACCATCCACACAGAGTCGATTTCGTTTGGGGGCATCATACTGCCGAAACGCTCGGTCTCCGCCAGGAGGTGGCTCAGTTTCGCGCGCAGGTTCGAGTAGTTTGGCGTGGTAAGGTACAATTTTCCGGCGGGCGTGAGAATCCTGTTAAACTCTCGGAATGCCTTGAGCTGGTCGCTAAAGTGTTCAATACCTTCCTGGCAGATGACCGCATCGGCGGTTCCTGAAGTGAGCGGGATGCCTTCGAGTATGTCTGCGCGTTGACATCGTATCCCATCGACTTTGAAATACTCAGGGAATAAATCGAAAGCAGAGACGCGAGCACCAACGTCGCGGAGCGTCCGCGAGGTAACACCCGTCCCTGCCGGCATGTCCACGACATGTTTTCCCCTGAATGCCACGGCGTGTTCGATGACGAAACGATTGACGAAAATCTTAAAACAGCCCGCTGACTCAATGTCCGTCATATCGCAACTCTGGCCATGGAGGAGAAGAGGCACCTTGGGAACAGCATCCAAGGTTCTTGGTCGTCACAAGAGCTCATGAATGCCATTTTCAGTTTCTTTCACTAAACGTATGATGCGCTCGGCGTCTTTTCTGGGTAGGCGGATCTTAAGCAGGACGGAGTTGTTTTCATACTGCACGTCCAAAACCTCTCCGACTTCATACAAGTGAGAGATGAGTTTTTGATGTTGCTGCGAAATTCTCAGGTTGTTCTCAACGAACTCGTCAGAAAGGAGTCTTGATATGCTCTCTTTGAAGCCGAGGATATTGATGCCGCGCGTGGCAGAAATGAAAACGGCGTGAGGATAGGCTTTGGCAAATTCTGGGATTTTCCCCCGATCTCCGAGGCGGTCGATTTTGTTGAAAACCATGAGCGTAGGTTTTTCGCCTCCGTGGAGATCGTCGAGGGTTTCCTGAACAATACGAATCTGGTCTTCTATGTTGTCGCTAGAAATATCAACGAGATGGAGGAGGAAGTCGGCCTCCGTTATTTCCTCCAACGAACTTTTGAATGAAGCGATCAGATGGTGGGGGAGTTTTCGGATGAATCCAACCGTGTCTGTAATCAGGATATCCATACCCGCCGTCAAAGGAACCAGACGCGTTGTCGGGTCAAGTGTTGCGAACAGACGATTCTCCACGAACACATCTGACCCGGAGAGCAGATTGAGCAGAGTCGATTTACCGGCGTTCGTGTAACCTACCAGCGCTCCGCGCGTATGCTTCCTTCTTCCCTTACGTTGAGTGACCCGCTGACGGCCGATCCGCTCGAGCTTTTCTTTGAGGTGGCCAATCCTTGTCTTGATCATGCGCCGGTCTGTCTCGATCTGAGTTTCACCGGGACCTTTTGTGCCAATTCCGCCAAACTGCTTCGAGAGGTGCGTCCATTGTCGTGTTAAGCGCGGCAACAGATATTGAAGCTGGGCTAGCTCAACCTGCGTTTTTGCTTCATTGGATTTGGCTCGGGCTGCGAAAATGTCCAGAATGAGCGCGCTTCGGTCGAGGACTTTGCATTCCAGAACTCCTTCGAGGTTCCTCACCTGGACCGCTGATAAATCGTCATCAAAAATCACAAGAGGAATCTTCTTTTCTCTGACGAGGTAGCCGAGTTCCTCAACTTTCCCTTTTCCGATAAACGTTGCCGCTTCGAAGTGTTCGCGATCTTGCGTCACACGCGCTACAACCTCAGCGCCCGCGGTATCTGCCAACAGAGCGAGCTCCTCGAGAGATTCCGCCGTTTGAGATTTTCCGGTTAAGCGCGTAGAAACCCCTACGAGCAGGCACCGCTCTTTTCTGGAGGGAGAAAGGTCGATCATGACGCATGTTGTGGAGTGAACACGGCCAGCTCCTTTTTGTTGTCTTTCGCGACGAGCATTTCGATGATCGCAACCGCCAGCGCAGCAAGCAGGAAATGTTTCCAGAGTTCGACGCCGTATCTCGATTC
The DNA here is from genome assembly GCA_016207415.1 of Ignavibacteriales bacterium. Taxonomy (GTDB): domain Bacteria; phylum Bacteroidota; class Ignavibacteria; order UBA10030; family UBA10030; genus JACQPT01. The sequence goes on from JACQPT010000170.1 coordinate 7,924, forward strand.
CGCTACGACGCGCGGCAGGTCGGCAGGCGTTGAAACTGAATGCACGTTTGAGGACGCAATGCCGACTCTTGTCAGCAAGGCGGCGAGGGCCTGCTCGTCAACCCTCTCCGTCTTCGATTCATCTGGGTCCACATTGACTGCAAATTCTCGCACAACGTCACTTCCCGACTTAACGACATAGATCCCGGGGAGAGTGGTTTTCTGAATGCGCAGCGTTTTCTCGGAGCCCCTTATGGCCGTTGGAAAGGAGAACTCGTTCCTGCGCGGGTCCTGAACCACAAACGTCGTTGCAGGGCTTCGGATGTTTTTTACGAGGACTTCCTCGCCGACGGTCAGTCCTTCGACGGTTGATTGAACCTGCGCGAGATATGAGAGCGCGCGGTGCAAGAGAGGAACAAAGAGTCCCTTCAGCGGAAAATCGGACCACTCCGGGTTTGCTGCAACGCTAAACAACAGCACCCGTCCTTGCCCTACGGATTGTTCTAGGAGAAATGGCGCGCCATTAGAGAGAGTGATGACGGGGAGCGACTGAGCATTCTCAAGGTATCGCGCATAGGCTTTCACTTTTGCAGATTCGATGGCTTTGTGAGTTCTTGTGTCGTTTCCTTTTTGCGCAACGAGTTCTTCTTCGAACATGCCCGTGAAAAGGGGATGGCGCACATCGGCTTTCCCGAATTCTACAAATGACTGAGATTGAACCTGCGAAATTCCTTCGAGGGCGACTAGATGGGGCAATCGAAGCGGTCCAGCAATCATCGAGTTAAAATTCTGTTGCGTTGTCGCTGAACCCGGGAAGATGAGGAGCCCGCCCCCGCCTGTGACAAAGGACCTAAGAACGTCGATCTGTGTTGCGGAAAATTCTCTGGCGTTGGAAAGCACGATAACATCGGCGGCAGAGATCAAGTTGCCCGACATCCTCTCCGGAGAGCACTCCAGTATTCTCAAAAGAGACGTGTCGGGTGAACTCCTGGGAGCAAGGGCCAGTTTCACGTAACGAAGGTCTGATGGATTCCCGACAAGCAACACGCGGATCTCATAAGGAACGGCCACGACAACATACCTGTTATTATCGAATTCCAGATCATCGCTTTCGAGAGCAACTATTCCCTGGATGAATCCGGAAGATTTTGGCACCACGGAGAGAGTCACATCGGCTGAGCTTCTGCCCGGTAAGGTAGATCCTTTTTGCGCCACCCTTGTTCCTCCGGCAAACACGCTCACAAGAGCATTTGTGATTTCGTTTTCGCCATGGTTTGTCACTCTCGCTACGACAGAAAAAGGTCTGTGAGGTTCGAGAATCGTGTTCGGAATGGTAACAGCATCGACAGAAATGTTCCGGAACTGACGGTTTCCAAGCGGAACGAAGAAGAAACGGTTTTCGGGAGCAAAAAGTTGTTGAGAGGACGATCCTCCCTGCCTGCCGCTTGCAAGAATACCAGATTGGAAATCGGAAAAGAAGTAGAGTTCCTTGTTGTAATTCACAGAAGCCGAGAGTAAGTGAGCCGCCGCACGCAACGCATCTTCCATTTTCCCGTGAATAAAAGATGGGCGAATCTCGGAAATGGCGGATCGAAGTGAGGAGCGACTCCGCTCCGGAGTTCGCTGTTCCCCGGGCAGAACATCACGGGCTTCGGAGAGTTTCAAAAGGTAGACCTCGTCTCCATCCCGTAACAAATTGGTGGTTTCCGTGGCAAGTTGTTTCGCCTGCTTGAGAAGTTCCCCTTGATCGTCCACGGCTGTCATGCTGTAGGAATCGTCGATGATAAATACGGCGGTCGTTCTTGATTGCGGCCCCAGGGACTCCGAAAAGCTCCCTTTCAAAGTCGGTCGCGAGAAAGCTATGACGAGTAAAACAACCAGGAGCGTGCGGAGAATGAGCAGAAGAATTTGACGTATCTTCAGACGCCGTATTCTTGTTTTCTGAAGTTCCTTGAGAAAGGTCAGGGTGCTAAACTCAATCGTCTTGAGCTTGCGGAGATTGAAAATGTGAAGCAAGACGGGGATAGACGCTGCAAGAAGTCCAAAGAGAACGAGGGGATTGAGGAACGTCATAAAATGTTAGGATAAAGAATTCTTTCAGCTTGCTGCGGGTTCCGATTCCGGGTTGGCCAAAAGTTTTCAATCTTGCAAGACGTGGAGTTGTTTGAATACAATGGCATCGTATGAACTGAAGATAGTCCGCAATGTCACGAATTGCAAGGCGGGCCTCGCATTGATATTCGAGACATATTTCGGTAATTTTGTTTCTACAATGGCTCGAACCTTTTGGATTTTTCTCACCGCCCTGGTTTTGTTCACTCCGCCCATGCTGTCACAGTCTCCTGCTGGTACATCGCATCGAGTGTTTACCATTCAGCCTGTCTTCGAGGGGACAAGCGAAAAATTTCCCAATATTGTGAATTCCCGTCGCGTCAAACGACCGAAGGTCGCTGTCGTCCTGAGCGGCGGGGGCGCAAGGGGCATCGCAGCTATCGGAGTTTTCCGTTCGCTAGAAAAAAATAACATCCCTGTTGATTTTGTTGTGGGAACGAGCATCGGCAGCATCATCGGTGGATTGTATGCGGCCGGTTACTCTACCGTTCAGCTGGAAGGTCTTGTCGATTCAACGAACTGGGACGAAGTGCTGAGTTTCACCGAGGACTCCAGGCGAAGCGAAATGTTCTTGGACCAGAAAATCATACAGGAACGGAGTGTCCTTGTTCTTCGGTTCGACGGGTTGGAGCCGATTATTCCCTCAGCATTCTCCACCGGGCAGCGACTTACACACTATCTCAACATTCTCACTCTTCAAGGCTTGTATCAACCTGACCGTTCTTTCGACCAGCTGAAGGTCGCTTACCGGGCGGTTACGACCGATCTTATTTCAGGAAAAAGGATTGTGATCGAAAGCGGAGATCTCACTGAAGCGATGAGGGCAAGCGTGACGGTTCCGCTTTTGTTCAGCACGGTTCGGAAAGACACTCTGGAGTTGCTGGATGGCGGGCTTGTGTCGAACATCCCGGTAGATGTTGCACGGCAATGGGGGGCCAATATCGTTGTCGCCGTTGATCTTACGAGTCCCCTGAGAACGGCGAGCCAACTAAACGCTCCGTGGGAGTTTGCCGACCAGCTGATGGGAATCATGATGCAGGAATCGAACAAAAGGGCTCTCGCGCTGGCTGACATCGTGGTGAAGCCAGATTTGGGCAATCATCTTTCGACTGACTTCACAAGCCTCGACGTGCTCATGAAGAAAGGAGAAGAAGCTTCCGATTCCGCGGTCGGGCGATTGAGCGAGAGGTACAATTCCCTCCTCGTCGCTCAGGCCGTTTCGGGCATGGCAGAGCTAAGAAAGCCGAAGTTTTTCTCACAGGAAGAGTTGCCGGTGGAGCTGAAAGCACTGGAAGCCCGTGAGTCGGTTTCAGAAGCTGAGCTTCACTCTTTCGTGACGTCGATGTATCAGAGTGGTTCATATGAGTCTGTGGAACTCGTCGTTCATGACGATAAGGAGTCAACGGACGTTGAAGTGCGTGCTCTCTCTTATCCGGTCCTGAATGACGTTGAATTTACCGGCAACCATCATATCCCGGGCGACTCTCTCCGCAGTCTTTTTTTGCCCTTGCTCGGGAAGCGTATGAATTCTTCCGCGACACGCACTGCACTCGAGCAAGTGCTCGCAACCTATCGCAAACACGGATACTGCTTGGCGCGCATACAGGATGTCGATCTCAATCGTTCCAGCGGCGTTGCGAAGATTACGATGGATGAGGGGTTGGTCATCCGCATGGAAATTGAAGGCACGAAAGAAACGCGTGACTATGTGATCTGGCGGGAGCTCCCGTTTCGTGACGGACAGATTCTGAAGATTCTTGACGTTGCACAAGGGATTCGCAACGTTTATGGCACCGGGCTATTCGAGCAAGTGGTTGTCAGTGCACGGCGGGAAGCTGAAGGCAACATTGTTCGTATCAAAGCACGTGAAAGAAGTACCGACCTCATTCGACTGGGCCTTCGTATCGACAACGAGCGCAATGTTCAGCCTTCCATCGATGTGAGGGATGAAAACCTGCTGGGGAATGGAGCCGAACTGGGAGTCCGGTTCTCTGGAGGGGCGCGCAACCGGACTTTTCTCGCGGAATTCAAGGCAACCCGAATCTTTGATTCGTACCTGACGATGAATCTGAAGGGCTACTCTCTAATGCGCGAGGTGAATGTGTATGAGGATGATGCCTCGCTGAAAGGGGATCCCCTGCATTGGGATCGAGTGCGCGTGGGAGAGTATCGCGAACTGCGAGAAGGTGGATCGCTGAGCTTTGGGACACAACTGGAACGCCTGGGCAGTGTGACTGTTGAGGGACGACTGGAGAAACACCGCATCCTCAGTATCTTCAATCAGCCTGTTCAGAACGAGAGTTACAAAATATCCTCGATCAAGTTTGGCACGACGGTCGACACCCAAAACAAATTTCCGTATCCGACCGATGGGGCGCTCCTGAATTTCACGTACGAGACCGCCCTGGTGAAGGTGACGGATGCCATTGGCTTCACCAAGATGTCTTTTGCGTACGAGAAATATCAAACCCTCTTTCACCGCCATGTTCTGCGTCCGAAAATATTCCTTGGCGTCGCCGACGAGACGACTCCGCTCTCCGAAGAATTCGGTTTTGGTGGCCAGCAGAATTTTTTTGGATTGCGGGAGGACAACGCGCGTGGTCGTCAAATGGTTGTTGCCAGCCTGGAGTACACCTATCAGAGTCCGTTCAGCCTGTTCTTTGATACGTACCTGAAGGCACGTTATGACCTCGGGGCTGTCTGGGCCACTCCGGAACAAATCCGGCTCGTCGATTTCTTGCACGGCATTGGCGTGGGCGTAGCCTTTGATACGCCTATCGGGCCGGCTGAGTTTTCCGTGGGACGAAGCTTCTTTTTCCGCAAGGAGTTGTTGGACAACCCCGTCAGCCTCGGTCCGTTCGTCGCCTATTTTAGCATCGGTTATCCGTTCTGAGTTGTGCAACGAAATCATCTGAAAAACGTATCTTTGAGTACCCTTTCCTGCAGGGAACAATGAAAAACCCGTTTGACAGCATGTCCGCCAGGAGTATTCGCGGAGTCTATACTCTCCTCATGCTGGTAGTCCTGGCGGTCGTCATGGTGAACTTTGTCGACGTCATGTTTCTCAAGACGATTGGCAATGACCAATGTGCATGGAGGCCAATCGACGGATCCGGGAGCCGGCTCTTAGTCACTGATGTCGTTCCCGGCGGTGTCTCTGATAAAGCGGGAGTAAAAAACGGCGACATTCTTCTTGCCGTCAACGGAACACCATTCAAAACGAGCCAGGAGGCGCAACAGAGGATCAACGCCGTAACTCCTGGCAATTACGCCACATACGTCATCCAAAGAGGGGATCAGACTTTTGAAACGAAAGTCGAAATCCTTCGTGTCGTGAACATGCCGTATCTCTCTCAATTCCTTTTGGGATTCGGCTTTCTCATGGTTGGCTATGTTGTCGTCATGTCACGCCCTCAAGGCAAAATCCAGAGACGCTTTGCCCGCTACAGCCTGATCATGATGTTGTTCTTTGGGCTCTCCACAATTAATGTGGACCCGGCGGTTGACTCTCCGTGGAAACTGCTCGTCCTCGCAGGAGGGTTTTTTGCAGCTCATTTCTTTGCGCCATCAGTTTTCACACGCATGTTCTTTCATTTCCCGGTCCACATTGCAGGACTCGATAAACGCTGGGTGGGAGCAGCCCTCTATGTAATCGGAGCGCTGGTTTGCCTGCCGTTTGTTCCTTTTCTTGGTGGGGGAGCTCAGGCGCCGGTGTTGCTGATTCGATCCGCAATCTTTATTTCCTACACTTTTTACTTTGTGGGTTTGGCGATATTTATTTACAGCTACTTCAAAAGAATCGACAAGAACCGCCAAAAACAACTGCGGCCGATTCTGATCGGTATAGGGATCGGTTGGATTGCGTTCACCTACAGCCTTGTGATTGCCGCATGGGATCCGTTTGTGCTTTTCTTGAAGCCGGTTCTATTATTGCCCGGAATTCTCATCCCGGTCGTTCCGATATTTTTTGGCTACTCGATTTTTCGCTACAGGCTCATGGACATCGACCTTGTCATTCGGAGAAGCCTTCTCTACAGCATTGTCACGGCTGTCATTGCCACCTTGTACGTCGTCATTGTCTATGGAGTAGGTAATTTCATCGCGTATGCCTTCGGGACCGAAGAAAACAGCGCCGTCAATCTTGTTGCACTGGCTGCTATTGCGTTCACGTTCGACCCCCTGAAGCAACGCATCCAGCGGGGAATCGACCTTTTCTTCTATCGTGAGCGCCAGAATTATCAAAAAGCGTTGCTTGACTTCAGCCGTTAGCTTCCGAGACAAATGAATCTTGAACAAATACTCCACTCCATGGTAAACCGCATTTCGAACACAATGCACATTGAAAAAGCAGCGGTGATTCTTTGCGATGAGCACTTTGGATGCGTGAGTATGAATATAGACCAGGAATGTTGCCTTTTCACAGAAGAGAACAAAGGATTGCTTTCCGTTTTGCGGCTGACACAGCGACCCCAGTCGTTTGCCCTCCTTAGCGAAGAACCGGATTCGATTGCGTTAAACAAGCAAGACAAAGAGAAACTTCTGAAGGCGGGCGTAGTTCTCTCCGTCCCGATGTTCCTGAAGGATCGTCTCATCGGTATGATTAACGTAGGCCCAAAAATGTCGGGAAAAGTGTACTCGCAAGAAGACATCAACTTGCTTTCAACTGTGGCAAGTCAGGCGGCCGTGGCGATTGAGAACTCACGTTTGCATCAATCGGAGATCGAGAAACAGAGGATCAAAGAGGAGATCACCCTCGCGCGAAAAATCCAGGAGGGACTATTGCCAAAAGAGAATCCGGAGTTACCGGGCCTGGATATCGCAGGTATCTCGATTCCGGCAACAACGGTCGGCGGCGATTATTTCGATTTCATCCAATTGAGTCCGAAAAAGCTGCTCGTGGTCGTTGCGGACGTCTCAGGGAAGGGAATGTCGGCAGCATTGTACATGTCGAAGATCCAGGGAATGGTTCAGCTGGCGGCACATATGTACAACTCGCCAAAAGAAATGCTGATCCACGTGAATCGAAGAATCTTCGACGGTATTGAGCGAAAGTCGTTTATCACGATGATACTGGCGCTTTTTGACCTGCAAAAGAAAAAAGTCCGTATTTGCCGGGCAGGACACAACAAAGCCCTTATCGGTTCAAACGGACATTTGCAATACTTGGATGCGCCGGGCATCGGTCTGGGATTGGAACGTGGACCCGTGTTCGAAAGCGAGCTTCGGGAGATCGTCAGGCCGCTCACGTCTGACAGCCTTTTTCTTTTTTACACAGACGGCCTGACGGAAGCCATGAACGGGAAGGGGTCGCAATTCGGTGAAGAGGCAGTTGCAGACCTCGTGCGGGGCCGGAGAAATCTTCCCGCTCCGGCGCTTCAACGAACAATCATCACTGCGGTGGAGGAATTTCGGGGATCCTCGGAACAGAACGACGACCTGACGATGGTTGTCGTTAAAAGCGTGAGTCGTTCAAAAAGGCGCAAGTAACAACTCCTGCTTTCCTCTCAAGTCAAAACTTTCTATATTCACCACGTCTCCTTCACTCACATATACGCATTAACAATGACAACAAAACCTCCTCCGTCCATTGCAGAATATCCTGCTGAATCTTTGGAAAAGCTTGCCTACAGCGTGGTCTCCGATATTGCCACAAGAGAACCCAACGACCGAAACCGGCTCGGCTATCACGTTTGGGCGTGGCTAAAAGAACGAACGGGAACGCTCGAACAAGCCGTCACCAACTCGGGTTCAAGGACGGAATTGCCGCTCGGAGAAGTCTACAAAATTATTGCCAGACGATTGGAAGAACACGGCGTCAAGCTCGTTTGACGAATGTCGATAGATTTCAACTCACTCCTCCTTTCCTTCATCCCGCTGTTCGTTGCAATTGATGTTCTTGGCGTTGTCCCTCTTTTTCTTTCTCTTACCGATGGTTTTGAGCCGCCTGAGCGGAGCAAACTCGTCACCGAAGCAACATTGACAGCGTTGGCTGTTTCACTCCTGTTTCTCTTTGGCGGAAGGCTGATTTTCAGTTTTTTAGGAATCACGGAGAATGATTTTCGGGTCGGCGGTGGCATCGTTTTGCTGGTTCTCTCGGTTGTCGATTTGATTTTTTCGCACGAGAAACAGCGCAATCCCGATTCCTCAGTAGGTATTGTGCCGATTGGAATCCCGCTCATTATCGGTCCTGCGGCGCTTACAACGATTCTGATCCTCGTCGATAACTATGGGTATGGTGTGGCGATTATCTCGTTGATAGCGAATCTCGCGATTGTGTGGATTGTATTCAGGAATTCAAAGTATGTCTTCAAAGTGCTCGGCAAAGGCGGTGCGAGGGTATTTTCAAAAGTCGCCTCGTTGTTTTTGGCTGCCATAGCGGTGATGATGATTCGAGTAGGATTGACCGGGATGATGACAGTTCGATAGATAATCATGGCATCTCGCAAATAGGAAGGATTATGGATTTAGGACTTAAAGGCAAAGTGGCCGTCGTGTCTGCAGCGAGCGAAGGCCTGGGAAAAGCCTCCGCACTTGCGCTCGCTGAGGAAGGAGCAGATCTGGTCATCTGTTCAAGGCGGAAGAAGGAAATTGCAGATGCCGCAGACGAAATCCGGTCAAAAACCAAAGCTCGCATCGAAACGGTCGTTGCTGATGTGGCGAACCCAGACGATATCAAAAATCTCGTTGGCGAGGCAAAAAAGCGGTTTGGAACAGTACATGTGCTGGTCAACAACGCCGGAGGTCCTCCCACAGGGTCGATTCAAGATATGCCGGATGCAGAGTGGGAAAAAGGATTTAACCTCACGATGATGAGCATGGTCCGGATGACGCGCGAAGTTCTGCCGATGATGGTTCAGCAGAAATGGGGCAGGATTATTACGATCACGTCCTTTGTCGCAAAACAGCCTCTCAACGAGCTCCTCTTATCCGTGTCCCTGCGGCCTGGAATTCATGGGCTCACAAAAATTCTCTCGAATCAATACGCAAGATACAATGTTACGGTCAATACAGTTTGTCCGGGAAATATTCTCACAAAGCGCCAGGAAGAGCTCAACCGCGGCCGGGCAGTTCAGAAGAACATGACTCTCGAGGAGTATCTTGCGGATGCCGCGAAACAAATCCCTGCTGAACGCATAGGGAGACCGGACTAAATCGGGAGTGTGGTGGCTTTCTTGGCTTCAGAGCGGGCGAGCTACATCAACGGCGTGAATTTGCTTGTTGACGGTGGGATTGTTCGCGGAATTTACTGACGAAGGATGCAGGCATGGTGCCGATCGATTTTCATGACATTCTTTTGTAATCAACAAACGCAAACCCGTCACGTTGTTCTCTACTCACCTCTCTGAAAACCTTGCCAACGAGATGTTCGAAAGGCGGAAAAAACGCGTCGCCCTCGACGTCTCTGGCGACAAGAGTGAGGTGCATTTCATCGGCACTTTCCAGAACCTGAGCAAAAAGCTCCCCGCCCCCAATCACGAATACTTTTTCCCGGTCCGCTAGACTCTGGAGAGCTTCTCCGAGCGAAGAGAAGGTTTCAACGCCCGGAATGTTCTTCGACGACAGAACAACGTTTCTTCGATTCGAGAGCGGCTTGCCCATGGATTCGTATGTCTTTCGGCCCATGAGCACTGTATGGCCTGTGGTGATGCGTTTAAAGCGCTTGAGGTCTTCCGAGATGTGCCAGGGGATCTTCCCGTTTTTGCCGATCACTCTATTGCGGCTGAGCGCTGCAATGATGATCAGCTTCACACTGCGACCTCGAACCTGATCGGTTCGTCGCATGCATATCCGATGAGCTCGAAGTCCTCGAATCTCAGCTCGTCGAGTGGTTTCTTGGCAATGGAAAGTTTGGGGAGGGGCTTCGGCTGGCGCTTGAGCTGTTCCTTCAGTCCATCGATGTGGTTGACGTAGATGTGCGCGTCAACGACAGTATGGCTAAAATACCCAACCTCGAAGCCGGTTGTTTGCGCAATCGCCTGAGTGAGAAGGGAGTAAGCCGCAATGTTGAACGGAATTCCAAGGGCAATATCTCCCGAACGCTGTGTCAGATGACAATTCAATCTATTGCCCTGCACGTTGAACACAAAGCTAAAATGACAAGGAGGGAGCTTGCTGGAAAAAGCATTTCCCGGTTCCCACGCGCTCACCACCATGCGTCGGGAGTTGGGGTTTGTGCTGAGAAGTCTGATAACCTCTGTGATCTGATCTACCTCCTTGACTTCGTACTGTCCTGTCTTTGGATTTCTCTGTGCACTCGGAAATCTTCGCCAGTATCGGCCATAGGCTGTATCGAGGTTTCCGTTTTCATCCGCCCATGCGTCCCAGATCTTTGTGTGCTTGCGGAGATTACGGATATGGTCTTCGCCAGAAAGATACCACAAAACTTCGTGCAGCAACGATTTGAAGTTCATCCTCTTCGTTGTGAGCAACGGAAACCCCTCGCTGAGGTCAATCTTCATGTGTTCAGAAAAAGTGGAAATAGTGTCGATGCCAGTTCGGTTGTGCTTGAGCGTTCCTTTGCTCAGCACACGCTCGACAAGGTCAAGGTATTCTCTCATGGGAATTCCGGTTAAGAAGGTTGGTTAAAGCAACGGATGAACTTGACGCAATGTACAAGAATCAGGGAGTAGAAGCAAGGTTCAGTGACGACAGCCTGAAAATTCTCTACAACCATTTTCGTGCGTCCTTCTGAAATAAAACCCTTTGCATTATCCAGCTGACGGCCGAATCCACTACACTTGGCGGGAGTTTCAAACCCATCCAGCAAGTGCCGGGGGGTTGCCGCCTTAAGGAACGCTTTTTTTTGAGCCAGGGGTTGAGATTGGGCTGAATGAGCACTCCTTTGGAGAAAGTCAGGCGACGCCGAAGTCCTTGGTCCAACGCGCATAGACGAATGCTCAACCTCAATGTGCACAAGACGACTCGTTCAACGATTGGATAAGCGACGAGAAACTCGTTTTCACAAAAAACATTGAAACTGATTGTCAACGGTTTAAGGAACCGAAAAGAAATCAGACCCCGAAAAGTTTGCGTCGTAGTATAATTCGGAGGAAATATCAAAATCAGAACATGGTTGAATCGGCTTCACTAAATCGCATAGGAAAAGGACATTCAAGCAAAGGCCGGAATTAATGTTGACTAAGACTACATTTGTCGCGATTATGCACGGAAATTTTCATGGAATTTACAAACCGTGTCTACAACATACTCCTGGCTCTTGTAACAATCTGGTGCGTTGCCATCCTCGCAGCCCCACTGTTGACCACAGGAGGAGAGGTTTCACGCCCGATCGGCTCTCTGTTGTACGAAGGGTTTTCCAAGATCTGTCACCAGATCGAGGCCCGTTCCTTCCATATTGCCGGACAGAAGCTGGGAGTCTGCGTCCGTTGCTCATCCATCTATTTTGGATTCCTCGCGACCCTGATCTTTATCCTCTTTGTCACTTCACCAGAGAGACTTCGCACGCCGTCGATTCAATGGTTGTTTCTTGCTCTTGCTCCTATGATTATTGACGTCCTCTCGTACAACGCAGGTATTCAATCAAGTCCCGTGATGGCAAGGTTGATTACAGGAGTTCTCGCTGGGGCAATTCTGCCGCTGTACATCGTACCTCCATTATTGGAAGCAGTCGTTCACATCAGAATGTCATTGCACAAAGCAGGAGGCCTGTATGCCTGAAAAACCCAATAAGCAACGCGCAGTTCTCCTCGGAGGGCTCGTCATTGGAGGTCTGTGGGGAATTCCATTTGTGAATATGATCAATTGTTGCTGTTGCGCGGGGATTCTGTTGGGAGGTATCCTGGCATCCTACCTTTACCGCGAGGAATTTGTTGAAGGAATGCCTCCATTCGAATCTTCGGACGCTCTTATCACTGGCCTCTTAGCCGGCATTGCAGGTGCTGTCGTGGCAACGTTAATCGGCAATCTCATTCACCTGATTTTCGGCCCAATTGGAGCTGAACTCACAAGAGATATTATCGAGAAGGTCCTGCAGCGGCTGGAAGAGCAAGGTTCGATCCCTTCCGGCATATATGACGACCTGCTGGATCAACTGGAAAGGGAAATCAACAAACCGTTGACACTTTACGAAGTCCTGAAGGATTTCTTGTTTGGCGTCATCATCCTGCCGATATTCGGCATGTTGGGCGGGCTGCTTGGGTTCGCAATCTTTGGAAAGAAAAAAACCACGCAACCTGCATAAGGATTCCAACGTGCGAACACTTATGGCAGTCCTCATCATTCTTGTGTGTTCTTGGAAGTCCAAGGCCCAAACTGATTCGGAAAGAATCAAGAATGTCCTGGCGGATCAAGTTGAAGCCTGGAATCGTGGCGACATTGAAGGATACATGAGGGGTTACTGGAATTCCGACAGCACCGCTTTCAATAGTGGCGGTCATCTCACCAAAGGATACAAACAAGTAATGGAACGGTACAGGAAAAACTACAGCTCTGAAGAACTCATGGGGAAGCTGGAGTTTAGCGATTTGAATATTCGAATGCTTTCTCAAACCTCGGCTGTAGTTATGGGAGAGTGGCGGCTGCGAAGGTCAAAAGACAGTCCGTGGGGGAGGTTTACGTTGATTGTGGAAAAGAAAGGTGAAGAATGGAAGATTACCCATGACCATACGTCATCTGCGGAGAAATAATCGAGCTAACGGCTTGTGTTTTGAGCGATGTGACGATGGATTCTTGGATGAATGAATGATCGCATGTTGTTGGACGTGAGATCCCTTGGGAGCACTCCAGACATTATGAACATCAGGCCGATCACCCTCGAAGGAAAACACGTCCGACTCGAGCCCCTTTCCATGGATCATCTTGACGGACTCTATGCAGTGGGGACAGACGAAGATTTATGGCTTTATACACTCACGTTAATTCGGAATCGCGGCGACATGGAGCGCTACATCGAATCGGCACTGCAAGCACAAAAGGAGGGAAGTGCTTTGCCATTCGCGATCATGGAGAAATCCTCAGGAAGAGCGATGGGAAGTACGAGATATGGAAACATCGACCGTGAAAACAAGCGCGTTGAAATCGGTTGGACGTGGGTTGCTCGTCCCTGGCAGCGGACCGCTGTGAATACGGAGTGCAAGTACCTACTGTTAGAACATGCGTTCGAACGACTCGGGTGCATGCGGGTCGAGTTCAAAACGGATTCGACGAATGCTCCTTCCAGAAAGGCCTTGGTGCGTATTGGCGCAAAAGAAGAAGGGACGTTTCGGAAGCATATGGTCACGTCTTCGGGAAGAATCCGGCATTCGGTGTACTACAGCATTATTGACACGGAGTGGCCGGATGTGAAGAAAGTGTTGAGAGAAAAGTTGAGCTGAGGGGGCGATTCATCGATCGCCCCCGCGTGAAAGCTATTTCACAAGTACGAGTTTCCTCACCTGCACAAAATCGCCTGCCTGCATGCGGTACAAATATATGCCTGTTGGAAGATTCGGCTGCCACGTTACCCTGTAGGATCCCGCCTCCTGCTCACGGTCGACGATCGTATTAAGCAATTCACCGAGAACATTGTAGACGCTGAGAACAACGTGCGTTTGATTCGGAACCTGATATTCAATCGTCGTGCTGGGGTTGAATGGATTTGGATAGTTTTGGAGTAAGCGAAATTCATACGGAGTCGCGTCTGTCGTTGAAACTGATGTTGAAGTTCCAGTGGTAAAACGCCTCGTCAAAGAGTATGCGCTTGTCCCAGCCTCATTGGCGGCATTGACTCTCCAAAAATAAGTTGTATTCGCTAAGAGGTTCGCGGGCACGAATAGCGAATCCAGCAGTCCTGCCGAATCTCTGAGAGTCGTCGTGAAGTCAGAAACAATGGATAGCTGCAACTGATAGGATGTTGCCAAAGTCGCACGGTACCATCGAAGCGCTACATTACGTGCGATATTAGTTGCACTATCTGCTGGTGTGAAGAGAATTGGAGCCGGCGGAGGAGCGATAGTCAAGAACTGTCGAGTCGCCGAAAATTGGCTCGAGCCTGCGCTATTACTTGCATTCACACGCCAGAAATATGTTGTATTGACACCGAGATTGGCCAAAGCTAAAGAACTATCGGTAATTGCAGACGAATCAACTAAAGTTGACGAGAATGTTTCATTCGTTGATACTTGGACGCGAAACGTCAGAGCGCTTGTTGATCGATACCATCGTACTGTTGGATTTCTCGAAACTCCTGTTGCGCCATCAGCAGGCGCATAGAGCAAGGGCGGTGACGGGGGCGCCAACGTCGTAAATCGTCGGACCGATGAATAGGGGCTCATCCCTGCACTATTAGCCGCGTTTACGCGCCAATAGTACGTCG
>JACQPT010000167.1 GCA_016207415.1 Ignavibacteriales bacterium
AGTCTGCTGGATCCGAATCCGGTTTTGTACTTCGAACACAAATACCTGTATCGCAGTGTTGAAGGCCTCGTGCCCGATGATTACTACAATCTTCCAATTGGGAAGGCTCGAATTGCTCATGAAGGAAATGACGCCTCTATCATAACGTACGGATGGGCGGTGCATTGGGCGAGGGAAGCTTCTGCCGAATTCCCGGAGAAAAGCATCGAAATTATCGACTTACGAACACTGCTTCCGTGGGACGAAGAAATGGTTTTTGCCTCCGCTGAGAAAACAGGAAAATGTCTTGTGTTGCACGAGGACACGCTCACGGGCGGCTTCGGAGCTGAAATCGCTTCCTCGATTGGTGAACATTGTTTTCATTATCTTGACGCACCCGTGATGAGGCTTGGTTCATTCGATATGCCCGTGCCGTTCAACACGGAATTGGAAAAACAGTTTTTGGCAAAGAATCGATTGAAGGAAACCCTCACACGCTTGATTGAATTCTGACTTCGCTCACGGAATACTTGACCAATGCACATCAGCCAACTCCCCACGCCCGCACTTTTGCTAGACCTTGACATCCTTCAACGCAACCTCCGACACATGCAGGATCGGGCGGAAAAGTTTAAGGTTGCTCTTCGCCCCCACATCAAAACGCACAAATGCATTGAAGTCGGCAAAAAACAGGTTACGCTGGGCGCAAAAGGAATAACGGTTTCAACATTTTACGAAGCAGAGCAATTTGCAGCAAACGGGTTTGACGACATCACATGGGCATTTCCCCTTCCGCCGGTCTACGCAATCAAAATGGCGGAGCTTGCGGAGAAGGTCACGCTGCGAGTTCTCATTGACAGCAAGGAGGCAAAAGGGCATCTCGAGAAAATTGCCCGGACGAACGGAAGCAAAATCCACGTCTGGCTCAAAGTCGACTGCGGGAATCACCGTGCCGGTGTTGATCCGAATTCGAAACTCGCCGAAGAGCTCACGGAATCTCTCGCAGAGTCGAAGGTTTTAGCGTTTGATGGCATTCTCACTCACGCCGGGCACTCCTACCACGCAAAAACAAGAGAAGGAATTCTGAAGGTTGCTCACCAGGAGCGCGATGTGATGCTTGTGTTTGCCGAGCGGATGCGGGCGAAGCGAATCCCCGTGCCCGCCATCAGCATCGGCTCAACGCCCTCCATGTCTGTTGTGGACAATCTCGACGGTATCGACGAAATTCGTCCGGGCAATTATTGCTTTCATGATTATACCATGGTAGCCCTCGGCGTGTGCGGTGCAGAAGACTGTGCCGTCACCGTGCTGGCAAGTGTGATCTCTCATCAGCCGGGAGCGGCGCATTTCGTCACAGATGCCGGCGCACTTGCGCTTTCCAAGGACCTCGGCCCGACGCACATAAAAAACGACATGGACATGGGCACAATTTACGAAAACTACGAGCGCAAACGCCTGCACGCGCACGTACACGTACGCGGACTTTCCCAGGAACACGGCAAAGTGATTGCTCATGGAATTGAAGAAATCGAGGGAAAGTTCAAGGTTGGAGACCGGGTGAGGATTCTGGAAAACCATTCATGCCTGACGGTTCCGCATTTCCAGAAATATTATGTCGTTCAGCAGGATGAAGTGGTCGATGCATGGAAAATCCTTGGAGGTCGAAGTTGATTCATTGGTTTTCCGTTTAATGCTGACTCCCTTTCTTGAAAAGTGGGGTCAGCTTGCACGCGGAAACGAACACCGAATCGGTCCCAATGTCTATCGAATCATTGAAAAATAAAATCGTCCTCATCACCGGCGCCAGCAGCGGCATTGGACTCGCCTGCGCGGCAAAATTTGCCGAGCAAGGTGCTAAACTGATTGTGGCTGCACGTCGAAGGAATCGGCTTGAGGAATTAGCAAAAGACCTCAAAAAAAAATATCAGACCAACTCTCTCGTGCTCGAACTTGATGTTCGTAACAATGCGAAGGTGGAAAAGGTCATCCACAGCCTTCCGTCTGAATGGAAGGATATCAACGTGCTCGTGAACAACGCAGGGCTGAGTCGGGGACTCGACAAAGTTCACGAGGCGAAGGTTGACGACTGGGAAGAGATGATCGACACAAACATCAAAGGTTTGCTGTATGTGACGCGCGCAGTGCTGCCGGGCATGGTCAAACGCAACAGCGGCATGGTTATCAACATCGGCTCGATTGCAGGCTTTCAGCCCTATCCCAAAGGGAACGTCTATTCAGCGACAAAAGCTGCGGTCGACTCGCTGACCGATGGTCTGAGAATGGAACTCGTGGACACCTCGATCCGTGTTTGCTCAGTTGACCCCGGTTTGGTGGAAACGGAGTTTAGCCTGGTTCGCTACCGCGGGGATGCTGAACGTGCCAAGCCGATATACCAGGGGTTTCAACCGCTTAAGCCAGAAGACGTTGCGGATGCTGTCGTCTTTTGTGCAACACAGCCCGCTCACGTGCAAATTGCACAACTCGTTGTTATGCCCACAAATCAGGCTTCTACGACCATAGTGCACAGGAAGTCATGAAATCCAAAACATTCTTTCTCCTAGGCTCTGCCGGCGGATTGCTCGCTGTTGTACTTGGCGCTTTCGGCGCGCACTCGTTGAAGTCGCAAATTTCACCGGAGATGCTCTCCGCATTTGAGACCGGCATCCGTTACCAGATGTATCACTCGCTGGCGTTGTTCGTTGTCGGCTACGCTCTCGGGATTTATGCCCGCCGTCAGTTTGCGATTGCGGGCTGGCTGTTTGTTGCCGGAATAGTCCTGTTTTCCGGCAGCCTTTACGCGCTCGCGTTGACAAACATGAAGTGGATTGGTCCTGTTACGCCGATTGGCGGTCTTGCATTCCTTGCGGGATGGCTTGTAATGGGCTACGGCTTTTGGAAGGTGCAGTCGATTACGTAGGAAGCAGGCAGATCCCGAAATCTCAATCAAACGACAAACGCGATTTCCGGGATCTCACGTGCTATTGATGTTCTATATCCTTCGGAGTGAACTTCACGAGCTTTACCGCGCGGGCGGTGTGACGATGAGAAGAAGGAACGGAAAGTAAAGCTTCCGCTTTGTTGTCAGCTTCAATGATTGCCCAACCCGTGTGGTCGCCGTCTTTGCAGCCCCAGTCAAAATGCGTGATGTAACCCATCGCCTCCACCTGTTTGATAATCTTCGTGCAATCCTCTCCGGTATGCGGGGATATGATGAGATATCTGTCCATGAGTCCTCCTGTCAAACCTTGCGAAAGTAATGTCCTGGAGTTAGAAAAACAAGCTACCTGCGCCTCAGCAGTAATTCGTTGGCTTTTTCGAGAATCGATTTGCTGTTTTTGAATTTCAGACGTTTCATCGCATCCTCATAGGAGAGCCATTCGAATCCAATATGTTCGTCCGAAAGTTTTACAACTTCCTGAAAAGTCTCGACGAGAAGGAACACGACAATTTTGAAGATCCTGCTCTCTTTCCATCTAAAGAAATACCTGATCGTTTCATGGAATCCTTCGACGAAGGTCAAGTCCGTTATTCCGGTCTCCTCCGCAACTTCTCGACGTACTGTTTCCCGTTCATCTTCGCCCGGCTCGATGTGGCCCTTCGCAAACTCCCAGTGTCCAAGCTCGTAGTGCAAAAGCAAATACTTGTAATCGTCAGGAGTCTTTCGGACGATGATTGCTCCCGCCGAGATTTCTCGGGGCATTGGAGAGGCCTGCGCTCACATCTTCTTTTGAAGCTGTGCGGCCGTTTTCTCGACGACCTTCCATACACGCAGCAGGTTCCCGCCCCAGAGTTTCGCAATGTCGTTCTCTGAATACCCTCGACGAACAAGCTCAATTGTGACATTGAACGTCTCAGCCGCATTGTTCCAGCCCTGAATTCCCCCGCCGCCGTCGAAATCAGAGCTGATGCCGACATGGTCAGCGCCGATGAGCTTCACTGCATGATCGATGTGATTAGCGAAATCCGCCACCGTCACAGGTTCCATGGGAAACCTGGCATCGATTTCCCTCATACGCTCGCGGAACCTCGCGATTTGGTCCTCGCTGAGAGTCTGAAACGCGCGACGCATGCCTCCCCGGCCTTCGGGCAGGCCGAATTCTTTTCGCAGTGCTGCAATGGCTTCCTGACGCTCCGGCGGAACTGGCCTCGATTTCACGAACTCTCCCAACGCCACGCATTGAACAACTCCGCCATTCTTTTTGAGCGCAAGGAGTGTTTCGTCGTCGAGGTTGCGCGCATTGTCATTGACTGCACGAGCACCCGAATGCGAGGCGATCACAGGCGCTTTGGAGTGTTTGATCGCATCGAGCGCCGATTTTTTTGAGATGTGCGAAATATCAACCATGATGCCTATCCGATTCATCTCTGCTATAACCTGCTTGCCGAATTCGCTCACGCCGCCATGTTCTTCTTCTGCTTCGCCTTCGCCAGGGTTTGCGGAGTCACAGATGTCGTTATGGCGGTTGTGGGCCAGCGTGATGTAGCGCCCGCCGCGGTCGTGGAATTCCTTGACCTTTTTCAGGTCCTTCCCTATCGGCCAGCCGTTCTCGATGCCAATGCAAGCAACAAGTTTTCCAATTTTGACAATTCTTGTGACATCGTCCGCGGTGTAGGCGATTTCAATCTGGTCAGGGTACATCTGTTCTGCCATCCTATGAATCGCATTGAATTTGTTGATGGCCATGGCATAGGCCGTGTCGTATCCAGCTGGCGTCCGGTCTCCTTGCCCGACGTAGACGATAAAGAAGCCCACCTTCAGGCCGCCTTCCCTCATTTTCGGAAGGGTTACTTGTCGCGTATTTTCGACTTTTCCGGGGTCATCCTTTTCTGTCGCAAAATTGAAGGAGATGTCGTTGTGAGTGTCGAGTGCAATGACGCGCTCGTGAATCGCGCGGGCTTTGGCGACAAGCGCGTCATTTGTTTTCGCGTCGTTTGTTTGTTGTGCGGAAACCGTGGAAAGAAATGCAGCTAAAAAGAGAAAGGCTAGAATATGGCGAACGATGTTCATGCTATTTTCCTGTCAGATGTTGAGAAA
>JACQPT010000168.1 GCA_016207415.1 Ignavibacteriales bacterium
CCGTACGCGAGTCGATGGCCTATATAGGTCGCGAGAACGCCGATGGATTGTTTAATCGAAACGAAGTGGCTCACTTCAATTTCCGCCTTGCTCAAAGTGCCAAGGGAACCATAAATTTCTCACTTCTCTTTCTCCTGTTGAACGGACAATTCCTGGGCGATTACGTTCTCCGTGAAAAAAAAGCAGATATTGAAAAGGCCATTACGGAGAACCAAGACAATGAACCATAGGAGGATAACTCTCCCCCAATTGCCTTTAAGGTTATTCTGAGGCTTTCCCTTTCTCAATCTCACAGCGCTTTTACGTTTCATATCGTTCTGTCAAATTTGCTCTCTCTTAAGATATTCTGCGTGCATCCGCCTCAGAAGTTGTCACAGACCTGTCAAACATTTGTTGAAGAATTCACGAAATCGGCCTATAACGCTCGAGGATATCGTCTCAAGGAACGAGCCAATGTTAATGCTGCTACTGCGACTGCAAAGAGAATTACCATGACATATTCCATTTTTTCTTCCTTTCCTCTGTATCGGTTTGAACTGCGGTTAGCTGTTGAAGGATAGACGGTTTGCCTTCAAAAAATTTGAACGCTGTAGCAACCCTTCCGCTCCATTTGACCGATAGGCTGGCAGAGAGAATGGCGGCAATTCCATCCCAGGCATAGTGGTATCGGCCGTAGACCGCGGCAACATAAATCATGAGGAGTGTTGGTAAAAGAACGAAAAAGGCTTTCCTGTTATGCCGGTACAGCATCACAATCATCACTGTCGCTGCAGCACAATGAGGGCTTGGAAGGCTGCCTCCGGCGTAGTGCTGGTTCTGTCGGATCCATTCTCCACACCAGGTAAACAATCCGCCCTGCAGTGGTACGGTGTACGCCTCCGGTTGATGGTAGAGTGGGCTCGCAAGCGGGTAAAGGATGAAGCCAACATAGCACGCGAAAAATGCGAGTGTGAGGTTCAGGAGG
This sequence comes from Ignavibacteriales bacterium, assembly GCA_016207415.1. Taxonomy (GTDB): domain Bacteria; phylum Bacteroidota; class Ignavibacteria; order UBA10030; family UBA10030; genus JACQPT01. Next base: position 965 of record JACQPT010000168.1, read on the forward strand.
TATTCACCTGTGGCGCGAATACCTTTCGACCAATAGCACAGGAAGGCAACGAGGGGTAAAAGCGGCACGTACATGATGTACGCGAACATCATCCCTTCTGTCGCCAAAGGGTTGGCTAAGCGCTGGAGAAAAACGCTCGTTTCTGTTCCTGTGATACTGCGCTCGACGGAAAGGAGGCTGTGGTCCATCCAGTCTGCCACGATGAGGTGCTGAAAGTTTGCCATCAGCTGAAAGAGAAACGACGACAACCCGACGACACGCCCGGTCTGCAGCAAGACGAGGACCAGCGAAGCACCTATCCCGTTTGCCAAACGGCTAGTTCCCCAAAATACAAGCGCTGCCACCAAGAGTTGCTGAATGACGGTGTGAGGGTTTGTGACTCTTTCGGGAAAGACTGCGGCGAGAACCACGAGGGTCGCTGCGAATAAATAACAAAGCAGGTCGGTTGCTCGCCAGATGCGGTCAACTGAGTTTTCGATCGGCTGCATGGAGTTTCCAGAGATTATGATTGCGCGCCGAGCGTCGTTCTTCTTCCTCTTGTATGGCGCAGATAACTCGCATTCCCTCAGCCAGCGACACCCGTTGACCATACGCAAGCTGCTCGCGCGCCTTTTCAACGGAGCATGCCCACGAATGAACGCTCTCTTTTGCTTTCTCCAGATTAAAAAAGACAGGTCTCCGTGACAACCTGCCAAATGCCTCGCCTGCCGCAGCAATTCCAAACACAACAGCTTGCGGAACCCTCAGTGGGCATGAATGCCTTCCGGCGGCATCAGCGACCACCTCGCCGATGTGTCGCGTAGAATAGTTTTCTTCACTTCCGATGAAATAAGTTTGATCCACGGCACGGTTTTGTGTTGCGGCCGCAAGGATTCCATCGACAAGGTCGTTGACATGGACGAGGTTGAGATATTTCGGTGCGTAACCGACAAGTGGAATGAGACCGCGACGAACACACCGCACATACTCCGCCATATCGTGCTCGCGGGGCCCGTACACTGCCGACGGACGGACGATGGTCACCGGCAGCCAGCTTCGGGCCTTCAGTACCGCACGCTCTCCCAGCATTTTACTCCTACCGTAGTGCGAAACAGGATGATAGGGGCAATCCTCTCTAATCGGTACTGACCCATCGGAGGGTCCCATAGCGGCAAGACTGCTGACGTACACAAAGCGCTTAAATGAAACATCCGAGAGACGGCACGCCTCTACAAGGCGTTCGGTGACATCGACGTTTCCGGTGTAGTAGTCCTTCGTTACGATTGCTCTCGTCGTCCCGGCGACGTGAAAGACGCGATCGACTCCGTCCAGGACCTCCACAAGCTCCTCAAGCGACGAGAAATCCGTCTCGATGACCTCCGCCTTGTATCGAATTTGCTCCAGGGCTTTTCGACGGTTTCGCACGAGACAACGTAGTTGGTCGCCGCAACGTGAGAGCGCCTCGCCAAGGTGGCTGCCAACAAAGCCTGTCGCACCGGTGAGAAGTGTCTTCATTTCGCAACCTCCGGGGAGGCACACGACAGCCATTCAAGTGTTTTTCGCATAGCTTCCCTCGCAGGCGTAGGACGATAGCCAAGTTCGCTCTCGGCTTTTGTTGTTGAGTTTGCCCAATTCGCAAGGAATGTTTGCGCCCAGCCCGGCGAGATAACGGGGTGGTGACTAAAACGTTGCGCAAGGAACCGCTCGAACCTCGCATAGACCATGGCGAGTGCAGCAGACAAATGGATCATGCGCCGCTTTCCCGACAGCTCAGCAAGGGTTGCAAAGAATTCATTGAAGGAAAGATTCTCTCCACCGAGGATGTAGTTTTCTCCGGCTTTTCCGTATTCCATAGCAAGAAGATGGCCCTGGACAACATCGTCCACAAAAACATAATTGCCCACGGCGCGCCCGTCACCAAGGATGAGTCTCCATTTGCCCTCCGTGTACCATTTCATCATTTTTGTGACAGCATTGGACTCGACAAGCGCACCGGGACCAAACACTCTCGTTGGATTGACCATGACCACGTGCAGACCCTTCCGAACATAGGAGCGCACGAGTTGTTCAGCGATGAATTTTGAGCGCTCGTACGGTGTGTAGAATACCGGTTGCCGTTTTGCCGACTCATCGACTGCTTTGCCGTTGGACGGGCCAAAGGTGAGATTGGTGGAAGTGCATACGACCTTCCGGATATTGTTCTTTATGGCAGTATCAAGAACGGCGCGGGTTCCGTCAACATTGACCCGGAAGAATGTCTTTACATCTTTCGACCAGTTGCGCGCATACGCCGCAAGATGGAATACCCGGTCACAACGCTGCATGGCGCGGTCGAGTAATGACTGGTTCAGCACGTCCCCCACAAAAAAACACACTTGCTCGAGTGGAAAGGAAAATTCTTGATCGGCTGGAAAACCAAGAACGTTAACTCGTTCACCTTGTTGCACAAGTCGTTCTACAAGTTTGGATCCAATGTATCCGGTTCCTCCCGTTACGAGAATTCGCATAATCAATCCTTTTTTAATGTCTTAGTGAGTGGCTGCCTGTCGTGAATCTGAACATGTCTTCCAGCCTTTTCTTCGATAAGATTCAAGCTCCATAACAATCGAACCGAGAAAGATTTCAATTTCTGCTCTGAGCGGAACGGCCGCTTCGTCATCGCTGACCCAGCCTCGAAAAGGCCCTTTCATGCCCGCAAACGATTTTCCCACCCACAGCGCATTTCCGTCAAATTTGCGCGCTCGTGAGAAATCCGGCAATGCGTCAACGTCGACCTCCTCGACCTCACCAGTGAACCGGATTTCCGTAGATTTCACGTCGAAGTCGTTTACTGTCGGGAGAATGACCGATGTATCGTGGTCAGCATATCGTCTCGCATACATGAAAAGACTGAGGGCATCATAGCAGGGACAGTCTGCAAAAACGCTCTCGGCCCGAACAAGCCTTCCGTTCGAACTGTCCGACATCATGATCGTGCCGGTCCTCGAGTCGAACGCATATGTTGTGCGGTCCTGTCCATCCTTCCCGGTAATTATTCTTTCTACCGACATTCCAGGATTCACGAGAGAGACCACGGATTGGTTGATAAAATGAAGATCGATGAACGGTAGCCCTTGCGCTGATTGCACGTCCATGCTGACCAGAAACCGGGTCGGATCAGCGGAGTCTATTTGCGTTTGCCGGATGACAACCGTTCCAAGCCGGAAGAAACTCCATTTGACCTTGTAGGTCAGGACTTCACCATCCAGGAACCGATCGTGGCCAAACGTCCCAACCTGAGCGGACATAGTGTTGACAAAGCAAACCACAGCACAGGTCGCAAGTCCGTAGCGAATCAACATCGCCAAAAGCCAAAGAATGCCGATTCTCCACCAATCCCCATCAAGTTTTTCAAGAAGACTTTGGATTCCTGAACTCCGTATGCATCTGTGTCTCATTACGCCTCCCAGTGATTTCGCTAGAATTCTTAGAACCATTATGCGTGAATCACGGCTGGGAGTTGTCACGGAGTTGTCAACAAGAAGTAAAACGATTGTTGATTCCAAATTGAGCTTGGAATAGATAAGCGCGTTTGAAGACGAAAACGATAAACTGAAGTGGTAACTGAGGGACTAAATTAGGCTCAGGAGAGCTGAACTACGCAGTGAGGTAACATGGAGCCGTGGTCTTGGAGAGATAAAGAGAAACCTGCACGTCAGTGCATAGGCCCGATGCCATTCGAAAAAAACGATATTCTTTTGTTCCTTCGGTCTGCCTGGGAGCAGCTCGGAGGTGAAACATTCTTGCCTGAAACGTCCCCTCTCTGGCGATGGCCTGTGTGGTGTGAGAGGGGAGCAGAGGGGTGTGTTCTTTTACTAAATTCATTGGTGAAATTCTGACAGAAAAAAGACACACACCCCTGCAGCGAATAGGCTGTTAGTGTATCCACTCTCGCCAACCCTCGAGCCATCGCTACGGAGGGGACTCAATCAAAACCGTTGGCGGTTATGAACCACAAGAACATTGAATTGGCTTAGCACCAGCTTTTCGTAACGAACGCATTTGCACTTCGATAGGAGATTACCTTGCCGTCGGCCGCGCCAGGGAAGGATTTTCAAACGACTCCAACTCAAGCACGATAGAGCCAATCAATACTTTAGCCTCCAGCTTAAGCAACATCGCTCCCGGCTCCGCGCTGACATATCCCCGGAATTCGCCTTTGAAGCCGGCAATTTCCTGGTTCGTCCAGTTGGCTCGTGCCTCAAATGGGTAGGCCCGGACGGGCTGTGGGAAGGGCGCAAGACTCAGCCGGGTTATTTCTTTCGAGAGGTTTACTCGCGTTGTAATAACGGAATCCTTATAGATCGAGGGTAACAGGACTTCCCGACCCGAACCCGCGTGGGTTCTCACATACATCAAGAAACTGAGGTCGTTGAATAAAGACGCACCTCCCTCGATTCTTGTCTTAACAACTTGTTTACCGTCGCGCACCTCAAGCACGTCCATCGCGCCGCTTCTACGGTGAAGCTTTTGCGAAATCTTCAGATGTTTCTTCCTCCCTATTTCGGATGTGTACTCATAGCTCACCAACGAGCGCGGTGAAACAATTGCACGATTATTGAACGCCGCGTCAATAATCTTGAGCAACGGACTTGATTCGCCCGATAAGGTGATGACATGCTGTGAGGTGTCTTTCTGATTCTCGATAGCTTGTTTCAAGACGATCGACCCAAGCCTGATGAAACCCCACCGAACTTTGAATCGCAGCACTTCGCCCGGAATAAATGGACCGCGATCATTCCTCTGACCGAACAAGCTCCCGCTCACGCACGCAAGGAGTATCGTGACGACAACTAATGCCCTTGTTGACGCATTCATGCCGTTTGCGCGTTCCCAGGCTTCAATTGATTCTCAGGTCTACCGTTGAAACTTGTATCCGGCCGTATGGACGGTGATTAGATGCCTTGGATCGGCCGGATCGGATTCAATCTTCTTTCGAAGAGCCAGAATGTAGTTGTCCACCGTTCTTGTGGTAGGTGTGGCTTCGTATCCCCAGACATCCGACAGCAGCTTATCGCGGGTTATCACCTCGCCCTCCCGCTCGGCAAAGTACTTGAGGAGGTGAAATTCTTTGGCGCTCATTTTTAGCTCTTTCTTGCCTTTCGTGGCTTCCTGTTTTTTGAAATCCACGTAGACATCGCTGAATGCAAGTTCGGTGAGCTCTGTGACGACAACCGATTGGCGGCGTAGGATGGCGTGGATGCGCGCCACCAGCTCACGCACACTGAACGGCTTTGTCATGTAATCATCGGCGCCGAGTTCAAGTCCAAGGACTTTGTCGAGCTCCTCGCCTTTGACGGTGAGAATGAGGATGGGTGTTTGAACTCCTCCCGCACGCAGATTCTTGCAGATGTCATAACCGTTCATCCCCGGCAGCTTGACGTCGAGCAGAATGAGCTCGAATTTTTCTTTCTTTGCCAATTCGTATCCCTGCGCGCCGTTGTTCGATGAATGGACCTCGAAGTTCTCTTTCTTCAGGTTGTCGGCCAAACCGCGAACAATTGCCTTGTCGTCTTCAATCACGAGAATGCGGTTCATGGGTTTCCTTTCACAATGATTGCACTCTTACCGCAACAAAGGTTTTGTCATCGAGTACGGGCGAATAATGTGAAAAAGCTCCAACAGCCTTAAAACATTTCGAGACAATGGACTTTGCGGTTCCATTGCTTGTCGAGAAAGTTTTCTTCAGCCGCGGGAGCCCGAACTCCCTCTTCTGCGCATTAGATGTTTCGACAATCCCGTCTGTAAAGAAGAGCAGCGCGTCGCCGTTCTTTACATCAAGAGAAACCGGCTGCATCATCCCCTCAAACGCTTTCATTTCAGCTTTTCCCAGCCACACCCCAGGCGGTTTCACCTCTTGAATTCTTCTTCCCCGTCGTACAAGAAGAGGCAAATGTCCGGCGCGCGCAACCTCGACAGTTGACCGTCGTCTGTCGAACACAGCCGCCACCGCGGTGATAAACGTCGTAGCCTCCAGGGTCGACCCCAGATGAGCCTGGAGATGATTCATGATTTCCCTGGCTGTCGAGAGCCGATCTTTAGACGACTGGAGAATTCCCTGCATCTTCTGCACATACAGCG
>JACQPT010000169.1 GCA_016207415.1 Ignavibacteriales bacterium
CTACATGGTCTTGCACCGGACGGGGTTTGTCGTGCCTTCGACATTGCTGTCGAAGCGGTGGTCTCTTACACCACCTTTTCACCTTTTCTTGATGCCCTCGCGAGAAGACATCCAGAAGTCTGTTTTCTGTGACACTATCCGTTCCCACGGGATGTGGCCCGTGAGACCCCTCCTTAACGCAGGGCATCCTGCCCTTCGGTGTTCGGACTTTCCTCCCCGGCCTTGCGACCGGAGCGGCTGCCTGACAACTTCCCCTGCTTCCGTATTTCATTCATCGTCGGATGTCAGAGGAAAACGTACAACGAGTGAATTAAACCTTTAAGGGGCGTCTGGTTTCAATGCCGAGGTTTGCCAATCGATCGGCCTCAGCGTTGTCATCGCGCGCAATGTGCAATATTTCAAACTCGTATGGAGCTTTTTCCAGGAGCGCAAAAACATCCTGAAAATGTTTTCGAATTTCCGGGTCTTTCACCTTGTATTCGCCTTTTACCTGCCGGACCATAAGCTCGCTATCCGAATGGACAACGAGGCTATCACACTTCATTGATACTGCAAGCTTGAGACAGACAATGAGCGCCTTGTATTCTGCAACATTATTGGTCGTTGATCCAACAAATCCGAAAACACTTGAAATCTTTTTTCCCTTTTCGTCTTTTAGAACGACGCCGATGCCCGCTTCACCCGGATTTCCCCGTGAGGCCCCGTCGGTAAAAGCGTGGACGGTCATGAAACGTCGCTGTACGTTTCGACGATTTCATCGGAGACAAGGACACGTCCGCACCGTTCGCAGGTGATGATTCTGGAATTCTTCCTCAGCTCAAGGACGGTCTGAGGTGGTACACGATTATAACAGCCGCCGCATGCGTTTCGTTTCACAGCGACGACGGCTTTTCCCCCTTTTGCCTTGCGGATTCTTTCGTAAAACTGGATGTCCGCTTTTTGCAGGCGCACCACTAGCTTGTCGCGCTCGTGTCTCAACTTGAGCTCCTCTTCCTCATGTTCCTTATTCACTTCGTCCAGTTCAGCCTTCTTTTCAGCGAGTTCGGCGTCGAGCGATTCGATTTCGGGCAGCAGCTTGACAGCGTCCTCTTTTGCAAGACTTGCCCGTCCTTCTAATGTCTCCATTTCCTTCGACAGCTTGGTGATCGACTCCTGAGCATGGTCTATTTCGCGAGCAAGGGCATCATATTGTTTATTGGTTTTTACCTGGAACTGTTGAGTCTTGTATTTTTCAATTTTTTCCTTGAGAGAAATGATCTCGGTGTCTGTTTCATCACGTTTGACGATCGACTGTTTGACTGTGTTTTCGAGATCCAGGCGAAGGGTCTTCTTTTGTTCAATCTGGTTTTCGAGGTCCGCCACCAGACGCGGTAAATCTCCCTTCATTTCTTGCAGCTCATCGAGGCTCGAATCGACCTGCTGCAGCGCATACAACAGCTTTAACTTGTTTTCCAACTCATCTCCTTGAACCTACATGTAGTGTATTGGGTTTGTTGACAACTTTGTAACGAAAACGTGAATCGACTTGCCATTTCGGTGCGCAGATTCACGCAGGCGATCTGCAAGAGGTTGGAGAATGACATGCTCTGTTTCCCAATGTCCGGCATCGACAAGGGCAAGGGAATCCTCGGCTGCATGGAATGTGTGATAGCGAACGTCGGCTGTGAGATACACATCTGCGTTAGCGCGCTGCGCAGCCGGGAGAAGGTCGCTCCCGCTCCCCCCACACACTGCTACTTTCTTCACGCGATTCCTCAGGTCCCCGGCAACCCGCAAGGATTTTGCCTGCAACGTTTTTTTCGCTCTTTCAAGGAACGTTCGGAGAGATTGGGCTTTCGGTAATTCACCGATTGCACCGGACCCGAAATTCGCACTGAGATTGTCCACCTGGTAAATGTCATAGGCAATTTCATCGTACGGGTGAACGGTTTTCATCGATTCCACTACGGTCTTTACTTGCGCGCGGGGTACGACCATTTCCAGACGCGTTTCCTCGGCTGCTTCAAATCGACCAGATTTGCCGAGGAACGGGCTGGATTTCGAAGATCCCCGAAATGTTCCGGTCCCCCGGCTCCTGAACGAGCACTGTTCGTATTCTCCGATTATGCCAGCTCCCGCCGCCGACATTGCGGCGAATACTCTGTCGGCGAATTCCTCCGGCACGAAAACAACGATCTTTGAGAGCAATCTTTCCAGCGGGGCCAGGAACCGTATGTTCGTGAGTCCTAGCGCCTTTGCAAGCGCGTAGCTGACACCATCCTTTGTAAAATCCAGGTTCGTATGCGCAGAGTAAATTGCGATTCGTTTTTCAGCAAGCTTAAGAACAAGTCTTCCGACAATGTCCGAAGCCGTAATGCTCAGCGGAGGCCGGAAAAACAGCGGGTGATGGGAAACGATCAAATCCGCTTTTCTTTCAAAAGCCTCTTGAACGACGTCTTCCGTAACGTCAAGGGCGACGAGGATCCTTGAAACCTTCCTGGCTGGGTCTCCCACCTGGAGTCCGACATTGTCTCGTTCCCAGGCGACCCATCGCGGGGCCCATGATTCAATGATTTTTGCGACGTCCTGGACATTCATTCGGGCATAGACAAAAAAAAGTGTCCCGCTTTTCTGGCGGGACACTTTTTTGGAACTCTATGGTGTTAAAGATCGTGAAATTCGTTCAGCGGGTCTCTTAAGGACGTGCATCTCGTTTTGTATCACCATCACCGGCATTGTAAGAAAAATTCATGAAAATAGTATAAGAAAAAAAGTGTAGAGAAGCAAGGTCAAGAATTGCCACTCGGAGAAGCCCTTCTCGTTACTTCTTCGCTATGGAAATCGATTTTCTCGAACGTCACATCCCGAAGCCGTTTGATTTCGGTTTCGATTCTCTCAAGATTTTTGTCCAGCTGTTTCATCAAAACCCTGTCCTCGTTCGACAACGCCTGTCTTTGGATCAAATCCGAGCTGATCTTGATCGCTGCCAGAGGATTGTTAAACTCGTGGCACACGGTCACAACAAGCTCCCTGATGGCCTGCGCCCGATTCTCGGCGATCGACATTCTCTTCTCCACCGCGTGCATTTGCCTGCGCAGCCCAACCCGCTCGACGAGGTTGGCAATAGCGCGCGCCAAATGCGACTCGCCAATGTCCTCTTTCAGGAGAAAGTCTTCGACTCCTAGCTTCATGGCCTCGATTGCCAGCTTGATATCACGAGTTGCGGTAATGAATGCAATGGGTATTTGATTCCCCATCTCATTCAATTGGAGGCAGAATTCCAGGCCGTTAGACGTTGGAAAACTATAGTCAGTCAGGATCACATCAAATTTTGACCCGCTCTTGAGCTCTGCAAGAGCTTCTTCGACGGATTCTTTCCACGTGAGGTGAAACTCTCTGGAGGGATCCTTCTTTAGTTGGTACTGAACAACCTTAACGTAGTTCGGGTCGTCTTCAACAAGAAGCACCGCGAGAGGTTCTTGTGATTCCGGGTAACTCATAAGGCTGATGAAAAGTAAGGTTTCTCCGTGTAACTTTCAAACAGATGACAAGTAAAGATTTCTGATTCCCGGTAAGAACTACACGAAGGTTGCATTTCAAAGGGAATTTCTCTATTATCTGCGAGCTAACGTTCGCAGTTTTGCAATCGATGTACACATTTCTCCGTGGAGAACAGCGTTATGCCCGTCAAGAATAAAATCCTCGTTGTCGACGACGAAGATGCGTTGAGGACAGTGTTGAGCGCTGAGTTGGAAGGGGAGGGTTATCAGGTTGGAACTGCAGCGGATGGCCAGGAGGCAATCAATATTCTGGGAAAATCGGCGTTTGACCTGATCTTGCTCGACATCAAGATGCCGAATGTGGACGGATTCGAGGTTTTGAGGTTTGTCAAGGAAAAACATCCGAAAACGAAGGTCATCATGCTCACGGGTTTCGCCGACCTGAAAAATGCCATCGAATCAAAGAAGCTGGGTGCCGAAGATTTTGTCAGTAAACCCTACGATCTCGTTGACTTGCTCACCACCGTAGAGCGCGTGCTGACGACCGCTTAACATCTTCAGTCAGGAGCCTGCCGTATGGCAAAAAAGTTTCACGTTCTGATTGTCGATGATGAAGAGTCGATCACCTACCTCCTCAAAACCGAATTCGAAGAGTTGAACGCATATGAAGTCGACACGGCTCTGAACGGAGCCGAGGCCATCAACCTCATCCAGTCCCGCCTCTATGATATCGTTCTCCTCGATGTGAAAATGCCCCGCGTGAGCGGGATGGAAGTGCTGAAGCATGTCAAAGAGCATTCGCCTTCCACACAGGTAATTATGCTAACGAACGTCGTCGACGTGAAGATCGCCATAGAGACTATCAAGCTTGGTGCGTACGATTTTGTCAGCAAGCCTTATGATGTCGACCAGTTGTTCGCGACGGTCAGGCGCGCCCTCGAGCATCGTCAGCTCATTATCGAGCGTGAGGTCAGTCAGAGCGGCCGCGCGAATTTCCCCGTAGGCGAGAGCAGGCCTTTTCAAGCGGTGATTGCCAACGCCGTGAAGGTCGCCGCCAGCGACACGTTTGTGCTCATCCAGGGCGGGAGCGGAACTGGCAAGGAGTTGTTTGCCCAGATGATCCATCAACACAGCCCCCGTAAGGATCAGCCCTTTGTTGCAGTCAATTGTGCCGCAATGCCCGACCAGCTTCTTGAAAGTGAATTGTTTGGACACGAAAAGGGAGCCTTCACGAGTGCCTTCAGGACAAAGGAAGGGCTCGTAGAAGTAGCCAATGGAGGAACCTTGTTTTTGGACGAGGTTGGTGATATCAGCACGTTGACCCAGCCCAAACTGCTGCGTTTTCTGGAAACGGGCGAGTTCCGGAGGGTCGGCGGCACGACGCCAAGAAAAGTCGACGTTCGGGTCGTTTCAGCCACAAACAAGAACCTTCAGAATGAGGTCAAAGCCGGCCGCTTTCGCGATGACCTTCTCTACAGGCTGAACGTTGTGAGCATCCGGCTGCCTGAACTCAAGGAGCGGAAAGAGGACATTGGATTGCTCGTTGAGCATTTTTTGTCGAGAAAATCTAAGACGAAAAAGCTCAGTCAGGAAGCAATGGCATTGATGATGAAATACGATTGGCCGGGGAATGTTCGTGAACTGGAACATGTCATCGAAGGCGCAATCGCGATGTCGCATGGAGATCTCATCGAGCCGAAGGACCTCTGGATGAATGTTGCGTTGAGCGGCGGCATTCCTGCGTCCGAATCGTCGAGCAATGGATACAGCGAATTCATGACGATGGAAGAGGTTGAAAAAATGCACATCGAAAAAGTCCTGAAACACAATCACTGGAACCGGGCGAAAACTGCTCAAATGCTCGGCATCACACCGAAGACGTTGTACCTCAAGATCAAACGCTACGGCATCAAAGTGGGGATGGCGGAAGCGTAGCAGCGCATCTTCCGCTTCTTCCTATATTAAATTTCATTTAAAGCCTTTTCCGGTGCAACTTTTTCCTGAGTTGTTGCGTCTATATACTCGGGAACATCAATTCTACTTTCCCATATCTCCTTCTTGTTGAGCCAGCAATCGACTTCTCGTGGTGGGGATTGTCGAGAAGCTGGCTC
>JACQPT010000178.1 GCA_016207415.1 Ignavibacteriales bacterium
CCGCCGGGTTAAGCTTCACGATCCAAGGTTCATTAAGGGATATGACAGATTCAAGTATGCTCACTCTCGCTGCTCGCAGTCATGTTGTCTTCGCTTATAGACGATTCTGCGGGCAGGGGTGTTCCCATTACTACGAAAATCTCAGTGATTTGTTAAGGAACAAAGGAGAAGTCCGGCTCCCCTTGATTTATCCGGGAAACCAGACTTCTTGCAAAAAAAGAAACCACCGGCTAAGACACTGCCGGTTCCGAGACTTCTGGCTGAGTTTGAACGACTCGTTTTTCGAATTCATCACGAAACCTGCGAATCATGGCTTGAATGGGCCAAGCCGCTGCGTCGCCGAGTGCGCAAATGGTATTTCCCTCAATGTTGTTGGCAATATCCATCAGCAACTCGATGTCCTGCATACGCGCCTGGGACTTTTCGAAGCGCTTCAATACTTTCCAGAGCCAACCCGTACCTTCCCGGCACGGCGTGCACTGCCCGCATGATTCGTGGTAATAGAACTTCGCGACGCGGGTAAGAACTTTGATCAAATCCGTGTCTTCATCCATCACGATCAGTCCTGCCGTTCCTACAGCCGAGCCTGCGATTTTCATAGAGTCCGCATCCATCTTCACGCCTTCAAGCTGATCGCCGCGCAAGACCATTGTGGACGAACCGCCCGGAATGACTGCCTTGATCCCTTTCTCTCCGGGGACTCCTCCCGCCCATTTATAGATGATCTCCAGGATCGGGACACCGGTGGGCATTTCATAAACGCCGGGCTTATTCACGTGGCCACTCACACCCACCAGAATGGGGCCGGGATGTTTGGGCGCGCCGATCTTTGAATACCACTCCCAACCATTCTTGATAATGAGCGGAACGTTGCTGATTGTTTCGACATTATTAATGGTCGTGGGACAACCCCACAACCCGTATTGAGCGGGAAAAGGCGGCTTCACGCGCGGGTAGCCTCGTTCACCTTCAATGGAGTTCATCAATGCCGACTCTTCACCGCAAATATATGCGCCCGCTCCTTTATGTACGTGGATGTTCGCTGAGAATTCCTTGCCCAGAATCTTTTCGCCTACGAACCCTTTTGCGTAGGCATCCGCCAGCGCGTTCTCCATCATATTGATCCACTTCCCGTACTCACCGCGGATGTAAAGGTAAGCTGTGGGAATTCCCATGGCGTAACAAGCGATAAGAGTTCCTTCAATCAACAAATGGGGGTTCAGCTCGAAAATTTGGCGATCTTTGAAGGTGCCCGGCTCGGATTCATCGCCGTTGACACAGAGATACTTCGCCTTCAAAGTCTGTTTCGGCATGAACGTCCACTTCAGCCCTGTTGGGAAGCATGCCCCGCCGCGGCCGCGGAGATTGGATTTCTTCACCTCATCGGTCACATCCTCGGGCTTCATGTCGAGGGCTTTCCTCAAAGCCTCATAGCCGCCGTTTGATACATAGGTATCGATCTTCTGTAGGTTCGGGATATCCGAAAGTATGAGGTTCTCCCACTGAGTCTTGCCCGAAGTTTCTGTTGGGTTCTGGGTTATCATTTTATGCCGGTGAAGGAATCACTTCAAGCGTTCGAGAATTTCATCAACTTTCTGTGTCGTGAGGTTTTCATGGTACTGATCGCCGATCGTAAACATAGGCGCGGTTCCGCATGACCCCAAACATTCGGCTTCGGAGAGCGTCCAGTTTCCGTCTTTGGATGTTTGCCCCAGGGTGATTCCGAGCTTATGTTCAAGGTGACCCACAATCTTCTCGCATCCACGCAACATGCAGGAAACATTCGTGCAAACCTCAATATGGTGCTTTCCGATGGGCTTCGAATGGAACATGGTGTAGAAAGTGACCACTCCGATGATATGACCGAAGGGAACATTGAGCATTGCCGCCACAGACTTCATCGCATCTTCAGAAATGTAACCCTCCTGTTCTTGCACCATCCACAACACTGGAAGGACAAGGGCCTGGGAAGTTGGATAGCGTTTTCTCAATTCTTCGAGCTTCTGTTTGTTAGTATCGTTCAACATTCGTATTCCATTACTCCACTTATCCACTCGATGCGTTTGACGTCTACTTGTCCGCTTCGCCCATCACCGGGTCCAGGCTCCCAATAATTGCGACGACGTCGGAAATCATGGCGCCTTTTAGCATGGTCGGCAACGCCTGTAAATTCACAAAGGACGGTGACCGGATTTTCATTCGCCAGGGATGCCCCTCTCCGCGACTTTGGAAGTAGAATCCAAGTTCTCCTTTCGGAGCCTCGATTGCATGGTAGATTTCTCCGACGGGAGGCGAGACCCCGAAATTGACGAGCATGAAATCGTGGATCAGCTCCTCCATCTTGGTATAAATGCGCTCTTTCCTCGGAAGGACTTTCTTCGGCTTGCCGGCGTGGATTTCGCCCTGCGGAATTTTTTCCAAAGCTTGCCGGATAATTTTTGCGCTTTCTTTCATTTCTTCCATGCGGACGTAGTAGCGGGCCAGCGTATCTCCGCCCTCAAATGTCGGCACGTCAAAGTCAAATTCCGGATAGACCAGATAGGGGCTCGCACGTCGCAGGTCGTGTTCGACGTTGCATGCACGCAGACAAGGGCCGGTCACTCCCAAGTCCACCGCATCTTCTTTCGTGAGCATGCCGATGCCGTCTGTTCGTTCGACAAAAATCCGGTTCTTGTTGAGCAGGCGTTCGCACTCGCCGATTTTCTCTGGAAACTCATCAAGATATTTTTTGATCATTGCCACGACATCCGGCGTCATGTCCTGGGACAGACCGCCTATCCGTGTGTAACTCGTTGTAAATCGGGCGCCGCTCAAGAGCTCGAAGATATCGTAGAGTTTTTCCCGCTCACGAAAAGTCCACATGAACACTGTCAGAGCCCCGACATCCATACCAAGAGTCCCAAGCCAGAGCAAATGCGAAGAAATGCGCGCAAGTTCTGAAATGATGACGCGAATAAACTGGGCGCGCCGCGGAGCTTCAATGCCGATCAGTTTCTCCACGGCCAGGACATACGCCGTGTTGTTAGAGAGCGGGGAAAGGTAATCGAGCCGGTCCGTATGCGGAATGAACTCGTGGTAGCTGCAGTTTTCGGCGAGCTTTTCATACCCGCGATGGAGATAGCCAAGTTCAGGCACTGTGGCAAGAACCGTCTCGCCATCCAGCTTCACGAGTAACCGAAGCACGCCATGAGTCGCCGGGTGCTGCGGTCCCATGTTCAGGACCATCTGGCTTTCCAGAGGGTCGTCGAACGATACACTCGTGTTCTGATCCTCCAAGGCCTGGAGAATCTTGGATCGGTATGGAGCTTCGGCAGTAACCATTGCTACTTCTTTGGAAGAGGAAGGGAACCCGGAATGCCCATGAGGGGAAAATCTTTTCTCAACGGATGGTGCTCAAACTCGTCGGGCATATACATCCGGCGAAGGTCGGGATGGCCTTCGAACACGATGCCGAACATGTCGTACGTCTCACGTTCATGCCAGTTGGCCGTACTCCAGACGCTCGATACGGTGGGAACCTTTGCATTCTCTTCATCCGTGAACGTCTTCAGACGGATGCGATGCTTCTTCTTCAGGGAAAGGAGGTTGTAGACAACGCCAAACCGTTGCGAGGGAGTGTACTGGTCAAATCCGCAAAGATCGGCCAGCAAGTCAAATTCAAGGTCCGGATCGTCTTTTAGGAATTTACAAACCTCGACGATGTTCTCCTTAGGAACAACGACAGTCAGCTCATCCCGAAACTCGGTTGTTTCTAGAGGAACCGCTGGAAAGCGAGATTTGAGTCTCTCGACAACGGTCAGATTGTTCATGAAGTCAAAAGCAGATTCGAGATGATCACAGACTGCGGGGCCAAAGGTTTGCGTTGAACATTGCGGAGAAACTCTACACGGCCTCCATTTCCTTCTCTCGGGCGGCGTTATGTTCCTGGAGCGTCGCAAAATCGCCTACGAATGCCGGGGCTTTGCCTCGGCTCTCACCTTTTTGCACTTTTTGCTGCAGCATGATGAGCGCGTGGAGCAGGTTATCCGGCCGCGGTGGGCATCCGGCGACATAGACATCCACCGGAAGGAACTGGTCGATCCCTTGAACGACAGAATAGGTTCTGTAAATCCCTCCCGACGAAGTACATGCCCCCATCGCTATGACCCATTTCGGATCCGGCATCTGGTCGTAGATTTTGCGCACGACCTTTGCCATTTTGTACGTTGTAGTGCCAGCAACAATCATAACGTCCGCTTGACGGGGAGAGAACCTTAAGACTTCCGAGCCAAACCGTGACGAATCGAAACGCGGCCCCGCAAAAGCCATCATTTCAATGGCGCAGCACGAGATTCCCATAGGCATGGGCCAGAGGGAATTCTTCCGGCACCAGTTGACTGCATCCTCAAGTCTCGTCGTGAGAAAGCTGTCTCCTAACGCATTCTCTAATCCCATTCGAGCGCTCCTTTCCTCCAGACATAAATATAGCCTACGAGTAACACAGCTATAAAGACAAACATCGTAATAAAGCCTTGAATTCCCAGCTGCTTATAGGCAACGGCCCACGGGTAGAGAAACACAACCTCGATATCGAAGATAATAAAGAGCATCGCTACCATGTAGAACTTGATGGAAAACCGTTCGCGAGCGGTCTTGACCGGCTCCATCCCGCTCTCATACGTCGAAGATTTTTCTTCTGTCGGCCTGCTCGGCCCCAGGAACTCGTTGATTTTTCCCATGAGCACACCGAAGACAACGCCGCCAGCGATCATGACAAATATCGGATAGTATTGCTCAATCATTGCGAGAGAAGCTTACCGAAAAATGCCCTGAGATGCAAACAACGATGGCAACCCCTAATCAAGCATTCGTACGGACTATCTCAATTCTATTCTCACGCCTTCAATCGGCCACCGAGCCCTCAGCTTCAATGTGTCTGGATAGACGGAGAATCGTTCCGACATCCGGTAAGGGAACGGCTTTCCCGGATCATAGCTTTTGTTTTCATTCGAATCGCGAAACGCTGTCAAAACATATCTCCCTTCTCGTATTTCAGGGAAGACAAACGAACCCGGTCTGCTGAGTTTCATTCGATAGCTCAGGGCGCTGCCCGAGCCAATAGACTCTGTTTCGAGAACGACTGACCCTTTGCCGTCGACGCTTCTGTCGATGACGACGCCTTCGATCGCACTGAGCGCGTCCGCGTCAAGCGTTACGAATCGAACGGTTTTGACGGTATCGGAGGAAAGTTCTCCACTCCACGCCGTCAGCCGGGGCATGTCAAGTTTGATCGCGTACGCCATAAGCCCTTCGAGTTTTTTCATCGGTGTCACTCGCAGCGCTGCATCGTTCATCCACTGGACACGCGACGAAATTACTCTGCCGCTGCTGTCGTGCAATTGAACAATCGTGTCACCGTTTACCTTTTGAGCTGCATCAGTAAGAAATAAGAAAATCTCGGGATCGAGGACAACACCTCGTGACGTATCCTCTATACTCCACCCATAGAATCGCAGCCCAACGGTGTCCAACGCACCGGACCCTTGAAAACTCAGGCTTCGTGCCAGCGGATTGACGGGATTGCCGATAAGGTCTTGCGCCGACAAAACTGTCAACTGGTATCTCCGGCTGGAGTCCTGACTTGTCGTGACAAGAGTGAATGAAGAGTGCTTTCCCGGGTTCGGAAAAAGCGCAACAACATTAAGCGGTTCATTGTTGAGCGTATCCATAATGGAAAAACTACGTAATGAAGCTGCGCTTGTATCCAACGGTTCGGAAAATTCCGCAAGAATATGATTTCGATCCCTTGAAACAGTTTTGATGAGTCGAGGTTTCGTTGTATCCTCTTTGGCAAGCCTGATCAGGATTTCGGACGCCAATGTATCCTCGGCAGTCAGCCGGATATCGCGAAATGGTATCCCGAACTCGTCGGCCTCCGGGTCATAGAGCAGGTTCCGATATTCGTCTCTGATCGCGAAGATGCGGTACGAGCCGATCGCCAAATGACGAAGGAAGAAATCGCCTCCGCTCCCCGTTTGACTGATATAATCCGGCTTGAGTGTTTGCGGATTCAGCGTATCGGCATTCATGTGATCCAGGAGATACGCGAAGATCATAACGCCTTCGGCCGAAGTTGCCGTCCTTTTGGCGGAAAACACGCTGCCTTGAATCGCGCCACGGTCGATCTCATCGCCAGTGGAGAATGCCAGCGTAAAGGCTTGAGCCATCCTGTTTTTGTTCCTTATATCGACAACATCGGTCCCGACGGTCACGACGTATGTCGTTTTGCTCCGTAATTTCTCCGAGAATGTGATTTCAACCTCGGTTCCCGACCAGTCGAACTCCAGGTCGCCGATATAGGGAGAAATAAAAATCGATTCTTCGACAGAACGATGCTCTACGTACTCATCGAACTCGACGGCGATCTTGTTGTCGTTATAACGTAATGTATACGGGGCCGGATAGGAGGATATGATTTGAGGCGGTTCGGTGTCGGGCGGGCCACCCTGTGGAGACATCTGACGCGCGCAGGAAAGAATGAATATCGAATAGAAGATTAAGAATAATGAGTAACGAAGGGTATGGAAAAAAAAATTGGGACTTTTTGAAGAAAGGAAGCAAAACCTTGGCGGATGTTTCATCAACGGGGATTTGTTGCGCCATTGCTCAATTTCATCGCCCGTTCAGCCTCCCTGCGAGCTCTACGGTAAACACCGATAGCTCGTTGATGGTCGATGAAATTCTTTGAAAACCGATGACCGCCGACTCCCGTAGCAACAAAGTACAGATACTGGTGCTCGTCCGGATAGAGAGTGGCCAGAATGGAATTCTTGCCGGGGTTATTGATGGGTCCGGGGGGAAGCCCGTAGTGGAGGTAGGTGTTGTAGGGAGAATCAAACTTGAGGTCTCGATGAAAAAGCCTTCGCGGTCCGTCCGGGAGCGCGTATTGAACGGTCGGGTCGGCCTCCAGCCTGATTCTCTTCCTCAGCCTGTTCCAGTAGACACCGGCAATGATCGGCCTTTCTTCGTCAACGGACGATTCACCTTCAACAATGGAAGCGAGAGTGATAATCCGGCCGAGTGACATGCCGAGCTCTTCCTGCCTTTGCTGCAGGCTATCCGAGTAGAATCCCTTGAACGAATCAATCATCCTTTCCACGATTTCCAGCTCGTCCGTCTGCCAGTAAAAATTGTATGTTTCCGGTAGCAGGTATCCCTCCAGCGTGTTCGCTTCAAAGGCCTTGCTTCGCACAAAAAGAGAGTCGCGACAAATTGACATGAACTTCGTCGAATCAATTCCCAGTTCATTCTTGAACCGACGCGCAACCAGTTCAATCCGCCATCCCTCGGGCACAGCCACCGAGTGAATCATCCGCGATTTTCCCTCTGCCAGGTCATTGAGTATTTCGGTATTGGAAAGCCCGGACTTAAAAAGGTACTTGCCCACTTTGACCGATTTTGTTGTTCCCAGCAGACGCCCTGCAGTTTTCAACGCCCATTTGCTTCGAATAACACCGCTCGAGTTGAGAGAGTCAACCACAGCCCTGAACGAAACTCCCCTCGGAATCGTGACGATTTTTCCCGCTGGGTCGTCAAAGGTATTCGGAAGCCACAGCAGAATGGAGGCACTCAAAAGAGCGAGAAACATCAGAAGAAGTGGCGGCAACCACCAGCTAATGTTTTCCTTCGTGAGTCGGATCATGGGTTGTGAGAAAGGATTACGTCCTGGAGTTTGGCAGGTTGCGGTTTTTGGCCATCGCTGAACGTTCGACGGAACGGGATTCATCGATAATCCGCTCATACAGGCGCCGGATGGCCTGAAGGGAAAGCGGTCCCGGGTTCTGTTTCGCAACGTTTTCCATGATTTCCTCTTCGCGCTCCGGCGAGTACGCGTCGAGTCCGATCTGGGACTTCAGCTTTCCAATCTCTTCCGCGAACTTGGCGCGCTCGTTGAGAAGCTTCACAAGCTCGGCATCGAGCTCATCGATCTTCTTACGCCATTTATCAATCGAGCCGTTCGACATGGCTATGGTCGGAGTGAGCGCAGAAACCGGGCAGATTTCTCAAGAGCTTCTTTCTCATTGACTGCGCCGGATAAAACATCAATCAGGGCGGAACCCACGACAGCACCATCTGCATGGGACCACACTTCCTTAACGTGCTCAGACGTAGATATGCCAAAGCCAACCACGAAGGGCTTCCTGGTATGTTCGTTCACTCTTTGCAAAAAATGTTCCAGCGAACCGTTCGAACTGAACTGACTCCTCGCTCCCGTCACGCCCGTCACCGACACACAGTACGTGAAATCTGTCGACGCATCTTCGATCTTTTTCATTCGTTCATTGGAAGTTGTAGGAGCAATCAGGAACACATTACTGATCGAGTGCGCCGCACTCGCCTTTTTCACGTCCGCCGCTTCTTCAGGAGGAAGGTCGGCAATGATCAGGCCGTCGACGCCGGCGGCCGAGCATTCCTCAAAGAACCTCTCCATGCCGAATCGCAGGATGGGGTTGATGTAGCCCATGAGAATCAGAGGAACCTCGCTCATCTGTCGAAACTCCGTTGCAGCATGAAGGATCGACGGAATCGAAGCGCCGTTTTTCAGGGCAAGCTCTGAAGAACGCTGAATGGTTGCGCCGTCGGCAAGAGGGTCCGAAAAGGGAATCCCGACTTCGATCATATCCGCGCCTGATTTTTCCAGTTCTCTGAGGAGAGGAACGGTGATCCCTTTGAATGGAAACTCGGGCGTAATGTAGGGGATGAGCGCCTTTTTTCGCTCGCTGAGGAGACGGTCAAATGTTTTTCGAATTCGATTCATAACATTAGTGTAGATGGAGTTCATCACAGGAGCCGGAAAATTGCAGATGGGCTCCATCTACATTGTTCTCTTCCAGGTCTCTTGCGGAACTCTCACATGACTTCGGAAGTCTACCTCAGCTCTAAATTCGGTTCAGCCGTCAACTCCAAATCGGAAACAACACCCTCCTTCATTTTCAGATAACCAACCAGAGCGACCATCGCGCCGTTGTCCGTGCAGTATTCGAACTTGGGGATAAAAAGCCGCAAGGTTCTTTGTGCTGCGGCATCTTTCAGCCGTCTCCTCAGCTCGGAATTTGCGGCCACGCCACCCGCGACGGCGATATCACGCACATGAAACTTCTCCGCCGCAGAAAGAAGTTTCTGAAGAAGAACATCCAAAACAGCCGCCTGAAAACTCGCACAAATATCCGCAACGAGATTTGAGTCCCCGTTTTCAGAGGATTTCTGAAACCCGACCCGGCGCAAGTAGTAGAGGACGGACGTTTTTACTCCGCTAAAACTGAATTCGAAAGAGTCCCCGTCGAGATAGGATCTGGGGAAATCTATAGCCTTTGGATTTCCTTTTGCCGCGTGTTTATCGATTTCCGGACCTCCCGGATACGAAAGGCCGAGTAATTTGGCTACTTTGTCGAAAGCCTCGCCGGCAGCGTCGTCTTTTGTTTCTCCAAGGAGTTGATACTCAAACGCTTCCTTGACAAGCACCAGTTGTGTGTGACCTCCAGAGACTGTCAGAGTAACGAACGGAAACGATGGCTTTGATTCTTCAAGGAGATTGGAGAGAATGTGAGCTTCCATATGATTCACGCCAAAGAACGGTATGCCAAGTCCTTGCGCCATGGATTTCCCAAAACTCAGCCCGACAAGGATTGAACCGATGAGCCCGGGGCCGTATACCGCAGCAACGGCATCGAGCTGCGTTTTCGACACACCCGCCTTTGAGAGCGCCTCATCGACCACGGGCACGATGAGTTTCTGATGCGCTCGGGAAGCCAGCTCAGGCACAACGCCGCCGTATTCCTTGTGGAAAAGTTGAGCGGCCGTAACGTTCGAGAGCAGCTTGCCATCGCGGATAACGGCTGCCGAAGTTTCGTCGCAAGATGTTTCGATGCCAAGGATTGTCATATGAAGAGACTCCCGGAATCTACGACGGTCGGACTCTTGGAGATTCCGGGAGTCTTGCTTGAATGATAACCAAAATTGACATGTTCTGCAATGTTCTCTCAGCACCTTGATTTTCGCTTCCTCTTGGATTAACATACGGACGTTCGCAAATGGGAGGCAGCACGTCTTGTTGAACATCGATCTGCGAAAGTTGCTCCAGCAAATTCTTTCAGATGCCATTCCTCGAAACGACCTTATTAGGCTTATTCACTTCTGCAGGTCAATTACTGAGAGTTATCTCCTTCACCATCGCATGTCGATCACGAGGATTTGTTCTCTGAATGGATTCTCAGTGTCAGATCTGGCGACGGATTGCATTGCAGAAATTTTTCTCTGCGAGGGAACAAACAAATTTCCCCGATTGATCGCCTTCATCCATTCGCTCTATAATCCCCTTCACGAAATCCCCGAAGCTGATTTGTTTCTCGCCTTCAAAGCATTTGTCGGTGAGGTTGCCAAGGCTCAACTTGCAAGAATCTATTCCGAATGCGATCCGGAAGGAGCAAAGATACTGCGCAACGTGAAGGACGCGTTGAAGAGATCTCGAACTCTCGTTCTGGTTGATGAACTTCAAGGTCTTTCTATCCGTACGGCAAACAGGGAATCTCTGCTTCATCGGCGGCAATTTCCGTCGGACCAACTTGAACGGGAACTTTTTTACCAACTTCGCCACCCGACGAACATTCCGACACTCTTGAGATCACTCGAGAAGATACTTTCTGGCCAATCATCGTATCGCCGCTCGATTCCTCTGATAGACGTGGTCCAAATTCTAAAGAAATACTTCGTTCATTTCTCTGATTATTCTGCCGACGAGCCAATTTCATCGGATGCGCTGCGGAGTCTTTCAGAAGGCGATTTGCAGTTATTGTGCGGTGAATCGTTGAAGGCAGTTCAACAGAAGATTGTGACAACGTATTTGCTTACCGGGAAGGTAACGCGTGAGGAAGCTGTCGGTTTGTCCGAAGCCCTCGGCGCAATTCTCAAAGACTGGATTGAACACAAAGAAGTGCACGATTCATTCGCAAAACGCGCCATACAGGCTCTTGGAATTTCATTGGAACAATATGAAGACCGTTGGCGCACCAAGGTCGAATATCTTGCAAAAATTGCGCGAGAACGACTGGCCGTGGGAATCCAAGAAAATTTGTGAAGTATTTCTGGAGACCGGTGAATACGTCGAAATAATAAAGACAATCGACAGAACAGAAAATGAATCAACATTGCAGTGATCGACAACTAGAGCTTCTTACCGCATTCCCGCATCAGTTGTCCACTCAAATTCAAGACCAGATTCGGCACCACATACGGAAATGTGACTTCTGTCGAGAACGATTTAGAACCTTAGAGAATTTTCACTTTGAAGCAAAGCAGCGCCTTGAAAGAATTCCTTTAGAAAAAGATGCCGCTTTTGCCGATTCCCTCCTTTCGCCTTTACTTTCGAAGCTTCTCCCATTCAAAGGTTTGGAAAAACGCAGCGTATCTGTTGACGCGTACGCTAGAGTTCTTAAACCTACTTTTGGCGCCAAAATTGTGCGCTATGCGCGTGTTCATCCAGCCCGTGTTGCCAGTGGAGGCATCCTCGCTGCAGCAATCGCTCTCGTCATGCTTCAACTTACGCACAAACCAGTCGATGTCAACCCTACCTACATCGAAATCAAGAACTCAGTATTAACCGCATACAACCAAGCCGGAACGCCACTATGGGAAAAGGCTGCTCAGGACATGCCAACGGGAAATTCAAAGGAGGAGTTTTTGTCGCCCCTCGGACGCGGGATATCACCTAACCTGGTTGCCCTTGTCGATGACATTGACGGAAACGGCACAAACGAAGTACTTTTGACGTCGCCATCCGTTTCAGAGAATTTGAGACCTGCTTTTGCTCCTGACTCATTGTATTGTTTCAATAGCAACGGATCCTTTCGTTGGAAAGCGGGATTTTCGGAAAATCGTTTTGCCGAGGACTTTCCTTACACTCGTTGGGCCACCTGGAAGCCGCGCACATTCTTTGCTTTGACAGATAGGAACACTCGCCGCAGATTGTTTGTGAATGTCAATTGCATAGGATATTTCCCGTCAAAACTCATAGAAATAGACGCCACAAGCGGAGAGGTGCTGCAAACGTATTGGCACGC
>JACQPT010000013.1 GCA_016207415.1 Ignavibacteriales bacterium
ACGTCGGAATTCGCTCGTTACAATCGAAGAACGTAAACGTGTCCCTGTCCACAAGATTCGCCGGCGTCGCCGTTAGTCCGATTTGCACTGCATCGAAGTACGCCAGCACATCGGTGAACTTGTTGTAAATCGACCTGTGGCACTCGTCCGTGATAATTAAATCGAAATCCGCCGGATTG
This sequence comes from Ignavibacteriales bacterium, assembly GCA_016207415.1. Taxonomy (GTDB): domain Bacteria; phylum Bacteroidota; class Ignavibacteria; order UBA10030; family UBA10030; genus JACQPT01. Next base: position 180 of record JACQPT010000013.1, read on the forward strand.
AACTTGGTGTGGCATTGTTCGAGTGTCTGTAGCGTGGAGACACATACGCGGGCTCTTCGTGCTTCTTCCACAGAATCCGACCAGATGCGAGCCCGCAGCTCACTCGGCAAATGTCGCTTGAAGCCGTCCGTTTCTGCCTGTTCAACGAGCGCGTCGCGATCGGCCAAAAACAGGACCTTCTGCGCTACATGCGCCCTGAGAAAAACATCGATAAGAGCCATAATCGTGCGCGTTTTTCCCGTCCCGGTGGCCATCACAAGCAACGCCTTGCGCTTTTTCTTTTTCTCGATTGCTTCGGAAATCCGGCGAACGGCCTCAACCTGGTAACTCCGGTCGATAATCGAATCGTTGATCTTGACAGAGCTCAGAGGCTTGCGGTTTTGCTTGAGGAAAAGGATTCGCTCGAGGTTTTCACGCGAGAAGAACCCAGCCACATGCCGTTCCGCTTCCGTGTCGTTATCGAGAAAGAAGACATCGTCGCCGTTAGCCATGAACCCGAAAGGCCGGAACGACTGCTTCTTTTCAATCGCATCGATGTAATCCAGTAACTGCTTCTTTCCGACACGGGCATCTCTGCTCGTGCGCTTCGCTTCGACGATTGCAAGCACCTCGCCATTGGAGCGATAGAGACAGTAGTCAGTTATCCCCTCATCAGGCTTGGAGTCGTAGCCGGAAACGGGAACCTCAAGCCCAACCTGAGTGCGGTCGGTGAGGTTCCACTCGGCTTTTCTCAGCTGAGGATCGATGAGGTTATAGCGGGTTTGTGCTTCGCTTACGTGGAGCGGCAACGAATGCCTCCGGAGGATTTCAGGGTATGGTTCAGTGAATCTGTCCAATGTAGCGGATTATTGAAGAGGGGTCAATGAAGCTTTCACCCTTTTATGCTCCTATATCTTCTTCCGGCTGTTGTCCGACACCACGTTTCGATATTTCATTCACTGGAGTCCTGTAAACTCTCAAACTCTTGGAAACAGTTTTTCCCAAATAGAAAGCCACGCGCTCAGCCGAAATCTTATCACTCCAGTACTCTCCATGCTTCAGCAGCGTATCATCTTCCGGAATCGACCAGATTCCAGCCGGGTTTCCGTGGCTTCCAACGGCTTCCGGCATGAAGCCTTCCAGAGCAGCTGTTTGGCCCGCTTTGAAGGCGTACTTCAGTACGGCATCGTAGGAAGAAAACAGCGCGAAACGTCTATCGATTTCTTCTATCGCTTTCAAAAATTTTCCCCTCTTTTCCAATGCATCGACTTGTACTGCCGCGGCCATTATACATACCTGCAATCGGTGTAAATACTCGCTTTCCAAATCCACCAATTTGTTCAATGTTTCAAGCGCAACTCGAGATCCCAGCGAATGTGCAACAAGGACAATTGGTTGAGGCGGTTTGGATTCTTGCATGAGCTTCTGTAGGTAAACCGCGAGCATTTCGCCAGAACGTCTTGCGTTTCGTATTTGAAGCGGGTAGCTAGCTGCGGACGCAACAGGAATGGAAATACTGCCCGGCCAATAGAACCACCAAATGTTGTTAAGAGTTGCTTTGTCCAGTTTCTTTTTCAACAACTCAACAAAGTCTCCATAAGCTCTTTTTGCAACTTCCTGGCTATTGTTGTAACCATGCACAAACAGGATGAGCGGGTGCAAAACATCCGGCTCAGGCCCAAAATCGTCGGCAGGTTCAACCTTTGCACGAAGACCCCACCCCCTCTTTGAGCGACGAACAGTAAGTTCTCGCAGGGGAACCATTAGCTTCGCAGTTTTTCAATTACAGCAATCGCGTCCCTAAGAATTGAAGAAGCGTACCCTGCAACAGGAGCGACGACCAGTACCAACATAACCTTTAATCCGACGGGCATTGTTGCAATTGATACCGTCAAAACGATGATGAGCCCGCTCAGCACCGTAGCGGCAAATTTCATCCATGCCCGCCATTCAATTCCCGCTGAGATCTGCAAGGCATCGATGCTTCGTTGGATGGCTGAGTGTATTCGACTCCTTGCAGCGAGATATTTCTTTTCATCGCTCTTTTTGGCTTTAAAGCTTTTAACCTTCAGGGATGGAGCAATGGTGTCGATATCATCCTTCATTGCACTATCAAGCCTTTGTTCCCCCACGATTGAATTCAGAAGCAAACGATACCTGGCGGGATCATTCATGATAGTTTGTACGGCAGCCAGAAGTTGGCCACAGAGCTGTTCAATAGACAGTTGAAACAAGGCATAGCTATTTCCAGCAGTGGAGAGACGAACTAATTGATCAATCCTTTCTCGAATGGGCTCGTCTTCGTCACGTGGAGCTTTTCTATATGTGTCGATCTCTTTGAATCTTCGAAAGAACGCCAGCGGAAGCAGATATGTGGTGGGGAGGATTGGATAGGAAAACCCGGACAACCACGATGAAATCTTCCTCTTATGAAAAAATCTTCTTAAAGGGACTTTGACCATTTGAATCAGCACCATCGTCAACGGAGCAACAATGAGGATGGTTTTTCCAACCGCCTCAAGGAGCTTGAGGATAGGCGTCAGTTGCCCTTCCACAAACTGATTTATTGATTCGACGGGAAGATAGGGTTGCATACAACCTCCATATATGTATTTTCCGGTAATCGGGAAAGAAAACTGTCAGTATTCACTTATTCGCAGACGAGTTTGTCTCTTAATATCTTTGGATTCGGTCATGGAGAGTCAACGCGAAGATCAACCCGACGGCCAAACCAAGGGGGAGTCTGATCAAGAAACCTTAGCTACCTTCTTTCCTCTCGAGCCATTTTGACCGCCACCAAAATCAAGAGAACATAAGACAGGACAAAAGCGACAGCCGCCCTGTCGATGTCTGCCATAACCTCCTTTATGTATGCGGTTTCTCTTGAAAACGATTGTCTCAACGCGTCCCTTTTTGCCACCAACTCGATCACATGCTTCACCTTTGCACCTGGTTGTTGGAGCCTCTCAGCCTTTTGACCCAGATCCTGGATCTCGTCTGCCACCGCGAACAGCCTGTCGGCAACTGCGCTTTCTTTCGATTGCAGAAACCATAAGCCCGCACACATGAGGAGAAGCATTGCGCTGGCCAACGCATAGCCCATCGTCGCATCGCGCTCTGATAGAGGTGTCTTCATTTAATCACTCATCCATGTCCTTGTCGAATCCCAAAGCGATGCCCGCCTGCCATTAGGCGAAATGCACCAACCGGGTATTTTTCCTTGGTCCACTAACCGTGGAGGGTGAGGCTGTCCAAAAAGTCGGTAGGCGCAACCTTCTTTACCCGCCAAGCTTTGTGGCGGGAGCTTGCGAATTCAGCCAAATTACGCAGACGTAAAGTCTGCGGCTACCGAGAATTGATTCTTTTTGGACAACCTCAAAAGAAAATTTGTCGAAATCGTCACACTCGTATCGATACCCCTATTTGTACTCAATAATATCAGCTTCAACGGTAAAGGTGCGAGTGCTGTACACGATCCCGAAGAGGCACAAAACCGTTATGGCGATGTCGTCGGCGTTAGAAGCTGAGGTCACAACGACTTTGATAATTTCGTCTCCCCCCGTGCGTTCTGCATGGCGTCTCTCGGCTCGGGCTCAAAGGAGACCGAGTTCACAGATGTCGCACCGAAGAACACCCAGCCGCCCTTGTCTTCAAACTGTACATGACGGACAACGGTATAGTCCCGCGGAGTTTTGTCGATGGGGGCGCCATATCGGGCGCCGCTGCTTCCGATGAGGCTCAGGGTTACGGTTATGTTTAAGCAACAGCATGGTATGAAACTGTGCCGAAACATCTCCATTAAAGTTTATGTGTTTGATTTTGCTCACCCTCTAGACAAAAAGGTCCTTCAAGCCAGTGCCTGGCTCGCCCTGGTTTTGTATTGTGATGACCTTTGGTACAGTTCTTTGAATTCTTCGGACAAAACCTGAACCAATTCTTTGATGTATTTGCTAAAAGTTTTGCTCTGCAAATCTCTCTCCAGTCGATTGACTGTTGAGAAGGCAGTCAGAGCGTCTGACCCCTTCAATATTTCCTTCAAAATATCGCGCGCGGTTTCCAAAGCTTTTTCCTTATCCTGTTGTTCCGCTCCGGTTACGTAGTCAATGGCGCAAAGAAGCAGCATTATGCCCTGGGGCTCGCCGTAGTGCGGAACTTTCTTAGCAGCGGCATCGCAGTATTTGAGCGAGTTTTCCTTGTACCATTTTGAACCGTCCAATTCGTAAAGATCCATATACAGGATTGCGGCGTTCATGTAGGTGGTCTCTTTGATCTCACAATCCTTTTCGTTGTTTTCGATGAGCTTTTCGACCTCTTTCGGTGTCCTTTTGGTGTAATACATGATTGCGAGCAAATCGACGATTTCAGCCAACAGATCCGGGTTCTTTAATTCTTTGATTTCAAGCAGCAAGGTTTTTGCCTGCATCACTGGCAGCTCGGAATAAGGGCTCTGGGTGAACTTCGCCCGGATAACCTCCAGATCGCTGCGTAAGGTGTATTTTCTCGAGTCGACGATGTATTTGTTAATCCTCTGAAATTGGTTTTCCGACTCTGATTTAATTTGATCGGTAATAAGCTGCTTTATCTTCGTGTTGAACGTGTACGCTGCCAATCCCCCAATCGCCGCCACGATAATGCCCATGAGAGTCACCCAGAAGGTGAGTTTCTCGGTTATCTTCGCGGAGACTTTGTTCGTAAGGATATCGTCAAAATCCTTGTTGGGGATGCGAGTGTACTCTCGTTCAACCAGGGCCTCTGCAACAGTTTTTTCAATTTGGCGTTTTTGCGCGGTATCGATTTGAGCACTTGACTGTTGAAGGTAAGGCAAAAGCAAGAACAAAAAGTAAAAAATTCGTTTGGTTTTCATACTCCCTCCATTCTTGAAAGCAACGTCAACTTTCCTTTTTTCCGAAAATATCCGGGGAATCGTTGTCAGTGTGTATGCCGTCCGCCCAAAATGAACCTTGCTTCTGTCATTTCACTAGCCCGCGGGACCATTTCTCGATTTTAAGCTCTCTTTAAGTCCGAAAATCATCTTCAAGAAATCGCACCAGAACGGCGCGCCCAAGCCCACCAGCAGCGTCATGGCAAGCTAGCCGACTTGGGGTGTTTATGATTCTTTCCTCCTTTTGATTAAAGCTAGCCCTTATGCCATTCCTGCTTGAAAGTAAACTTCCCGCTCTGCGCAATCTCCTCCGGCGACGTATTGCTCGGATGCGTATTGCTCGTGATCATGTCCTTGCCAATGCTCTGGTAGCTAGTCCGCACGAACGTCGCACATTGAATGGCGAATTCCTTGTCAAAAATGTTCTTCTTGTGCAGAGTCTTCGTAAGCATTGCCCACAGTGTCCCCACAAGTTCTCCCACCGGATACTTGTACCGGTCGTCGTACGAGATCTCCAAACCCTTTGCCAGAATGCCCGTCTGTTGATCCGCCGTCAGGTCCATGCTAAGCACGCATGCATACTC
>JACQPT010000171.1 GCA_016207415.1 Ignavibacteriales bacterium
GGGCAATACTAAATCCTTCAAAGAAAACCATGACGTATGTCAAATCGTGTTTACTCATGTTTTTTTCAATTGCCGCTTTGACTCTTGGCCTTTGACAATGACGTATGCAATGAGCGCGAAAAGGAAAAAGACCAGCAGCATCCACGCCACGCTCTGCAGCGTCCCGATGATCGTCCAGTACACTTCAAGTATCCAACGTCTTGCGTGAGCTCGAGAACCGTCCCGCCTTCAGTTTTTGGCGTTATGTATTTCTGCAAATCCCACACACGCACGCCTCCCGAAATTCCAACGACGTAGATCCCAAACGTCAGGTACTTTGCCCACGCGGTGTACACTTCCTCCGAAATGAGTCGTTGAAGGATGCTTGAGACAGGCTTCCGAAAAACCATCGCGAGCAAGAAGCACACTGCTGCCGAGATTAGGAGACTTACGATTAACAGTAAAATGAACATGTTCCTTGACTCCTTAATCCACTAATCCAACAATCCAATATTCCATCCGAATGGTCCCCGTAGTCCACGGCCTGAAGGCCGTGGCTACCGGTTCACTCGTCAGTTCATCCTCACTTTCGGTACTTTCAAGTCTCCCAGCGGATAATACGGAAACATATTCTGCTCCATCCACTTGTTCGATTCCTGCGGCGTCATCTTCCAACCAGACGGACAGTTTGAAACAACCTCCACAAAGCACGTTCCTTTTTTCATTTCTTGAAACTCAAAAGCGATTCGGAAAGCCTTTTTGAGTTTACGGACAGCCGTTGGTGTATGAACTGCGTGCCGTGTGACGTAATAGGCTCCCGGAAGTTGAGCCACGAGCTCTGTGATTTTCAAAGGATGGCCCATTGTCGCGATATCCCTCCCGAACGGCGACGTCGTCGTTTTCATTCCGGCTAATGTGGTCGGAGCCATTTGACCGCCGGTCATTCCATAGACGCCGTTGTTGATGAACACGATGAGAATGTTCTCGCCCCGATTAACCGTGTGGATCGTTTCGTTCGTGCCAATGGCAGCGAGATCTCCGTCACCCTGATAGGTAAACACATACCGGTCCGGCAACACGCGCTTGATACCCGTTGCCACAGCCGTTGCCCGTCCGTGCGCGGCTTCTTGCATATCGATGTTCATATAATGATACGCAAACACGGAGCATCCCACGGGAGCGACGCCAACCGTCTTGTCCTGAATCTTCATTTCATCCACAACTTCCATCAATAAACGGTGGACAACACCGTGTCCACAACCGGGACAATAATGCATCGGCGTATCCGTGAGTGTCTGGACTTTGCGAAAAACTTCTTCGAACCCGTTTGTCGGCTTGAGATCCTGCATGCTCATCCTTTCTTCAACTTATCAGTGCCGAGCTCGCCGACCGCACCGCTGCGAGTGATTCAATTTCTTTGAGCACTTCTTCGGGAGACGGCAACATCCCGCCCATCCTGCCCTTGAACATCACGGGTTTTACTCCCCGGACCGCCAACTCGACATCTTCCAGCATTTGTCCGGCGTTCATCTCTACGACAAGGAATGCCTCCACGGAAAGTGCAATCTGTGAGAGAATGGCCGAAGGGAATGGATAAAGAGTTATGGGGCGGACAAGGCCGACGCGAATGCCCTTTGCCCGCGCTAGCTCGAGAGCCTTTTGAGAAATCCGCGCCGAGAGACCAAAAGCAACCAGGACGATCTCCGCATCTTCAACCTGAATTGCTTCGTAACGGACTTCGCTCTGAATGTCCCGATACTTTTTCTGAAGCTTCAGGTTTACTTCTTCCATCTTTTCCGGTTGAATGAAGAGCGACGTAAGGATGTTTCTTTCTCGTGTCGACGGTTTCCCGACGGTCGCCCACGGTTTCTCTTTCGGCGGAAGAGAACTGGCCGGCGGAAGAGTGACCTTTTCCATCATTTGCCCAAGCGCTCCGTCAGCGAGAATCATCGTCCCGACACGATACTTTTCGGCAAGCCGGAACCCGTCGAAGACAAAATCCGCCATCTCTTGCACAGAAGCGGGCGCAAGTACAATGAGCCGGTAGTCTCCGTGACCTCCTCCTTTTGTTGCCTGGAAATAATCTCCCTGCGAAGGTTGAATGGTTCCCAGGCCCGGGCCACCCCGCTGAACGTTCACAATCAAAAAAGGGATCTCCGCAGACGCCATGTAGGAAATTCCTTCTTGCATCAAGCTGATCCCGGGACTCGAGGACGAAATCATCACCCTCGCTCCCGCGCCTGCCGCGCCGTAGACCATATTGATGGCTGCCAGCTCGCTTTCGGCCTGAAGGATAACAGCGCCGCGCTTCGGTCCATGGACTGCAAGGTATTCGAGGATCTCAGATTGAGGTGTGATAGGATAGCCAAAGTACGCCTGCATTCCTGCCCGAAGCGCGGCTTCTGCAAGAGCTTCGTTGCCTTTCATTAAACTGATTTCGCTGTTCATTTTCATATTGTTTCTACGAACCTATGTTGCCGGTTGAACCACAAGAGTTTTTTTCGCCGCCCCTTTCGGCTCGCGAAATACCGTGATGGCGGCGTCGGGACAAACGAGCGCGCAATTGATGCAGCCTGTGCACGTCTCCCGAATCAACCGCACGTAACGATACCCCTTAATGTTGAGCTGCTCGGACAACCCGAGACATTCCTGAGGGCATGCGGCGATGCAAAGTTCACAACCTTTGCAGACTTCCTGTGCGATGAGGACTGTTCCTCGAATCATGCTTTCCTTTCCCAGTCAGTTACACGGAAATCAATGTAGCCTTACTGGAAACGTCATATGATTTAGTTCGTTCGTCCGAAATCCTTTGCGCTTCATAAACAGCCATAGCGGTAATATTGACAATGTCCTTCACATCCGAGCCTGTTGCAAGCAAATAGACAGGCTTTTGAATACCGAGCAGGATCGGACCAATCGCAACAGCGCCGCCGAGGCGAGCCAGGAGCTTGTAAGCGATGTTGGCCGATGTCAGGTCGGGACACACAAGCACGTTTGCCTCTCCTTTTAACAAGCAAAACGGAAAGTTCTCGGACATGATTTCCGGACTCACAGCTGTGTCCGCCTGCATTTCCCCATCGACGATAAGGCCCGGATCTCGCTTGCGGATGATGTCGACAGCTTTTCTGACTTTCTCCACGAGCGGATGCTTTGAGCTCCCGAAGTTGCTGAATGAGAGCATGGCAACTTTCGGCTCGATATTGAATTGTTTTGCTTTTTCTGCTGCGAGCAGGGCAATCTCCGCAAGTTCCTCGCTTGTCGGCTCAATGTTGACAGTTGCGTCCGCGATAAAGAGCGTCTGGTTTTTGAAGATCATCATGTACAGTCCGGCAACGGTCTGTACCCCCGGCCGTTTACCGACAATTTGTAGCGCCGGCCGCACGGTCTCAGGATAGTGTTGTGTGAGACCCGATATGAGGCCGTCGGCGTCCTCCATTTCCACCATCATCATGCCGAAGACATTGTGTGTCCGCATCTGGCGTTCAGCATCGAACCTTGTAAGGCCCTTTCGCTTCCGCATCTCATAGTATGCGGTGACATACTCGTCAAACCGGTGGGATTTGGATGGATTGATGAGTTCCGCACCTTCCATATCCAGTCCAAGTTCGGAAATTTTCTGCCTGATGAGTGTCCTGCTTCCGAGCAAAATGGGCTTTGCGATGTTTTCCTCGATGAGCATGTTTGCGGCGCGGAGGATTTTTTCCTCTTCGCCCTCTGGAAACACAATACGTTTCGGCTCGTGCTGAGCTTTGTGGATGAAGAATCGGGCAACTTCATTCGATTTGCCCAGTCGCGCTTCTAGGCTGTCTTTGTAGGCTTCGAAGTCCGCAATGGGCGCACGAGCCACTCCCGTTTCCATCGCCGCCTTTGCCACCGCAATTGCTTCCCACAAAAGCACGCGGGGATCAAACGGCTTTGGAATGATGTATTTCTTTCCGAACTCTATGCGTTTCTCACCATACGCCTTCAACACGGAGTCTGGCACATCTTCTTTCGTTAGCGCAGCTAATGCATGCGACGCGGCGATCTTCATTTCTTCATTAATGGTCGTTGCCCTCACGTCAAGAGTGCCGCGGAAAATAAACGGAAATCCCAGGACGTTATTGACCTGGTTGGGATAATCCGAGCGGCCCGTCGCCATGATGATGTCATCCCGGGCGCTTGTGGCAACCTCGTAGGCGATCTCAGGGTCCGGGTTCGCCATCGCAAACACGATGGGGTTATCCGCCATGGATTTCACCATGTCCTTTGAAACGATGCCTTTGGCCGACACGCCGCAGAAGACATCGGCGCCTTTCATCGCGTCGGCAAGAGTTCGTGCGTTTGTTTCAACGGCGAAATACTCCTTGTACGGGTTCATCCCCTCCTTGCGGCCTTTGTGTACAACTCCCTTTGTGTCTACCAGCATCATGTTCTGACGTTTGACGCCGAGCCGTTCGTACAATTTGGCGCAGGCAATTCCCGCCGCACCCGCACCGCTGAACACAACCCGCACCTGGTCGATCTTCTTCCTCACAATCTCCAGAGCATTGACGAGAGCTGCACCGCTGATGATCGCCGTGCCGTGCTGATCGTCATGGAACACAGGAATGCCCATCGTCTTTTTGAGCTGTTCCTCGATATAAAAACATTCCGGTGCTTTGATGTCTTCGAGGTTGATGCCGCCGAAGGTCGGCTCCAGCATCTGCACTGCTTTGATAATGTCGTCCGGATTGTGCGAGTTGAGCTCGATATCAAAGACGTCGATATCGGCAAACCTCTTAAACAATACTCCCTTCCCTTCCATGACGGGTTTGCCCGCCAGTGCGCCGATATCACCAAGTCCAAGAACTGCCGTCCCGTTGGAAACAACGGCGACAAGATTTCCTTTTGCTGTATAACGATATGCCTCGTCGGGATTCGTTTCGATTTCCCTGCAAGGCTCCGCGACACCGGGAGTGTAGGCGAGAGAAAGGTCACGCTGCGTTGCACACGGCTTCGAAGATACAACCTCAATTTTGCCTCTTCGCCCCTGCGCGTGATATTCAAGAGCTTCTTGTTTTCGTACCATTGTTAACCTCGTTGCGCTGTAAAACAGCTATGACGCTTGACCGCTTCGTATCGTGAATCGGAATGGAACTGCAACCCAGCATGCCACAGGCCCCGCATTCATGATCGCCGGAGTAAACAAAAACTGCATCGCAGCCTCTGTTGCGGCGTCGGTAAACATGCCTTTCGGGACTTCCTTCAACACCACAACCTTTTTGGGCTTTCCGTCCTTTCCGACAAGGATTTTCAGCCAGACAGTTCCTTCAATCCCGGCCAGTCTCGCGACTTCGGGATATTTGGGCTGTACCGACTTCACCACCTGAGGCTCTTTTTCCACGGGCAGGAACTCATCGATTCCGGGGTCGTCGATTCTCAAATCCTGGTCAATCGCAACATTCCCACTACCTGTTTGTTCACTCGTCGGACCCTGGACGGCCGAGAGCTCCTGTTGCGAGGCGAATACTTGATCGGGGCTGACCTGAGCATCCGGAACCGGTACAGGAATTCCAATACTCGGCTTGACCGCCGACGTGCTGAGTCCCACTGTCGGTAAAGGGGCAGTATTTGTCAATGAAGGCGGAGGGCCAAGCTCACTGTACTTCAGGATCCTGACCATTGCCACCTTCGGCGCTTCGGTCTCTTCCTGTATAAAGAGAATGCCATAATAGCTGCCGATGCCTGCAAACTGAAGGACGGAAGCGATGACGAAAGCTTTGACGAGATACTTTCGGTAGATTTCCCTGAGTTCAAACCTTCCGTAGAGAGCACCTTTTGCTGTTGCCGCAAATATGTTGTTATTCATTATGAACCTCCTTCAACGACACTTGCTAAAACTTTGTACCGATGCGGTATTCCTTTCAGACGCTGGCGATTGCAGCCATCTGTCGACGATTCAGACTTCTGAGGTACTGGTCGAGTTCCTCCCTGAACGTAGGATGAGACACGGCAAGCAGCGCCTCAGCCCGTTGGCGCAAATTTTTTCCATGGAGCGATGCCACTCCGTACTCCGTCACCAGATAATGGACGTCGGCTCGTGTCGTGACGACGCCCGCGCCCCGATTGAGCTGCGGGACAATCCTTGAAGTTTTCCCGTTCCGCGTGGTCGAAGGCAGAGCGATGATAGGCTTGCCGCCTTTCGAATACGCTGCCCCGCGTATAAAATCCACCTGCCCGCCGAATCCGCTGTAAATTTTCGTCCCGATCGAATCCGCGCAGACCTGACCCGTGATGTCCACCTCGATGGCGGAGTTGATGGCCACCATATTCTCGTTCTGCGCGACGATAAACGGATTGTTTGTGTAGCTGCAGGGATGAATCTCAAAGAGCGGGTTGTTGTCTACGTAATCGTAGAGTTGATGGGAACCCAACACGAACGTGGCAATCGCCTTTCCCGGATGCAGCGTTTTTTTCTGGTTGGTAACAATTCCGCGCTCAAGTGCCTTGACGACACCGTCCGATACCATTTCTGTGTGGATGCCAAGATGCTGCTTTCCGTCGAGCACAGAAAGAACGGCGTCGGGGATTCCGCCGATGCCAAGCTGGAGAGTGGCGCCGTCCTGGATCAGGGGAGCGATGTGGCTCGCGATCTTCTGCTCAATCTCCGAAAAGCCGCTTTCCGGAAGTTCTTGAAGAGGCTCAGAGCATTCGACGACCTTGTGGACCCGCGATACATGAATAAACACGTCTCCGAGTGTGCGCGGCATGCGCTCGTTCACTTGTGCGACCACAACCTTGGCGCTCTCCGCAGCAGCCTTTGATGCCGCGCATTCGACGCCGAAGCTCATGAACCCGTGTTCGTCCGGGGGCGACGTATGAATGAACGCCACATCCAGCGGAATGACGCGGTCTGTGAACAGGTCGGGAATTTCCGAAAGGTGGATGGGCACGTAATCCGAGCGTCCATCCGCTATAGCCTGGCGGTCGGCCGGACCGACGAACAGAGAGTTGTGCCGGAAATGCTGTTCCAAGCCGGGTTTTGCCAGCGGATCTTCTCCGAGGAGCAGCACGTGATTCACCTCAACGTCGTATAACTCGTGTTGACGCTCTGCGAGCGCGTTCGTCAGGAGCACTGGCGTCGCGGCGTTTCCGCTGATGAAAATCCGGTCGCCCGATTTTACAACACTCACTGCCTCAGCAAGCGTAACAACTTTTGATTTGTATTGAGATATCCAGGTCATATTAGTTCTTCATCGTCTCGGGGACTGTTCTTAACAATTTTGCAAGGTCTTGCGATTGAAGATTCAACGCTCGGGCAATGGGCAAGCTGGTGCAATTGCCGTCGAACACGCACACACCTTTGGCAAGTCCGGGGTCTTCTTGAATGGCACGTTGGATCCCCATTTCGGCAACGTCCCGAATGTAGGGTAGCACGGCATTCGTCAGTGCAATCGTGGCGGTGCGCGACACAGACGAAGCCATGTTTGGCACGCAATAATGCACAACGCCGTGTCTCAGGAATACAGGATCGTCCAACCGTGTGGGTCTGCTCGTCTCCACACATCCACCCTGGTCGATGGATACATCGATGATCACAGAACCAACCTTCATTTCTTTCACCATCGCTTCCGTCACGACATGCGGCGCTTTTTCACCCTTGAGGAGGATAGCTCCGACGAGCACATCTGCGTGACGGACTGCTCGTTCGATATTCGCCGGTGTCGCCACAGCGGTCGAGATTCTCCACTGAAAGAGGTATTCGAGATCCCTTAGACGGGAAAGATCATGGTCTATCAGCGTTACGGTTGCTCCCATGCCCAGGGCTACCCGCGTAGCTGTCCTTCCTACTGTTCCTGCACCAAGCACGACGACGGAGGCCGGCGGAACACCGGGGAGGCTTCCCAGCAGAATCCCTCTCCCGTTTTCCCTCACCTGGAGATAATGCGCGGCAACCTGCATGGAGAGCTGGCCGGCAATTTCGCTCATGACTTGCAATACTGCGAGCTCGCCCCGTGAATTCTCGATAAGCTCGTAGCTCACGGCGGCAATGTTTTTCTCGAGAAGTGTCTTCATCAATCTTTCCTGCGACACGGCAAGATGCAAAAATGAAAAGAGGACCTGCCCCTTCTCAAAATACTGGAGCTCAGTCACTGTCGGAGGCGAGACTTTCAGGACAATTTGCGAACGATTGATAATCTCTTCCGGGCTGTACACAACCGTTGCGCCAGCGTGCTCGTATTCTTCGTCGCTGAACAACGCCCTCGACCCCGCGTGTTTTTGAACGTAGACAGTGTTGCCGGCACTCGTCAATGATTGAACGCCAGCCGGAGAAAGAGCCGCCCGCTGCTCAACTCGCTCGTCTTCTTTCAGTATGCCAATTTCCATGATCGTACCTTCTGCAATGGTCCACATTCATTTTCAAACATGATGTCGATTCACTCGCTGAACTCCTTTGTCAACGCCCATGCACGCTTTCCTCATGCTTACCCCACATCCTTTGGTTCGCAACTGTCGTGCCATTCCGGCACGAACAATTGGGTTCTCTTTCGCCAGTTCTGGGGGTTTTTCAAGGAAATTATGGACACTTCCTCTGCGTCTTCTCAATTGTGAAAACCAATGTGGGGACAATTTGTCAAGTTTGGGAATCATTCCTTCAGCAGATTCTCGGCAACTGTTCGCCGGAAAGCATGTCGACAACGCGAGTGCCGCCGATCTTTGTTTTCATCGTCACAACCCCCGTGTGTTGGCGAACGACCTCGCCAATGATTCGGGCGTGTAGCCCATGATGATGTTTCCGCATCGCCGCCAACACGAGGTCAGCCTCTTTCGGAGCAACGAGCGCGAGAAGGATCCCTTCATTTGCAACATACAGAGGATCAAAGCCGAGGATCTCGCACGCCCCTTCGACTTCTTCTGCAATCGGAATTGTTGTTTCATGGAGATGAATGCCCACGCGCGCACTTGCCGCGATCTCATTCAGCGCGCTTGCCACCCCACCTCTGGTAGGGTCGCGCAGGACATGAATGTCTTTTGTGACGTGAAACATGGCCTCGACAAGCCCGTGCAGTGGTGCGCAATCGCTGCGGAGCTCCGTCTCAAACTCTAATCCCTCGCGCGTCGACATGACGGCGATACCGTGGTTGGCAATTCGGCCGGAGAGAATAACTTTGTCGCCCTGTCGGGCACGTCGTGAATTGATATCGACGCCGGGTTCGATCACGCCAATCCCCGACGTGTTAATGAACATCTTGTCACATTTCCCTCGCTCAACGACTTTCGTGTCGCCGGTGACGATGATGACCTCGGCCTTCTTTGCAGCTTCCTGAACGGACGAGACGACTCGCCGGACGTCGTGCATCGGGCATCCTTCTTCCAGTATGAAAGCGATGGAAAGATACAGCGGTCGCGCACCGCACATGGCGAGGTCGTTCACTGTGCCATTCACGGCAAGCATGCCGATATCTCTACCCGGGAAGAAAATCGGGTCGACCACAAAGGAGTCCGTTGTGAAAGCAAGTCTTGAACCGTTGATGGAAAACACCGCGCCGTCGTGGAGTTGCAACAGGAACTCGTTTTTCAATTGCAGCAGGAATATTTTCTGAATGAGATCTTGCGTGAGCTTGCCGCCTCCACCATGCGCAAGAAGAATGCGCTCGTGGTTGTTGATCGGCAAGGGACACGTGAACCCTTGCGCGGAATCAACTTCGTTGACGTCCATCGTCTTACCGTCTATCATGTTTGCAGGTTCTCCGACAGATCCCTTCAAACGTTGTCCTGGGGCTCATCGCAAGCCTCACGTTTCTGAGTAAATGTCGAGCAGCTGGAGCCGCATGGATTGAATGCGTTGTTCAAGCGTGTTCGAAAACCGCTTGAGCAATTCGTATCCCAGGTCGTGGTCCTGCTCGCATTTCTTCCGCAGGCATGTTGCGTCCAGCGCAATGGCGCGGGTCAGCTCGGTCGCCTCGGCGTCGAAATGCCACTTGTAGGGCGGAAACAGCCACGACCACCCCAGCACTTCTCCCTCGCCCATGGTCTGAATCCTGACAAGACCTTTCGGAGGAATGTGCAAATGGATGGCGACTGATCCGCTCCGGATGATGTAAAACTTCGTTGCCTCATCGCCTTCGTGGAAAAGATGCTCGTCCGTCTCGAAGCGTACATTCGAGGCGCACCCCACAATCAGATCCATATAACGCTTGTCGAGGCCTTTCAAAAACGGATGCTCGGCGAGAATGGGTTCCAAGGTCTCCATGATGTACCTCACTTTAAGAGCTCTTTGCTGTGCTGTGTTTTTCCTGTAAGTGTTTCACTTCCTCGGTGATATCGATACCGACCGGACACCAGGTGATGCAGCGGCCGCATCCGACGCAGCCGGTTGTGCTAAACTGGTCCACCCAGCTCGCGAACTTGTGGGTGAGCCATTGCCTGTATCGCGACTTCGCACTTGCCCGCAGACTACCTCCATGGATGTAACTGAAATCGAGTGTGAAGCAGGAGTCCCATGTTCGGCGCCGCTCCGCACTTGCTCCCGACAAATCCGTCGTGTCTTCCACCGTCGAACAAAAACACGTTGGACACACCATGGTGCAGTTCGCACACGTCAGACAGCGTTTTGCAGTCTCTTCCCATCGTGGGCTTTCGGTGTTGGCGTACAGCAAGTCCTTTAAACCGTTTGTATTTACTCGACGCGTGATACTCTGTGTCGCGCGGCTCACGACGTGCTCCATCTCCAGGATTTCATTCCGTGTCGCCTGACGATGCGGCAGTTCTTCAAGCAATGTCCCAGCCCTCTCGGTGCCAACTTCCGCGAGAAAGTAATGCTCACCATCTTTCAGCACTTCGGTGAAACAAAGGTCAAAGCCGTGCTCGGCACGAGGCCCGGTGTGAAGCGAAGTGCAAAAACAGGTGCTTGCGGGGTGCCCGCAGTTGACGGCAACCAGGAAAACGTTTTTTCGAAATTCTCGATAATAATTGTCCTGATAAACTTCGCCGAGAAAAATTCTGTCCTAAATGAACAGGGCCGAGAGCTCGCACGGCCGAATGCCCAGGAAGGCGTACTTGGTTGCTGCGGGGGCTGATTGATTACGGGGCACTATCTGAAAATCGCCATTGTTTTTTGTGAACCTGAAGAGCGTGAGGAACGGGGGATAGAGGAATTTCTTGAACGACTGAGGCCCCACTGCGTAACCGAACATTGCTTTGTCGCCGCGGTCAACAAGCCTGTAGGAGCCCGGTTTCTGTTCATCACACTTCCCGCTCGGCAAATCCTGAACGGACATAATCTCATCATGGAAGAGTGCACCGTTACGAACGGTCGGACCGACAACCGTGTACCCGCGACTCTGCAGACTGGAAATCAGAAGGGCTATGCTCTCCGCTTCAAAACGGAAGGGAGATCCGGACGTTGAGGTGTTTGAGGGATACATTGACACCTCATCGGGTCTTTGGTGTCATCGGATAGTGAATGGTGGAAAAATGAAAAAGAGCGTAGAAAGGACAAACCCCGGCAAAACTCGTGCAGAGCAAAAGCGCTACAAGCATACTGAGAACAATGCTGCCGGTGACCGAAAAAAGGTCAATGTTCATCAGGACACCCATGGTCATCGCTGCAAATGAGCGTATCACACGGTCAGTTATTCCCATGTTTTGCTTCATGACCGTCTCCCTGCCCTCCACTTCATCTCAAACCGTTGGCAAACACTCAGGCTGAATTCTGTAATCATCTACTCAGCGGTGACACTGAAACTACTCCCCTCTAACGCGACGGTTGAAAAGTTGGAGAGAGGGGATCACTCTTAGCTCACCCCTGAAGGTGTGTGAGCTCTTTTCCTTTTCTTTTTCTCTCAGGACTCACTTTGACCCGGACATTATTTGCATAGCATATATGAACCAACTTCCCTCGGAAAGAGACTTTCTCAAGCTAACTCTACCTCTTCCTTTTTCGTGGACTCAATACGATACGAATGCGTGATGTTGACGCTCTTCCGCAGCATGGCGGAGACTGAGCAATACTTTGTCGCCGAAAGCTCAATCGCTCTCTCTACATCCTTTGGGTCGATGTCCTGCCCAAAGAAAACGTACTGAACATGTATCTCCGTAAAAACCTGAGGGTGTTCTTCACTGACATTCGCTTCCAACATGACCTCAAAGTCGTCCAACGCGACGCGCTTCTTCTTCAGGATCGACACGACATCGCTTCCCGTGCAGCCCCCGAGGGCCAGCAACAGAAGTTCTTTCGGCCGCGAACCTGCATCGCTGCCGCCGAGTGACTCCGGTCCGTCCATCATCACCCAGTGGCCGGAATCCGATTTCCCGGCAAAACTGACCCCCTCTACCTGTTTGACCAACGCCTGCTTCTTCATTATGCAAGTACTCCGTTTGCTTTCTTGTACGTTTGTTCAATTCTCAAATCCAGAAGTTCCCTCACCTTCGTGAGTATTTCGCCCCGGGAATAGGGCTTCAAAATGAATTCTTTAACCCCGACTTTGAATAACTCCGATTTGGCATCGGGGTCCACAAAGCCAGGGTTAAAGTTCATTTTCTGGATTCGCACCTAAATCGGGGCTCTTACACTCTCGTGGGCTCCCTGCTCAGATACTCGGCGTTTGGGTTGTTCGCACAACTTTCCACTCGCCCTCCGTTACGCGTCCATCACTGAACCGCGTAATGAACTTCCCTTCAATTTTGTCCCCGGACAGCGTTCCTTCAAAGGTGGAAAACACTACACACCCACACACTTCATCTTTGTAGGGAAAGAGCGTACCACTCACTTTTCGATCCTCGATCATGACGAAATTGATCGTGAGGGACCGGGTCTTACGGAACTCGTTTTCGGGAGCAGGCTCACCGTAGAAAGGACGGAAGGGCACGGACGACCCGCGCGCGAGCATCATCACGTCGCCATAAGCGGTGTCCGTGGAGGCTGCGAGCGAGAAAACGATAGACCCGCTGTTGCCCGTCTCCGCGTTGTAATAGTCTCCGACCCATCGACCCGTCAATTCCGCAATGTCCTGCTCATGGCCAAGCACTTGGAACTGCTGCTGAGTCGTTCCACATCCCGTCAGCAAAGCAGTGATGAGAAGGAGTCCCGTCAAAGTGAGAAGTGCGTTTTTCATACGATCCTCGTTTTCTCATGGTGTGCGACCGCAGTACCATTGGTGCCCACGTTTTCAACCTGCACGAGCGTCTGGCAATTCTCGCAATAGTAGAACCTCACAAAGACGGCGCCGTCTTTCCCCTGAGAATCGACAAAATTCCATTTCTTCATGACCACAAGCATATCTCTTTCCACTCCGCAGACAGCACAACGTTTGATAGCATGCACACTGGCCTCCAGGCCAAAACTCACCCCATCCTGCGGCTTGCGGCAGGATCTTCCTCCATGTGTTCAAATCGCGCCAGCCCTCCACACGACCTGCAATGATATGCCACTGTGATCGTGGTGTGAGACTCTCCGCGGGCATCCACGCCCACGGTATGAAATGCCGAAACAGCCATTTCCTGACTCACGCCGCACAGGGGACAGAGCTCTTCGTGCACCATCCTGCTGAGCTCTTCATTTTTGCTTTGAAGTTCCATGTGCCCTCCTCTGTGTCGAAGATTCTAATTCGCCTCAGATTCCTAATTTTTCGTCGTGAGACCTTCGCCCGCAACCGGCTTTAAGGGCTTGACAGCCTTGCCATCCGCGCTATTCTTTGAAAGCTGCTCATACAACGCCCACCGGAAATCAACATCCTCCTGCGCAAGCTTCTCCAGTTCCTTCGCCCGCTCCGGATGACTTTTTTCCAGCGACTTGAAGCGTGTTTCGAGCGACATGAACTCGCGTACCGGCAGCTTGGGAGGCCTCGAATCCAATTTGAATGGGTTTTTACCTTCTTGTTCCAAAGCAGGGTTGTACCGGAACAACGGCCAGTAGCTCGATTCCACGGCGACTTTCTGGTTCCGCATTCCCGCTGCCATATCGATGCCGTGGGCAATGCAATGTGCGTACGCGATAATGATCGACGGACCGTCATAAGCCTCCGCCTCCAGGACCGCCCGGACTGTCTGGGCGTCGTTGGCACCCATTGCAATTCTCGCGACGTACACATTTCGGTACGCCATCGCGAGATACGCGAGGTCCTTCTTCGCCGTAGGTTTGCCAGCCGCTGCAAACTTTGCAACAGCCGAACGAGGCGTTGACTTCGACATCTGGCCGCCGGTGTTCGAATACACTTCTGTGTCCAGCACCAGGATGTTCACGTTCTTGCCGCTCGCCAAAACGTGATCCAATCCGCCATAACCGATGTCGTATGCCCAGCCATCCCCGCCGATGATCCATATACTCCGCTTGACAAGATTGTCCGCGATGCTCAGGAGTTTCTTCGCCAGCACATTGTCCATGCCGCTCAACTTCTTTTTGAGGATTTCTACGCGCGCACGTTGTTCGTAGATTTCCGATTCATTCGTCTGCGCAGCCTGGAGAATACCTCCGGCAAGGTTTTCACCAATAGCATTCGAGAGAGTCTGTACCATTTCCCGGGCATGTTGAGCAAGCTTATCGACAGTGACCCTCATGCCAAAACCGAATTCCGCATTGTCTTCAAAGAGCGAGTTCGACCACGCGGGACCCCGTCCAGCCTCGTCCGTTGTCCACGGTGTCGTCGGCAAATTGCCGCCGTAGATCGAGGAGCAGCCGGTAGCGTTGGCAACGATAGCCCGGTCGCCGAACAATTGACTCACAAGCTTGACGTACGGCGTCTCTCCGCAACCCGAGCAGGCGCCCGAGTATTCAAACAGCGGCCTGAGGAACTGAGACCCTTTCACAGTATCGAGGCTCAGCTTCCTTCTATCAACTTCAGGGATATCCAGGAAGAATTCAAAATTTGCCCGCTCTTGTTCCCTGATCGGCGGTTGCGGTTTCATGTTGATGGCCTTCACTGTCGCATCTGTCTTGCTCTTTGCAGGACACACCTCGACGCATAAACTGCAGCCCGTGCAATCCTCGGGAGCCACCTGAAGAGAGTATTGCATCGCCTCAAATTCCTTCCCACGGAACGCTACTGACTTGAATGTCGATGGCGTAGTTCCGACAACCGAGGGCTCGAAAACTTTCGCACGGATTGCGGCGTGAGGGCAAACGAGCACGCACTTGTTGCATTGGATGCAGAGCTCCGGCTCCCACACAGGAATCTCCAGCGCGATGTTTCGTTTCTCCCACTGCGCCGACCCGCTTGGAAATGTGCCGTCCTGCGGCATCGCACTGACGGGGAGAGTATCCCCTTTGCCAAGAATGATCGTTCCCAGAACGCTCTTGACGAACTCGTCGGCGTCCTCTGAAACGGGAGGCGAAATCGGCCTCGTGCTTGTGACAGATTTTGGAATCTGCACTTGAAAAAGGTTTGCCAGCGTGCCGTCCACCGCATCGAAATTCTGACGCACAACGGATTCGCCCTTCTTTGCATACGTTTTCTGAATGGATACCTTGATCGCCGCAATGGCTTCCTCTTTTGGCAATACTCCGGAGAGGGCAAAAAAACAGGTCTGCATGATTGTGTTGATGCGCCCGCCCATGTGCGTTTCCCTGGCGACTTTGTATGCATCGATAACATAAAACTTCAACCGTTTCTCAATCAGATGTTCCTGAATGGGTTTCGGCAGACGATCCCACACTTTGTCCGGCCCGAACATGCTGTTAAGAAGGAATGTGCCGCCGGGAGCGATATTTTCGAGTACGTCGTACTTCTCCAGAAAGAGCCACTGGTGACAGGCAACAAAATTAGGTTCCAAAATGAGATACGTCGAATGAATTGGCCTGGGGCCAAACCGTAAGTGTGACGTCGTCGTTGAGCCGGACTTTTTCGAATCAATGACAAAGTATCCTTGCGCAAAACGGTCCGTTTCCTCGCCGATGATTTTGATGGAATTCTTGTTTGCACCGACCGTGCCGTCAGCACCGAGACCGTAGAAAAGGGCTCTCACGACATCCGAAGGTTCAGTCGTAAATTTCGGGTCGTAGGAGATGCTTGTGTTGGAGACATCGTCGACAATGCCGACCGTGAAATGGTTTTTCGGCAGCTCTTTCTTCAGCTCGTCGAAAACCCCCTTCACCATTGCAGGCGTGAATTCTTTGGAGGAGAGACCGTAGCGCCCGCCCACGACGGTCGGAGACATTGTTCCGTTCCCCTTGAACCCTTCGGCTAGGCTTGTAACGACGTCCATGTAGAGAGGCTCGCCCGTCGCTCCAGGCTCCTTTGTCCTGTCAAGAACGGCAATTTTCCTGACGCTCTTTGGCAGGGCTTTCATGAAATGCTCTGTCGAAAACGGCCTGAACAACCTCACCTTCAACAGCCCCACTCGTTCCTTTGCTGCACGAAGGTACTCCACTGTTTCCAGGGCCGCCTCGGCTCCAGAACCCATCATCACCAGCACGTGATCTGCCTCGGGGTCACCGACATAATCGAACAGGCGATACTGTCTACCGGTCATACTGGCAAACTTGTCCATCGTCTGCTGGACAATCGCCGGGCAGGACCAGTAGAAGTTGTTCACTGCCTCCCGTGCCTGGAAAAAGACGTCAGGGTTCTGGGCCGTCCCTCGCACGACAGGACGGTCGGGCGAAAGAGCCCGGCTGCGGTGACTCTCAACGAGTTCCTCATCCATCATCTGGCGTAACACGTCGTCGGAGAGCTGCTCGATTTTCATGACTTCGTGGGAAGTCCTGAACCCGTCGAAGAAGTGAAGAAACGGAATGCGCGAAGCGAGAGTGGACGCCTGGCTGATAACCGCAAAATCCATGACTTCCTGGACACAGTTGGAAGACAGCATGGCCCAACCCGTCGACCGTACGGCCATCACGTCGCTATGGTCCCCGAAAATGGACAGCGCGTGTGTCGCCACCGTCCTCGCGGCAACATGGAAAACTGTCGGCGTCAGTTCGCCGGCAATCTTGAACATGTTCGGGATCATCAGGAGCAAGCCTTGCGAAGACGTAAACGTGGTTGCAAGTGCGCCGGCTTGAAGCGCCCCGTGCACAGCCCCCGCCGCGCCAGCCTCGCTCTGCATTTCGACGACTGTAGGAACCGTGCCCCAAAGGTTCTTCACTCCCTTGGCCGACCATTCATCCGCCCATTCGCCCATCGCTGACGACGGCGTGATCGGGTAAATGGCAATGACCTCATTGAGTTTGTGAGCGACGGAAGCGGCTGCTTCGTTGCCGTCAATCGTGACCATTCTTTTCTTGCTTCTTTTCAAATCTGACATTGCAAACCTTCTTTCATGTATTCAGTGGCATTTTCATCAAACCCAGATGTCGATATCCTGCGGATGGGGATTGTCTCTTTCTCGTGCAAGTCTGCTGCACTCGTTGACAAACTCGCCAAGTCCCTCGATGCGTGCCTGGATAACGGAAAGCCTCTCTTTCAACTCGAGCAGTCTCAGATCACGAGGACTCTTGTAATCGAGGTGGTCCACCTTTCGCATTGCATCGATGACGGCCACATTGATTCTGCTGATCTCGTCCAGGAGGAGTTCAACTTTTTGATTCATCAGTTCGCGCGAGTTCATGACCAACCTCAGGGATTGAGTGCTGCTTCGAGCGGCGAAGATGCCTGCGTTTCCGCCAGCAGGCTCTCGGCGACATTGATGACCAGCGGGTAGTACCTGTCGAGGGCGCATTCGAGCGTTTGTCGTTTGAGACATACTCCCTCTGGTGTCTGATGCTCGCAGACCGAGCAAATTCTTGCCCTCAACGCCTGCACAAAGGCATCGTACGAATCGGATTCGAGAGCGTTGATCAAAGAGAAAACTTCCGGATGAAACGCTTGTAGCGCACATGATTCCTCGCGAGCCAGTCTGCAGTTCCCCCGGCCGTCGCCGTCAATGCATTTCCGGCAGACATGTGCCCGTAGAGCATCCCAGGACTGTTCCATGGTGTCTCTCCTTATGATGGTTTCGGCTAAAAGCGAAATCTGCGCAAAAGAGAACCGGTCTCGTTTTTCAAAATGCCGATGCTGTTGAACGTGCGGACGATTTCGTCGGCGCTCAGATCGGGCTTCGAGATCACGTCATGGATGTACAGATCCCGAAGGACGTCGTCGAGACTCTGGTGATAGCGTTTCTTCATCATCGCGTCCAGCTCTTTGAGAAGAGCGAGCTTTTCCTGCGGGCCCATCGGCCTTTCCACGATGTGTTCCGGCGTCGTGTTCCAGACGGCTCCGGTATTGCGCTCTCCTGCATCCGTTACCGTGTCCATGAGAACCTCCTTCTGTTTTGGTCTTCCACAATCCGGCTGATGGCGTCTGCGACGAGAAGAATGTCGACCGGTTTGTAAAAGATCATCGTCCCGAGCTTTTGAATTGCCTCCTCGATTTCAAACATCCAGTGTCGGTACCCGCGCAAGAAAATGATCGGCCGTGCGAGTCGTGTCGATTGTATGACGACAAGCAGCTTTGCGATCTCACCCTGGAACGAAAACAGGTCGATCAGCATCAAATCCGGCGACAGAGTCGCAATGCGCTCGAGCAAGTACTCCAGCCGGGTGACATAAACAATTTCATACTGCCGTTCCAGAAGCATGGCAATGCTCTTCGCCAGGTCGGGGTCGGGGCTGAAAATCAGAATCCTTTTGCCCTCGGACGCTTCGTGGGGAGAATGAACCTGCTTACCCGCGACTACGCGCTTTTCGCTCATGTGGTGTAGTCCTCCATCCAGAAAAATCTCTGAAGCGAATTTCATACAAAGTCGATGCCCTCAAACTCATAGGCCGGAATCTCAGGCGGAAAAGCTCCAAAGTTCTTTTGCTCTTCCGTCTCCGGCAGGAAGGCGAGAAGCTGCTGCTTGAGCTTTTTTTCCAGCAAGAACGCTGCGGCACCGGCGACGACAAATCCTGCGACAGCCCACATCCAGTTGACTTTCATTATCTGAATCCTCCATTCCTCCTCTCCAACCGCAAGGAATATGCCACTGGCCGGGATTGACAGAGCCGGAAAACACGTTGAAATAGCGAAAACACCTCGAAGAGATACGCGTCAGGGTAAAGAAATTTCTTGAAATCGAGAATTACGGCCGGAGTTTATCGAATTTGGGAAGGAAAAACACTGAGGAAAAAATGTACAGCAGAGCGAAGCCGGAAAGTCTATCCGTGCAAATTGCTCGTCTCTTCCACGCCGCTTTTGTGGATGTCCATCTTCTATCGACACCCGCGGCCAACAGGTCCGACAAAGATTTCAATAATCCAAATTGGGCATGGTACGGCACAGCTATCGATGGTCAATGCCGAGGTCCTCCATTTTTCTGTAAAGTGATGAGAGACTCACTCCCAAGGCTTTGGCTGTGGCTTCTTTGCTGAAGTCATGCTTTGACAATGTCTGTTCGATAAATTTCCGCTCAAATTCTCTCACCGCCTCCTTGAGGCTGTGACCCCCTTTGGGCACGGAGGAGAATCCCGAAGCCGCCGTTTGGTGCATGTGCTCGGGAAGGTGTTCAATGCCGATAAAGTCCTTGTCGCAGAAGATAACAGCGCGCTCCACTGCATTCTCCAGCTCACGGACTTCACCCTTCCACGAATACCGGAGGAGCGCGTTCATCGCCTCATTATTGAAACCCGTGATTTGCTTTGTCATTTGCTTACGGTAAATGTTCAGAAAATGCTGCGCGAGCAAGGGGATATCCTCCTGGCGCTCTGTCAACGAGGGAAGATAAATCTCCACGACATTGAGCCGATAGAACAGGTCCTCGCGGAATTTGCCTTCTTCTACACGTTTTCTGAGATCCTGGTTCGTCGCAGCAATGATGCGGACATCCACGCCGAGAGGTTCAGTAACGCCCACTGGCGTAATTTCCTTCTGCTCGATTGCGCGAAGGAGTTTCACCTGCAGCGTCAGAGGAATCTCGCTCACCTCGTCCAGGAAAACAGTACCGCCGCTTGCGACCTTGAACAACCCCTCCTTGTCCATCGTCGCCCCCGTGAAAGACCCTTTCTTGTGGCCGAAGAGTTCGCTTTCGAACAGGGTCTCCACGATTGCCGCACAGTTGATGGGTACAAAGCGCTTTTGTTTTCGATTGCCGTTATAGTGAATCGCTCTGGCGACGAGCTCTTTCCCCGTCCCGCTTTTGCCCGTCACCAGCACAGTCCCCTCGCTCCCTGCAATCCTCTGGATGACTTCAAACACCTTCTTCATGCTCGAACTCTGTCCGATGATGTTGTCGAAGTCGTACGTCCTGTTGAGTTCCTGGCGCAGGAGGGAGTTCTCGAGAGAAAGTGTCCGATGGTCAAGCAGTTTCTTGATGCGGTAGATGATCTCCTCGAAGTTGAGAGGCTTCAGGACGTAGTCATATGCACCTTTCCGCAGCGCCTCGATCGCCGTTTCAAGAGAGCCGAAGGCCGTAACGATGATGACAAACGTTTGGGGAGTTTTCTTGACGATTTCATTCAGCAACTCCGTCCCGCGCATTTCCGGCATCTCGATATCCGTGATGACGATGTCGTACGGATGCTGCTCGTGTTTTTTCAAAGCTTCTTTTCCGTTGCTCGCTTCATCGACCACGTACCCTTCTTTTTTCATGACAAACGCGAGAGATTCGCGGATGATTTTTTCGTCGTCAACAATCAGAATTCGTTCTGCCATTTATTTCCCTTTCACGGGTAAAAGCACGGTGAACGTGGTGCCCCTTCCGGGCTCGCTCTTAACCTGAATGTCTCCCTGGAAGTTTTTGACAATACCGTAGCTCACCCACAAGCCCAGACCCGTTCCTTTCCCGACTTCCTTCGTCGTGTAAAAC
>JACQPT010000165.1 GCA_016207415.1 Ignavibacteriales bacterium
GTGAAGTGCTGAGTGCAGAGGTTTACGACAAGGCATTCAAAGGCGGTATAAATAAAATGTTTCCCAACGGGATTCACTTTGAGCGAAAAGTCTTCAACGACAAAGTAATTTCCGGTAAGATTGGCCCGGGAGAGCCTGATGATTTTGCATCTGTCAAATACGACTTCACGGCAACATTCAATGCCCCTGTCGAGCATGAGCCGAAGCCAAGCATTGAGGGGGCAGGCGCAGCTGAAACCGCTCCCGCCAAAGCGGTGCAAGAATTTCTTCAGGCTGAGATGGCAAACGATGTGCCAAAACTGAAAAAGCTTCTCAGAAAGGAATTCGTCGAGATGCTCGAGAACCCCGAGGGAAAGGACGCCGTGATGGGTCTGTTAGCTCAGACGTACCCTGTTAACGAAGTGAAGCAGCTCAAGATTGTTCGTGTCTTCGATTTTGGCGATCGGGCTTGGGTCGAAGGAGTGACAAAACGTCCTTCCGAAGGCAAAAAAGCACCGACTGATGTGACGTACAGAATACGAACGCTTCGTGTCAACGGTGAGTGGAAGGTGCAACCGATGTGAGGGAATCCGCAACAGCAGATGGTCTTAACGAAGATGAATACTGTGCCCCTTAGGTGAAGTAACGATGAATGAAGTCTCATGCAGAGCGGTAAATATGTTCTTTCAAGAGCTGCAGAGAAAAGGAATTCCGTCAAGCATGCTCCTCGAAGGTGTGGATTACAGCATCCAGCACTTACAAAACAAAAATGGACGAATCGACTGGCCCACACTAATCCGTATCTGTAAGAACGCTGAGCGTATTTGGACCGAGGAAGAATTGCTTGCAATTGGAGCCGCATTCCTTCGCTCGCCATACGTACGATGGACTTTGCTTGTAGCGCGACTCCTGTTTACAGAAAAAGACTTCTATCGCTGGCAGTACTCGCCTAATAAACATGGACCTTCCAAGCAGTTTGTTTCGTGTGTAACGGCCGGTTTTGAGGAGCTCTCTGAAACGCGGTTTCGTCTTACACTTGATACCGATGACGGATATGAAGGATTCCCGCGGTCGTTTGCCCTTGTAAGCAAGGGCGTGCTAATCGAAACGCCGCGCGTTCTGGGCGGTCGTTCTGCAAAAGTACAGGATTTCGTAACTCCTAAAGGTGTCGAATTCATCGTAGAGATTACTCCACGTAGCAATCTGATTCGACGACTACACCGGGCGCTTGTCGGGCCATTCTCGATCCTCGCTGCCGGCCGGGAACTTAAAGAGGCGAACGAGCTGCTGCAGGAACGCTATGAACAACTTGAGGAAGCGCATCGTGTCCTAGATCGTCAATTGACTGCGCTCAAGACTGCCCATGCAGTGAACAATGCCGTGCGAGGTGAGTTGGAGCTGATCCCGGCGTTGGAAACGGTTGCCGCAGCAATCGTAAAGGTCGGGGGGGTTCGTGGGGCACGAATCACGGTCAGGGACGACATTGAAGGAAAACAACTGGAGCATAGTTATTCACACGGCGAAACGCCGGAAGATGTCAAGCCCGTGACGGTACCCCTCGCCATCGGGGAGCGCACAATTGGCATCATGCATTTATGGCCTGCGGACTCCGACATCGGAGAGCTCAAAGAACTCCTTCAGTATGTGACACCGACCGTGGCGGTTGCTCTTGATGACGCGCTCAAATTCACGTCCCTGGTCGACCTGCGCAAGACTCTCGAGTCGAAGGTGACTGTCCGAACAGAGGAGTTGCAACGCATGAGCGAGACGCTTTCGCTCACAGTTGAGCAGTTGAGGCAAAGCCAATCGGCTCGCAATCGATTCTTTGCCAACATCTCACATGAGTTCCGCACGCCGTTGACTCTCATTGAGGGACCTGCCTCTCAAATTCTTACCGGGGAAATCGATCCGAAAGAAAACGCGGAAATCATCGTGAGAAACACGCGCCGTCTTCTCGCACTCGTCAACCAATTGCTTGACCTCTCAAAGATCGAATCCGGCGAAATGCAATTGCAGAAGCGTACAATCGATATCGTGGATGTTGTTCGGGGTATTGCTGCTTCGTTCGAATCTCTGGCAAAACGCAAAGAAATCGATTTTCGCACAGAACATCCCGATAAACCAATCTTCGGTTCGTTTGACACAGACGCGATTGAGAAGATTATAACAAACCTGCTCTCCAATGCATTTAAGTTTACATTGGGGGGAGGAATTGTTCGGCTCTCAATCTGTTCACATCAACAGCCAAATCATGCAGTAACACTGAAAGTCTCAGACACCGGTATTGGTATCGCGCCCAAACAAATCGACAAAATCTTTGACCGGTTTTATCAAGTCGACCAGAGCCAGACAAGGGAATATGAGGGAACCGGCATCGGTCTTGCCTTAACGAAAGAGCTTGTGGAATTGCACAAAGGCGATATCGTTGCATCGAGCGAACTGGGAAAAGGAACAGCAATTACCGTTCATCTACCGCTTGGAATACGAGAATTCCAAGCAGAAGTAGCGACAGCACCTAGCGTGCAGCATCGAACACCGATTGTCTCCGACCTTTCACATTTATCCGAGGCGCGTCTTGAACCCGCCGACAATTCCCTTCCTCTCGTCCTCATTATCGAGGACAACGCCGACATGCGGCATTATATGCGCACGTACCTTGACGACTTCAGAGTCATTGAAGCCGCAAACGGAGAAGAGGGCGTCGAAAAGGCGGTCGAGACTATCCCGGACCTTATCATCAGCGATGTGATGATGCCAAAGATGGACGGTTTCGCGCTTTCCGAGAAACTAAAGACCGATGAACGCACGAGCCACATCCCGGTCATCCTGCTGACGGCAAAGGCTGGAAAAGAACACAGGATCGAGGGACTCGAGACTGGGGCCGATGACTATGTGACAAAGCCGTTCGAACCCAAAGAGCTCCAGGTGAGGATAAAGAACCTGATCGAGCAACGCAAGAAGCTCCGTGAGAAATTCCGTAAGGAAGGAACGTTCAGACTCAAAGAGATTGCCATCACAACTGCCGATGAGCGATTTCTCAATCGAGCGATGGAAGTGATCGAAGCACATCTAGCAGACCAGACCTTCACATCGGAATCATTTGCGGAGGAAATGTATGTAAGCCGGATGCAGCTTCATCGCAAAATCCGAGCGTTGACCGACCTCTCACCATGGCAGTTTGTGCGCAAGGTTCGCCTGCATCGGGCCGCCGACCTCTTGCGAAAGCGGGTAGGCAACGTCTCCGACATTGCCTACCAGATTGGTTATGACAGTCCTTCGCGGTTTGCAGAAGCATTCCGTGAGGAGTTCGGTAAAACGCCATCAGAATTTGCATTCCCTTTAACTTCATAGCTACACCTCTCCTTAACTCTCGCCTGATGTAGCTCTCCTAAGGGCCAGAATGTTACACGGAGGCGAGCCTTTGTTACGCCAAGGCTACCCACTACTCCGCCTCCTTGTCTATCTTATCCCAACGAAAACGAGAGAAGTCTTTGACAACCAGGCTGACATCAAATGAACGGCAAACGAGAGAAGGTCTTGCTCACAACATTCGGCGTAATACGTGCATTCAGTGCGGCTCACTGAACCTTAACCTATTCCTTGCTCTCGAGCAGGACGTGCAAGCTCCAGAGTATTCGCACGTGCTCATTGCGCTTTGCACCGATTGCGGAAAGGGACAGCTTGAATGGACATACTCTGATACAGCAGATCCGGAGGATGCGTTCGAGCAAACGAAGTGGTTTCTTCTTGACAACGGCTCGATGGAGAGGCTTCGGCAGTTCGTCGGACAGGCAAACGCCGAGTGCTCATTACAAAGAAAGCTCCCGCCCTGTTCGGACCGGCTTTCGCCAAACTGTCTCTGCGGCGTGCATTGGCAGCTCATCGAGGCCGCGAAGCGTCTTGAAC
>JACQPT010000166.1 GCA_016207415.1 Ignavibacteriales bacterium
AAAAAGTTGCCGTTCAGCGTGCAGCGGACTTTTCCCGAGGGTGCTTTTGTCGAAAACGGCATGCTAACGACCCTCCTGCACGGAAAAAGGCATGAAGTTATTCGCACAAATGAAATCTCAATCAAAGGCGTGCACAATCTCTACAACGCGATGGCGGCAACACTGGCCGGCCAGCTCATGGATGTTGGCGTGGCTTCCATTCGCGCAACGCTCAGGAACTTTAAAGGCGTCGAGCACCGCCTGGAGTTCGTCCGGGAGGTCAACGGAGTACGATACATCAACGATTCGAAAGCCACCAACGTGGATTCCGTGTGGTATGCGCTTCAGGCGTTTGCCGAGCCGTTGATCCTCCTGCTCGGCGGCAGGGACAAGGGAAACGATTACTCAAGACTTACCGAGCTTGTCAAAGAACACACGAGAGCGATTGTGGCAATCGGTGAATCTGTGGACAAAGTGGAAAAAGCATTCTCCAGCGTCGTTCGGGTGCAACGAGTGACGTCAATGGAAGAAGCCGTCGTCACCGCAAGCAGACTGGCAATGCGCGGAGACGTTGTGCTGTTGTCTCCCGCTTGTGCGTCGTTTGATTGGTTCGAAAACTACGAACACCGCGGCAAAGTGTTCAAAGAACTCGTGAACATGCTGTGACCAGGGCCAGGCGAAACCATATCGACCTGCCGCTGTTGACGGCCGTGCTCATTCTGATGGTGCTGAGCCTCGGCGTCGTCTACAGCGCGTCGGCAACGTGGGCGTACGAAAAATTTGGAGAAAGTGACAAATTGCTGAATTCTCATGCCCTCAAGATCCTCATCGGTATCGCAGCGTTGTTTATCGGAATGATGATCAAGTACACGGCCTACAGGAAACTGACTAAGCTGGTGCTTCTTGCGGCGATCGGACTTTTGGCTGCGACCCTGGTTCTGGGGGGAGAAGTGAAAGGCGTGGCGCGGTGGCTGCGCGTGGGTGGGTTCGGCTTTCAGACGTCGGAGTTTGCGAAATTTGCGCTGTTGTTCCATCTCTGTGCACTGATAGCCGCAAAAGGAGACCTTATCAAAGATTTCAAACGCGGTTTCATTCCGATGATGATCTGGATTTGCACCGTTTCCCTGCTCGTCATGCTTCAGCCTAATTTCAGTTCCGGCGCGATGATCATTGTGCTGAGTTGTGTGATGCTTTTTGTCAGCAGCGCGCGTATTCACCACCTGCTGGGAATTCTTTTGGCAGCTTTGCCCCTCGTCGGGCTCTTCTTGATCAGCGCTCCGTATCGCATGGAGCGGATTCGCTCGTTTCTCACGGGTGCCTCGGGAGGCAACCATCATTACCAGTTGTGGCAGGGAATTATCGGGTTTGGCAACGGTGGAGTCTTCGGAGTCGGTCCCGGGGAAAGTAAGCAACGGGATTTCTTTCTGCCGGAGTCTTACGGCGATTTCGTTTTTTCCATCATCGGTGAAGAATACGGCCTCCTCGGCACATCGTTCTTCCTCGCATTGTTTCTCGTCATCATGCTGAGGGGATTCAAGATCGCAAAGTTTGCCAAGGATGATTTCTCGCGACTTCTTGCAATCGCCATCACAAGCACCATCACCATGTATGCTCTGGTGAATGCCGGAGTTACGCTGGGCATACTGCCCACGACGGGGTTGCCAATGCCGTTCGTCAGTTACGGCGGGTCGTCGCTCGTGTTCTCATCGTTCGCCGTCGGCGTGTTGTTGAATATATCGGCGCACACGGATCTGCATCCCCGCATGCCTAAAATGCGGGAAACGGTCATCGGCCCGGAGACGGATGACGTCGCCGTCGCCAAAGTCTACTAAACGAATGTGTCCAACAATCGTCCGAAAATACTTTTTGCAGGAGGAGGCACCGGCGGACATCTCTTCCCCGCGCTTGCCATTGCCGAGGAGGTCAGCACACAACGGCCTGACGCAGAAATGCTTTTCGTCGGTACCAGGGACAAGATTGAAGCGCGTGTGGTTCCTCAGCGAGGATATGCATTTGCGACGATCTGGATCAGCGGATTTCACAGAAGGTTCACGCTTGAGAATATCCTGTTTCCGGTGAAAGCGATGACGTCATATTTCCAATCGCTCGCGCTGGTGAAGAACTTCCGGCCGGATGTCGTCGTCGGAACGGGCGGCTATGTCTGCGGTCCGATACTTTTTGCGGCGGTGAATCGCGGAATTCCTGTCGTTGTGCATGAATCCAACAGCTACCCGGGTGTCACCACGCGCCTGATTGCGCACCGCGCAACGAAAGTCTTCACCGCGTTCGGGGCGACAAACCGATGGCTCAAGCGAAAGGATAATATCGAGCTTGTGGGAACGCCTGTGCGGAAGGTCCTGCGCAATGTCTCGCGAAATGCCTCAGCGAAGTTCTTTGGCCTCCGTGCATCGAGAAAAACTGTTCTTGTGTTCGGAGGAAGTCTTGGAGCGGCCTCTCTCAACAACGCGGTGATGGAAATGCTGGCGTCATTCGGCCAAAAAGACATTCAGCTGATCTGGCAAACGGGAGAAAAAGATTATCCCGCCATTGAGAGAGAACTGAGGAAAAGGAAACCGCTTTGGGTCGGACCCTTTATCGACAGGATGGAATGCGCTTACGGTGCCGCTGACCTTATCGTGTGTAGAGCGGGGGCTACGACTGTCGCCGAGCTGACAGCCCTCGGAAAGCCGTCGGTTCTCGTCCCTTACCCGCATGCCGCGGCAGACCATCAGACGCGGAACGCGATGACGCTCGTTGACGCCGGCGCCGCAACAATGATCGCCGATCACCAAGTAAAGAAAGAACTCGGAAAAACAATTCTGGGCTTGCTTGGCAATGAAAGGGCTCTCAAGCGCATGAGTGCCGCTGCAAAAAAATTGGGACGCCCAGGGGCTGCAAAAGAAATTGCAGAAAAAGTCCTCACACTCATTCGATAACGGCAAATGCACAAGGTCTTCAAATACAAACTCGATTTTTATTACCAGCAAACGCTGATTGCGCTTGTAACGCTCATGGTCTACGCAGGCATCAAAGGTTCGTTCATCGAGGATCAGTTCTCGTTTGTGTTCAGAGACCCGATCGTCTATATCATTATTTTCTATTTCTGTGTCTACATCGTCGTTCTGACGTTGAACCTTCTCCGGGACCGCAAGCTGATTATTACGGATGAGGAAATGATCTTTCATCACAAGTACGGCGAACGGAAGATAAGGTTCTCGGACATCGAATGGATGCACATCGGACGCGAGCGATTGGTGCAGACGGCAGGAAGGTTTCAGCTCATCGTGTTTAAACTAAAGAATCGCCGGCGCCTGTTCCGTATCCGTGTCGGCAGGTATGAGCACAACCGCGAGCTCGTGTTGGAAATGGAAAAAGTCGCGCTCCTCGTACCTAAAGGAAAACATGAAAAATTTGGACTGAGAAGGAAAAAACTTGGCTAGGGAGGGAAGAAGGGGACTGCCTTAAGTGTAATTATGGCTATATCGAGAGATGTTTTCATCCATTAAAAAAATTCATTTTGTCGGCATCGGCGGCATCGGCATGAGTGGAATCGCGGAAATCCTGATCGACCAGGGCTTCAAAGTAAGCGGCTCGGATAAGTCCCTCAGCGAAGTGACCGACAGACTGAAGAAACTGGGCGCGGAGATCTTTGATGGACATCGGCCCGCAAACGTCAAGGACGATGTGGATGCGCTCGTGTATTCATCAGCGGTAACCGTTGACAATCCCGAGGTTCTCGAAGCGCAACGGAGAAAAATTCCGATCATCCGGCGCGCGGAGATGCTTGCCGAAGTGATGCGCCTGAAATACGGCGTGGGGATCGCCGGTACGCACGGGAAGACCACAACCACTTCGATGATCAGCCTTGTGCTGATGGAAGGCGGGCTTGACCCTACCGTCATCGTGGGAGGCAAGCTCAGCGGTTTGGGCGGGACGAACGCGCGGCTCGGACACGGCGATTTTATCGTGGTGGAAGCAGATGAGTTCGACCGGTCGTTCCTGTCCATCACGCCCACCATCGCCGTGCTGACGACGCTCGAAACCGACCACCTCGATTGTTACCGCGACCTCGAGGATATCAAGGGGGCGTTTATCCAATTCGCATCGAAAGTCCCGTTTTACGGCTTTGTCGTCCTTTGCCTCGATGAACCGGCTTTGCTGGACATCATGCCGCAGCTCAGCCGGAAAAAAATTCTCACGTATGGCCTCAACCCCCAAGCGGACATACAGGCAGCCGACATCCGGCACAAAGACAACACCTCTTCTTTTACGCTGGTGAAAGATGGCCAGGACCTGGGTCAGATTACCCTTCAGGTGCCGGGCAAACACAACGTTCAGAACTCGCTCGCTGCCATTGCCGTGGGACTTGAGTTGGGAGTTCCGTTTGCAAAGATCAAATCGGGCATCGAGAGGTTTAGCGGCGTTTATCGAAGATGGGAAAAAAAGGGGGAAATCAACGGCATAACCCTGTACGATGATTACGCCCATCATCCCACCGAGTGCAGGGCGACGCTCGAAGGAGCAAAATCGGGCTGGCGGAGGAGGGTCGTCTGTGTCTTTCAGCCGCATCTCTATTCGCGGACGCGCGATTTCTACGAAGAGTTCGGAAAATCCTTCCTGCTTTCCGACGTCCTCGTGGTCACGGACGTCTACCCTGCCCGGGAGGAACCGATTCAGGGTGTGACGGGCGAACTCATTGCGAACGCAGCAAAACAATTCGGCCACAAAGAAGTCCATTACGTCCCCGACAAGAAAAGCGTTCCGGGCTTTCTCAAAAAGATGGCGAAAAAAGGAGACATCGTGATCACCATGGGGGCCGGTGATATTTGGAAAATTGGTGAAGAATTCTTGAACCAATTAACCACAACCAATTAACCAATCACTCATTAATCAAACGCCAATTAACCAATCACCAGTTTGGTCTCGCTCAACGACATAAAAAAATTCTTCCGGGGGCACATCGCCCTGAACGAACCGCTTGCAAAATACACCTCCATGCGTGTGGGAGGCCCGGCGGATTATTATGTCGAGCCGGCGGATAAGAATGACGTCGTCGAAATCCTTAAATACTTCCAGGAGAACAATTTCCCCTACCTGATGCTCGGGAGAGGCAGCAACTTGCTCGTCAGCGATGAAGGATATCGGGGCGCTGCAATTAATCTGGAAACCGGACTTTCAGCGGTGCGCATGGGAGGCGATCTCGTCGTTGCCGAGGCGGGAGCGTTGATACCTAAGTTCGTCGACTTCGTCGTTCAGCACGGCCTGGCCGGTGTGGAAATGCTGGCGGGAATTCCGGGCACCGTCGGAGGTGCAGTAGTGATGAACGCAGGCGCGCACGGAGGAGAATTCGCAGACCATCTCGTAGATGTTGAAGTCCTGAGAAGGGGCGAAGTCCAACGCATCAAAAAGGAAGACGCACAGTTTGCCTACCGTCGCTCTGGGTTTGTGGGGGACGTTGTGCTGAGTGCATCGTTTCGGCTTCCTCCGGGAAAAAAAGAAGAGTTGATGAAACGCCGACGGGAGCTCATTATCAAGCGCAACGAATCTCAGCCTCTGGAGCTGCCCAATTCCGGCAGCATGTTCAAGAATCCGCCGAACAGCTTTGCTGCAAGACTCATTGAACAGGCTGGTTTGAAAGGCAAACGGGTTGGCAGCGCGCAGATTTCGGAGAAACACGCAAATTTTATTGTAAACCTCGGCGGAGCAAAAGCGTCGGACATTATACAGCTGCTCGACCTCGCGCAACGGACGGTGTATCAGAACACCGGCATTATGCTCGAGCTCGAAGTAAAACGCATAGGTTTTCCACAGGATGTTCAGGAGAAAACATCGTGAGCGAGGGTCGCGCAAAACATGTATGGCTGTCGACGCTTGTCGTCGTCACCGTGGGACTCATCGCGTTTTCGAACTACTGGAAATCCACGCTCAAGCTGAAAGACATAGTGATTGAAGGAACGAAGATCGTCGACAAAAATGAGATACTCCAGCTTTCACAAGCTCAGGGAGGAACGATGTTGTACGATGTGGACTTGACGTCCATACAAAGAAATGTCCTGAGTCACCATTACATGAAAGATGCAGTTGTTGAGCGAAACCTGCCATCTTCTCTCAGAATTTCCGTCACCGAGAGATCTCCCCTGGCTCTTGTCAACGGAAACGAGATCCGGTATATAGACGATGAGGGCGTCATTTTACCGCATTTGGCCTCGAGAGCCCTTTTTGATTTGCCCGTCTTGAGCGGCGTTCCGGGGTCAGTGTCGTTGAGGCCGGGTTCTCGTATTGGCCATCCGGACGTGCAGGAAGCGTTGTCGATCCTTGCAACGGCGAAGCTCGTCAGCAGGGAGCTGTTCCATCTCATCTCCGAGGTCCAGATCCGTCGCGGCGATATCGTATTGTACTCGGCAGAATGGGGAGTCCCGATTATCTTTGGCAGAGGGGAAGCGCCACGCAAGCTCGTTCGCCTGGAAACCTTCTGGAACGAGATCGTGAGAGAACGCGGAGCGCAGAATTTGCAATACGTCGACCTCAGGTTTGACGACCAGATTATTGTTCACTGGAAAATATGAACAAACATACTGAAGAACACCCTTATGCAAGGAAACTCTATGGAACATGATATTGCCGTCGGTCTCGATATCGGGACAACGAAAGTCTGCGCCATTGTCGCATCTCCCGATGAAACAATTCCGGGGAAATTGAAAATCCTCGGCATAGGCAGGAGCCAATCGGATGGACTTACGCGTGGCGTGGTGACCAACATTGAAAAAACCGTCCGCTCCATTCAAAACGCCGTCCAGGAAGCGCATGCACAATCGGGCGTAAAAATCAACGCTGTCACGGTGGGCATTGCCGGCGACCACATTCAAAGCTTCCAGAGCCGCGGCGTGGTCACCATCAGCAGGCCGGAGAATGAGATCACGCAGGAAGACGTCGACCGCCTCATCGAAGATACCAAGCGCGTTGCATTGCCGCTGGACAGAAAGATTATTCACGTCATCCCACAGCAATTCATTGTCGACGGCCAGGACGGGATCTATGACCCGGTGGGAATGTCGGGGGTGCGCATGGAGGCCATCGTGCACATCGTGACGGGCCTGGTCACTGCCGCTCAGAATATTTACAAATGTGTCCAGCGCGCTGGCTTGCAGGTGAACGATATGGTGCTCGAACCCCTCGCATCGAGTTATGCTGTGCTCGACGACGAAGAAAAGGAAGTCGGCGTCGCGCTGCTGGACATCGGCGGCGGTACAACGGATTTGGCCGTCTTCGAGGAGCGGACGATTCGTCACACGGCGGTTATTGGGATCGCCGGCAAGAAAGTGACAGACGATATTCGAAAAGGGTTCGGTGTACTCACTGATCAGGCCGAGCGACTGAAAGTCGAAAACGGCTTCGCCTTTGAACCGGCAGTAATGGACAACCATCCCATCACACTCCCCGGTATCGGAGGACGCCCGCCGATTGAAATCGACAAAAAACTTCTGTGCAAAGTCATTCAGCCGCGCATGGAAGAGATCCTCGAATTCGCTTCGATGGAAATCAAAAGGTCAGGCTACTCGCGGCATCTGTCTGCCGGCGTGGTGCTCACGGGCGGTGGCTCTCTCATCAAGGGAACCTCCGAGCTTGCCAAGGAAGTGCTCGGCATGCCCGTCAAGATCGGCATCCCGACGGGTTTTGCCGCCGGGTTTGTGCGGGAAATCGAAAACCCGATCTACGCCACCGGCGTCGGACTTGTCATTCATGAATTGAAGCATCGCGACCGCTCCGCCATCACCGCTTCGATGTCCAATGGCAAAGGTAAAGGCTCACTGAAGAACATTTTTGAGCGCATGAAACTCTGGTTTGACGAACTCTAGCAATGACATAGGGACAGATAAAACAATCACCCAAAATTGAAATTACCAGAACTCATGAACCAATCAACCAAACAAGGAGACTCACCGTGATAGAACTAGACACCCTCGCTGGACGTGGTGCAAGGATTCGAGTTGTCGGTGTCGGCGGCGGCGGCAACAATGCCGTCAACAGCATGATTGACAAAGGGTTGGCGGGCGTCGATTTCGTGGCGATCAACACCGACCTCCAGGCGCTCGAACGCAACAAGGCATCGTCGAAAATCCAGATCGGCAAGAACCTCACGCGAGGTCTCGGCGCCGGCTCCGACCCGACCATCGGGTATCGGGCCGTCGAAGAGGACCGCGAAGAAATCGCGCGATCCCTCACCGGCTGCGACATGGTGTTCATTACGGCAGGCATGGGCGGAGGGACCGGGACGGGCGGAGCTCCGCTCGTAGCAAACATCGCCAAGAGCATCGGCGCCCTGGTCGTCGGCATTATAACCATCCCCTTTTCGAGCGAAGGCAAAAAACGCAAAGCCCAGGCGGACATCGGGATCGAAGAGATGAAGAAACAGGTGGACACGCTGATCGCCATCCCCAACCAGAAGCTGTTGGACATCATCGACCGACGGACACCGGTAACGGAGGCGTTCGAGCTGTGCAATCAGGTATTGTATAACGCGACGCGTGGGATTTCCGAAGTCATCACCGTACCGGGATATATCAACGTGGATTTTGCCGACGTCCGCA
This sequence comes from Ignavibacteriales bacterium, assembly GCA_016207415.1. Lineage (GTDB taxonomy): Bacteria > Bacteroidota > Ignavibacteria > UBA10030 > UBA10030 > JACQPT01. The sequence goes on from JACQPT010000166.1 coordinate 8,568, forward strand.
CGATCATGCGTGAGATGGGCGACGCGCTCATGGGGACTGGCATTGCCTCCGGTGAAAACCGTGCAGTCGAGGCCTCCCATTCCGCCATCTCAAGCCCTCTGCTCGATGGCATTTCGATCGCCGGCGCTCAGGGAATCCTGATCAACATCACGGGCGGCGAGAACCTCAGCCTGATGGAAGTCGACGAAGCGACAAAAATCATCCACGACGCCGCCGGCGAAGAGGCGAACGTGATTCTTGGAACGGTCATCGATGAAAACATGAAAGAGGACATTATGGTGACGGTCATCGCAACGGGCTTCAACAAGAAAGTCGCCGTGGCCCAGCCGAAACCAAAGCCGGCCGCAAGCCTGGTCGACCGCATTCCCTCCGGTCCCGCCGACTTGCAGAAATACGACGAGCCGACATTTCGACGCAAGGGCATCGAGCTCCCGCTCAACCCGGCAAGAGCAGAAGAAGAGAAAGAAGAACGAGAAAAAGGAGATTCCGAGAAACCGGCATTTTTGAGAAAAATTATGGATTAAAGGAAATCAGAAACAGTAAATCCCAAAGTACCCAACAAGTTCAAAATCAAGAAATCCCATCTTCCAAACACCATCAGAGGGAAGATTTCTAGAGTTCGGATTTCTTAATTGGGATCTGTTTAGAATTTCGATATTCGAATGTAAGGCAGAAAGTCTCCTCACACGGTGGGTGTGTGGAGTACGAACGGACCTCCGACGTTTGGCGATGGCAAAAGTGCTGGAACGTCGGAGGTCTTTATGAGCACCCTCTTCATTGCTTCTCTTTCCCGCTTTTTCTACATTGAAAACAACGATATTGCGTCGCCGAAAGGTTTACTATCCTAATTATTCCGAGGGAGCTCTTCTCCCCTTGTTCCGAAGGAGCTCTGCTCCCGGGCTATTGCCATGAAGATAACGGCATTTACAATTGTCTTTGTCATCGCATCAACAAGTGATGGTTTTGCCCAGGCGCGGATAGAGTCCCAGTTCCGCATCGCCCGACTAAAATACAGCGGCGGGGGCGATTGGTACAACGACCCGTCGGGTGAGGTCAACTTGCTGAAATTTGTCCAGCAGCATAGCAATATCGAGGTCGACCCGCGTTACGAGTTTGTGGACCTCTCAAGCGAGAAACTCTTTGCCTATTCATTCCTTTTTCTCACCGGACATGGAAACATCGTTTTCTCGGACGTCGAGGTGCAGCGCCTTCGCACCTATCTCACGAACGGCGGATTCCTCTACGTCGACGACGACTACGGGCTGGACAAATCCTTCAGACGCGAAATCAAGCGCGTGTTTCCCGAACAGCAACTCGTCGAGCTTCCCTTCAGTTACGGATTGTACAACAGCCATTTCAGCTTTCCCAACGGCGTGCCGAAAACGCATGAGCACGACGGCAAGCCGGCGCAAGGATTCGGGGTTTTTTATAAGAGCAGGCTTGTTGTCTTTTATACATACGAGTCAAACCCAAGCGACGGTTGGGCAGACCCGGAGATTCACAAAGATCCGGTTGCCGTCCGGGAGGAATCGCTGAGGTTTGGAACAAACATCATTGTGTGGGCGTTGACTCATTAATCCTATGTCTCCGAGGATCAACATATTGCAAAATATCACGAAGCGCCTCGAACGAACTCGCTCGCGTACACTTTCTGCAGAATTGCATTACGGCCTTTTCCTGATCGCAACGTTTCTCTTCGGAGGCGTCACGCTGATTGCTCTGGCGGAAGCATCCTTTGACTTCACGAGCAGTGTCAGGACAGGCTTGTTTTTTACCGCAGTACTGGGCGTTGCCATTCTCAGCACCTGGTTTGCAGCCCGCCCGCTGCTGAAGATTTTCCGCGTTCTGCCTGCATACAATGATTTCGAGCTTGCAAGGAAAGTTGGAGAATTCTTTCCTCAAATCAGGGACCGGCTTCTCAACCTGCTCCAGCTCGAGCGTGAGATGGCTCGGGGCTCTTCCGCCTACTCCGCCGAATTGGTCGATGCATCCTTTCAGGATCTTGCGGCAGGTGTTCAGGGGTTGGATTTTGCGGCTTCTGTCGATACAACGGACGCCAGCAAATGGAGAAAGCTGAATCTGTTTGTTGCGATGGCATCCCTGCTGTGTCTTGTGACATTTCCGACTGCGCTGGGAAGCTCCCTCTACCGGCTTCTCCATTTTGACCGTGAGTTTGTCCCGCCGGCTGAATACACGTTTGAAGTTTCACCGGGGAACAAAGAAGTCGTCAAAGGGGACAATGTCACCGTCCGAGTGAGAGTTCGTTCGGTCAGCCATCCCTTGCAGATCGTCAAGGAGCTATCACTCTTTCATAAAATCGAGGGCCAGGAAAATTTCGACCAGGTCAAGCTCCGTGTCGACACCTCGGGCTCGTTTCAAACTCTTCTGACGAACGTACGCGCATCGACTATGTACTTTGCTCAAGTGGAAGATGTGCAGAGCGAATGGTACGAGCTTAAGGCCGTCGACCGGCCAATCCTTCGTTCGTTCCGGCTTCGTCTCGACTTTCCGTCGTACACGCAGCTTCCCCCACGAATGCAGGAAGAATTCATCGGCGATGTCACTGCTCTGGCGGGGACAAAAATCTCCGTGAGCGGATCGGCAAGCAAGGACCTTCGAGAAGCGGCAATTGTGTTGAGGGACGGCCGGAAAAAGGAAGTTGCCGTTTCAGGCGAGAAATTCACTTCGACGTTCACATTGGAAACAGAGACATCCTATTTCCTGCACATGAAAGACGACGAAGGCCTGGCGAACCTCAACCCGGTGAATTATCAGTTGAGAATCATTCCCGACGAATCGCCGACGATATCCATCGTCGAACCGGGACGCAACCTGGATATTGCAGGGTCACAATCCCTCAACTTGTTGGTCCACGCCCGGGACGATTTTGGCTTTTCACAACTCCGGCTCGGCTATCGCCTTGTTCATTCACGCTATGAACGGCCCTCAACAGACTACAAGCTTGTCCCCATCCGCTTGCCGTCAGATGCAGGTGCAGAGGTAGAAGTTCCCTACACATGGGACCTTTCCAGGCTCGACCTTGTGCCGGAAGATGTTGTAGAATACTTTGCCGAAGTGTTCGACAACGATGTCGTTCGCGGTCCAAAGAGTGCCCGTAGCGCCGTCTTCCTCATACGCTTGCCTTCCCTCGAAGAGGTGTTTACCGACGTCAACAAGGGTCATGAGCAATCACTGGACGAGTTGAACCAGGCGCTGGAAACCGCGAAGGAATTGAAGGAGAACATCGAATCGATCAACCAGGACCTCAAGAAGAACAAGGATTTTGACTGGCAGAAACAGAAGAAGCTGGAAGAAATGGCGAAAAAATACCAGGAGGTCCAGAAAAAACTCGAAGATGTGAAATCGCGCGTTGACCAGATGATTCAAAAAATGGACCAGCAGGGCGTCCTCTCCCAGGAGACGATGGAGAAGTATTTCGAACTCCAGCAGCTTTTTGAGCAGTTGAATTCCGAGGAGATGCAGAAAATCGCAAAGCAAATGCAGCAGGCCATGCAGAATGTCAATAAGGACCAGCTTCGTCAGGCTCTGCAGCGGATGACATTTTCGGAGGAACGGTTTCGTCAGAGCATTGAACGCACCATCAACCTCCTGAAGCGCATCCAGGTGGAGCAAAAGCTCGAGGAAGTGAAAAAGCGCACGGAGGAGCTCGCAAAGGAGCAAAAAGAACTGCTGGAAGAGTCGGCGAAGTCGGAAGCGCATCCGCAGCGGCAGAATGAACTTGCCAAACAACAGGAAGATCTCGCACGCAAAGAAGTGTCTATGGAAGAAGCAGCTGAGGACCTGCAACAGCGCATGGAGGAATTCTTTTCTGAAATGCCGGCCGAGAAACTGCAGAAAATGAACGAGCAGATGAAAAAGCAGAAGCTCGGGCAACAAATGTCGCAGGCCGCACAGCACATGCGTCAGGGCAGGCAACAACAGGCCGCGTCGCTGCAGCAACAAGCCCAGCAGCAGCTGCAAGAATTCGGCGAACAACTCGACGCTCTCCAGCAGGAAATGCTCCAGCAGAACGCACAGTATGTGATGAACGAGATGCGTCGTGCCATCAGCAATCTGCTCGAACTCTCCAAGCGGGAGGAGGAGCTTAAGCAGCAGTCCCAGAACGCTCCGCCGAATTCCCCGCAGCTGAGACAAAACGCGCAGGACCAGATGAGGCTCATGCAGGATTTGGGCAATGTCATTCAGGGCCTGAGCGAGGTCTCGCAGCGCTCGTTTGCGATCACGCCGGAGATGGGGCAGAGCATAGGGGAAGCACTGAGTCGCATGCAAAATGCCATGAGAAACCTCGATATCCGCAGCGGTAGCGCGGCTTCAGCGGAGCAGAACGCAGCCATGGCGGCACTCAACAAAGCCGCAATCCAGCTCCAGGGCGCCTTGCAGTCGATGATGCAAGGCGGGCAGGGTGGCGGCATGGGAAGTCTCCTGAACCAGCTGCAAGCGATGGCAGGGCAGCAGATGTCCATTAACCAACAGACTCTGTCTCTGCAACAGGCTGCCGACGCCGCACGGCTTGCACAGGAACAAGACGCTGTGAGAAAATCACTCGATCAATTAAACAAAGAAGCTGAAGCCTCGGGCGAGCAGAAGAAACTGTTGGGTGACTTGGAAAGAATTGCGCAGGATATGAAGGAAGTTGTCCGGAATCTCGAACAGAACAACGTGAACCCGGAGACCATCCAGAAACAGGAACGGATTCTCTCACGCCTCCTTGATGCGTCAAAATCGATGCGTGAGCGCGACTTCGAGAAACGACGCAAAGCTGAGACAGGGACACAAGTCGCCCGACGAAGCCCGGCCGACCTGGACTTCGACACACTGGAAGGAAAGAGCCGTTTGCGGGAAGATTTGCTCAAAGCTTTGGAGCAGGGATATGCAAGAGACTACAGGGAGCTTATCCGAAAATACTTTGAGGAGCTGGAAAAAACGCAAAAAATAGACCGTTAGGCAGCAACTCAAGACAATCCAGTTCTCCCATCCAATCACCCTTTCTTTCACCAACATCCAGCTTTAACACACCTTGTAATACCATGAGTGTTCTGTCAATGATTCTCTGCTTCGCATTGTGTAACTATTCGACTTTTCCGGTTGACACTGCAAAAGTCCGCTCACAGAACCCTTCCCCCATGATTGAGCAAACGAGAAAACACGAACGAATTCCGGCGAAGGAACTCAGCGGGTTAAAACTGGCACTTCAAACCGTTCTTCCGAAGCCGGTGGAGGTGTTCATTCCTGAAAAGAGTATGCAATCCGGGTCGTTTGATCTGCTCATTCATTTCCTCGGCACAAATTACATTGTCCAAAACGCCGCGGCTGAGTATGAGGGCAGCCTTGTTGCCGCCATGGTCAACCTTGGTGCGGGGTCCAAAGTATTCAACGACGCTTTCATCGACACAAACAAATTCGCTCAAATTCTCGACTCTGTCAACGCAGCGATTTCAACTGCATTACAGCGCAGAATTGCATTTCGTAAGGTCATTCTCAGCGGCTTCAGCGCAGGGTACGGCGCCATCAGGCGAATCATGAGCACAAGGGAAAACTATGAAAAAGTCGATGCGGTGCTGCTCCTCGACGGCATCCACGCAGGTTACCTCCCGGAAGGAAAAGTTCTTGCCGAGGGAGGCACCGTCGATTCCGGCGATCTTGGAACCTATCTCAAGCTGGCGGGCGATGCAAGTCGAGAGGGAACCAGAAAGAGATTTTTGATTACGCATTCAGAGATTTTTCCTGGAACATATGTGAGCACAACAGAAGCAACGGATTACTTGCTTTCGATGATAGGAATGACGAGAACACCTGTACTTCAGTGGGGGCCGCTGGGAATGCAGCAATTGAGCGAAGCGAGGAAGAATCTTTTTGCCGTCATGGGATTTGCCGGAAACACCGCTCCGGATCATGTCGACCATCTGCACGCTCTTTCGCATTTTCTCCAAATGCTTTTACGGCTCTAAGATTCCCTTCGCTAACGTCGCGGGGTGAGGTCAACTGGTTTGACCACCGCCCTCAGCCGTAACCACTGCATCAAGTCCCCTCTCACGCGATGGCATGTGTGAAGGAAAAAGGGGACAATCTTTTGCACAATCCACGAGGGGTGTGAGCTTTTGATTTTCTTTTTCCCCGCCGAATTGACACAGCCCATGGTCTATGCATCACAACTTTTGTTGTCTCTTTTGGCAATTTTCCCTAACTTGCTTTCCGAATTTTCTTCATGAACCCCGCCAACGTTTTTGTCACAGGAGCAACAGGCTTTATCGGCACCAAACTCGTGAACGAGCTTGTGCGTCGGGGTCACACCGTCCAAGCTCTCACCAGAGCGACCAGCAATCGCCAAAATCTCGAACATGAGAACATTCGGCTCATCCAGGGCGATATCATGAACAAAGATTCCTTGCGCAAAGGCATGGAAGGATGCACGCACGTCTACCACCTTGCCGCGTACGCAAAGAACTGGTCTCGCGATCCGAAAGTGTTTTTCGACCAAAACATCGGTGGGATGCGGAATGTGTTTGCCGCCGCAAAGGAAGTCGGTGTTCAGCGGGTTGTCTTTACGTCCACCATCGTGACGTTCGGTCCGACGAGGCGTGGTGAGGTGGGTGATGAACGAATGCCCCGAATCACGTCGCATTACTACACGGAATACGAAGAAAGCAAGGCCGTGGCAGAGCAGGAAGCGCTCTCGTATGCTGCGAGTGGCTTTCCTGTTGTCATCGTTAACCCTACCAGAGTTTACGGCCCCGGAAAGATGACTGAAGGAAACTCGGTGAGCCTCATGATTGATATGTACGACCGCGGCAAAGTGCCAGTACTGCTGAACGGCGGTGTCAACGTCGGGAACTATGTGTTGGTGGACGACCTGGTGCGGGGGCATATTCTGGCCATAGAGAAAGGAAGAATCGGCGAGCGGTATATCCTCGGAGGAGAAAACGTTTCGTTAAGAGGGCTCTTCAGGCTTATCGATGAAGTCAGCAACAAGAGACACTTTCAAATCAGCCTGCACCCGAAAATTGCGATGGCGTACGGATATGAAGAACTCCTCAAAGCGAAGGTTTTCGGCCTGTATCCGCAAATTACACCCGGGTGGGTGGAAACATTCCTGCAGGATTGGGCCTACTCATGCGCAAAGGCCGAGCGAGAACTCGGCTACAAGATTACACCATTGAGAGAAGGCATCAAGATGACATACGAGTGGGTGCTCCAACAACGCAAAAACCACCGATGAATCGGTTCACAAGTTCTCTCTCGCTCAAGGGCTTGTTCTCCGGCGACAACAGAAAACCAACGCTCATCCTTCTTCTTGCCCCTTTTCTCCTCACGACGTTTAAGTACTACGGCTCCAAAGACTTCTATCTCGGCAACTTTTCATCCACCTTTGTTCTCTTCAATAATGTTGAGCAAACTGCATCATATTATGCTTTTGCCTCATCGTTTGTGCTTTTCGGCCTTGTTCCTCTGTTCATTATCAGATTCTTCTTCAGAGAGCCGATGGCTGGCTACGGCCTGCAAGTCGGGGATTGGAAGTTTGGCTGGAAGGCAGTGGCGATTCTCGCACCCATTATGATTCTCACTACGTACCCATCGTCGAAAATGGCCGATTTTCTGGCGGAGTATCCACTCAATAAAACCGCGGGTGAGTCGGCGCTCTCTTTTCTCAATCATGCGTTTGGATACCTGTTCTATTACATCGGCTGGGAAATTTACTTCAGAGGGTTGATGCAGTTTGGTTTGCGCGAAAGATTTGGCGACTGGTTTTCGATATTGGTGCAAACGCTTGCCTCCTGCCTCGTCCACATCGGAAAACCTGACGGAGAAATCTACGGGTCCATTATCGCAGGAATTGTCTGGGGCATCGTTGCCTTCCGCACTCAGTCGATTCTTCCTATCATTCTCATTCACTGGTTGGTCGGAGTGTCGCTGGATTTCTTCATCTGTTTCACATAACCGTAATACTCGTGACCTCAAAAATCCTCTCCATCGGACGAATTCAACTTCGGGCCACTGACGGCCTCATCCTGGCAACACTTGGGTTTTTCACAATCCTTTCTGTCCTGTTTATGGTCGAAGGATGGACGACGCTTGCTCTAAAAAATATTGCCGTTGCGGTGGCATATGTCGTGTTCAACGCGTTTTCGGAACGCGTTCAAGACAGATTCTGGAGATTCTTTGTCCGCGTTGCAGCCGTGACGTTGACGTATGCGTATCTTTTCGGCGCTGTCGATAAGCTCCAGCTTACTATCCATGGACGCTGGCTTGATGAATACGTGACGGATTTCGAACAGTACGTTTTTGGCGTCCAGCCGACGCTCTGGCTGCAGGAGTACACAACGCCGGCCCTCACCGAATGGATGATGTTTTCCTACGTCATTTATGTGCCGATGTACCCGGTCCTCTGCGGAATCATCTATTACCTGCACGGCGAGCTTGCGATGGAGGATTACTTTTTTACTCTCGGTTTTACGAATATCCTCTGCGACACCGGCTTTATCCTGTTTCCCGTCGCAGGGCCGTTGCCGTACATCGGGCATTTATACACCGTTCCCCTCGATGGATATGTCTGGACGTATCTCGGCGAACTGATGAGATCACGACTGCATTACATTGGCGGCACGATTCCGAGTCCCCATTGCGCAGCCGCCACGATCATGTGGATTATGGCTTACCGGTATTACCGGCCCGCGTTCTACGTGCTTATCCCCATAGTCCTTTCACTGTATGTTTCCACCTTCTACGGCCGTTATCACTATGTAACTGACGCTGTCCTCGGCGTCGGTGTTGCTTTTGTCGCGTTGGCTTTTGTTCCGGCAATGGTAAAACTGTGGGAGAGAATTGGCAGTAGAAGCCCGGCACTGGTCAAGGTCGAAGAGTCATCGCGCAGTGCATCTTCAACATAAAGGAGCCTCTATGCGACGCGCAACCCATGCTCTTGATGTTCTTCTTGCTCTGCTGCTGTTCTCCTGTCAGCGTGGAGACGTCATCCTGGATGTCGTCATCACCGGCGGAAAGATTGTCGACGGCACCGGTAACCCCTGGTTCTTCGGGGATGTCGGGATTCAGGGAGAAAAAATTGTCGCCATGGGGAAGCTCAAGGGAATGACGGCAAAGCGTACTATTGATGCAACGGGAAAGATCATTGCTCCGGGGTTCATCGATATGCTTGGCCAATCGGGTCGAGGCCTGCTCATCGATAACAGAGCCATGAGCAAGATCTCGCAGGGAATTACAACGGAGGTTACCGGCGAAGGTGGCTCTGTGGCTCCCGTCAATGACGGGATACTCAATGAATGGAAACCGTTTCTCGACAAATATAACATCAAGGTCGATTGGAACGATTTCGAGGGATATTTCAAGCGCCTTGAGGAAAACAAAACTGCAATCAACCTGGGATCATTTGTTGGAGCGACGCAGGTGCGCGCGTATGTCGTAGGTTACGATGACCGGGATCCAACGCCGGAAGAACTTGAGCAAATGAGGCAACTTGTTCGCACAGCGATGCGTCAAGGAGCGCTCGGCGTCAGTTCGTCCTTGATCTATGCGCCGGCCATATACGCAAAAACACAGGAGCTGATGGAACTTGCCAAAGCTGCCGCCGAGCTGGGCGGCATGTACATTTCCCATATTCGCGATGAGGGAGACCGCGGCAAGCAGGCAGAAGCCCTTTTTGAGGCGGCAGACATTGCCCGGACGGCAAATTGTCCGGTAGAGATCTGGCATCTCAAAGTTGCCGGCAAGCAAAACTGGGGCACGATGAACAGGGTCGTCAACTTGATTCGCGACCAACGCGAGCGTGGCATCGATATGGCGGCCAATGTCTATCCATACACAGCCAGTTCGAATGCTCTGGATGAATCAATTCCCGGCTGGGTACATGACGGCGGGACGGCGAGGTTCCTGGAACGTTTGGCGGACAAGGCGCTGCGGAAGAAAATTCGGGATGAACTCAGACAAAGCAACAACAGGACCGGCGTCGACTTTGAGGGCATTATGATCGCCCAGGTGAACAACGCCGAACTCAAGCCATTTGAAGGAAAGCGTTTGAGCGAGGTCGCAAGGACCTGGAAAAAGGATCCGTATGAAGCGATGTTTGATTTCATCCTGCTGGATCAATCGCGCACTTCAAGGATCAAATTCTCCATGCATGAAGAAGACCTCCGGCTTGCCATGGGACAGCCGTGGACGAGTTTCTGTACGGACGCCGGCAACCGCGCAGCAGACGGCCCATTGGCCGAAGGAAAACCACACCCGCGCGCCTACGGGAGCTTCACGCGCATCCTCGGTCATTACGTCCGAGACGTAAAACTGCTTTCCCTTGAAGAAGCCATCCGAAAGATGACCTCATTGCCCGCGAATCGAGTTGGATTGAAGGATCGGGGAGTCCTCAGGCCCGGCACCTACGCAGATGTTGTCGTGTTCGACCCGGACACCGTCGCAGACAAGGCCACGTTCGAGAATCCTCATCAATATTCTGTTGGCGTTGAATTCGTCTTTGTTAACGGCAAGGTCGTGTGGGAAAACGGCACTTTTACGGGGAATCTCCCGGGGAAAGTCATCCGCGGGCCTGGCTACAAAAAATGAAGCGGGCCGTTTACCTCCGGCTTCCAGGAGACATTCATTCATAGCCAACCACATTTCGAAAGAGAATCGCTATGAATATGAAAAAAGCTGCAATACTGGCTTCGACAACTCTAGTTCTGACCTCTTTAGCTCAAGTCCAACCCAGTCCCCAAATCGCGGAGGAGAGAACCACGGTCGACCTCACCGTCTACAACATGAACCTCGCCCTTATCCGGGAAGAAAGGAATATCAACCTGGAACGGGGGATGAATCGCGTTGTGGTACCGGACATCCCAGCAACCATTGACGGAACATCTCTGCACTTCACCAGCAAGTCAGATGCAAGCGGAGTACGGGTTCTGGAGCAGAATTTTCAATACGATTTGGTCCATCAGGCAAAACTTCTGGCAAAATACATCGGCAAAGATGTGGAGTTCGTTCGTCTGAACGAGCAGAACAAACAGGAATACACCGTGAAAGGAAGACTGCTCGCAACAGGCTGGCAGCAGCAACAAGGCGGCAATCAGTACTATTTCGGCGGGCAAATGATTGCCGCGGTCAACGGCAAGATTGAGATCAACCCCTCCGGGCGTCTCGTGTTGCCGAGTCTTCCCGAAGGATTGATCCTGAAGCCGCAACTGGAGTGGCTGGTCAACGCCACCAAAGCCGGCCGCCATAAGACGGAAATCAGCTATCTGGCAAACCAGCTGTCATGGAACTGCGATTATGTTGCTGTCCTCAACGCAACCGACACACAGCTTGACCTCACGGGGTGGGTGACACTGAAGAACAACTCCGGTACGACGTTCAAAAACGCTGGACTCAAACTCGTCGCGGGAGACGTGAACATTGTGCGTCAACCCGACTACGAGGCTATGAACGGCCTGGCGATGCGCAGCCAGATCGCCACACCGCCGCAATTCGCGCAAAAAGAGCTGTTCGAGTATAAACTCTACACGTTACAGCGCAGGACCGACGTTGCTGATAACGAGACAAAACAAATTGAACTGACATCTGCGAAGAACGTGACGACGAAAAAAGTATTCGTGTATGACGGCCTGACTGGGTCGTGGCGCTCGTGGTACCGAAACTACTCCTACCGCGACCAGGGGAGTTTCGGCCAGCAATCCAACACGAAAGTCGGAGTTTTTCTCATGTTCAAAAACGAGGAAAAAGCTCGCCTCGGAATCCCACTTCCCAAAGGAAAGGTCAGAGTCTACAAGAAGGATGATGAAGGGAAAGAGCAGTTCATTGGCGAGGACCAAATCGACCACACGCCAAAGGACGAGGAACTTCGACTTTACCTCGGCAATGCCTTCGATATCGTAGGCTCAAGAGTTCAAAAGGAATTCAAAACCGTCGTCTCTGGGCATGTGTATGACGAGACATTCGAAATCAAAGTCCGGAATCACAAGGAGGACGCTGTGGAGGTTCTAGTCTATGAGCACCCGTGGCGCTGGAGCGAGTGGGAAATCACGAAGCAAAGCACAGAGTCGGAGCAGGTCGATCAGTCTACGGTGAAGTTTCCGGTGAAACTCAAGAAAGGCGAGGAGAAGACGCTGACGTATACGATTCGGTATTCGTGGTGATGCAAAAAAGAAAATCGGTCCGTTTACGCACGTTCGATTACGCATCACCGACGGATTATTTTGTTACGATTTGTGCATCGGGCCGTGAATGTCATTTCGGGCAGATCAGATCTGGTGTGATGACATTATCAGAAATCGGGCGCGTTGCAAGCGGTGTTGGCAGGAAATTGCGAACCATTTTCCCAATGTCGAATCAGATGATTTCGAGGTTATGCCAAACCATTTGAATGGTATCATTCGTATGAAATCACGTGTACACGGTGGCCGACAATTTGGCAAACCCGATCGCGGATCCGTTTCTACCATCGTCGGCTCATTCAAATCCGCTGTCACGAAATCATGTCACAAGGGAGGATTTCATGGTTTCGCATGGCAAATTCGTTTCCACGACCATGTGATACGTTTCGAGAAGGATCTGAAACGCATCCGGCAATACAATTAGAGATAACGTCAAGAATTGGGAAACCGACGAAGAGAATCCGCGACCACTTCAGCACAATAAAGACTAAGCCGAGTCAACATCCCAGAGAGTTCAGCCCCTGAGTGTCGGAGTTCGCTACACCTTCCTCTCCTTCAGCACCCTCGTCCAATGGACAATCTGTTTTTTCACTTCCTGAGGGGAAGTACTGCCGGCCGATTTCTTCTGCTCAACGCTCTTGTGAGGTAGAATGTAGTCGAAGATGTCGGGTTCGAATGCCCTTGAAAACGTGTGAAGCGTATCGATGTCGAGGTTGCCGAAGAACATGCGGCGTTCAAGGCAATGAGAAACAATCTTTCCTGTGATCTCGTGTGCTTCCCGGAATGGAATGCCTTTTCTCACAAGGTAGTCTGCCATGTCGGTCGCCGTGAGGAAATCTGTGCGGAGTTCCTCCTCCATGTGTTTCTTGTTGAACGTTGTGTGAACGAGAACATGTGAGAAAATGAACAGGCATTGTCGAATGGTGTTCACGACGTCAAACATAACCGCCTTGTCCTCCTGCATGTCCCTGTTGTACGCGAGCGGAAGTCCCTTCATCATTGTCAGAAGGCTCACCAACGAACCGAACACGCGTCCTGTTTTTCCACGGACCAGCTCCGCCATATCAGGATTCTTCTTCTGGGGCATGATGCTGCTGCCCGTGGTATAGGAGTCGCTGATATGCACAAAATGGAATTCCTTGCTCGACCAGAGCACGAGCTCTTCGGCGAAGCGGCTCAAATGGATCATGGTGATGCTCGCCGCTGCTACAAACTCGAGTAAATAATCACGGTCGCTCACAGCGTCGATGCTGTTTTCGACGATGCCGTCGAAGTGGAGTTTTCTTGCTACAAGGTGCCGGTCGATGGGAAACGAGGTCCCGGCAAACGCCGCAGCGCCAAGAGGCGATTTGTTCAACCGCTTCCTGCATTCCTGGAATCGCTCGAAATCCCGTTCGAGCATCGAGACATAGGCCAGGAGATGATGAGAAATCATGATAGGTTGAGCACGTTGCACATGGGTGTAGCCGGGCATCAACACGCCAAAGTACTTCTCCGCTTTGTACAGTAAAACCCGCTGGAGTTGAATAATGAGTTTGCAGAGTTCACGCACCGCTGTCCGCAAATACATCCGCTCGTCAAGCGCAATCTGGTCGTTTCTGCTTCGTGCGGTGTGTAGTTTCCCACCAAGAGCTCCTATTTTTTGAATGAGCCTTTGCTCGATGGCAAGGTGAACGTCCTCAAACTGTCCCGAGAGCTTGAACTTGCCGGTTTCGATTTCCCTGCGAATAACCCTCAGCGCAGTCCTGATCCTCCTCGCTTCCGAAGCTATCAAAACTTTTGTCGCTGCGAGCATTTCCACGTGCGCAATGCTCCCGGCGATATCCTCCTGAAAAAGCTGTTTGTCAATCTCTATGGAGGATGAAAATTTTAGGGCGATTTCGGCGAGCGGCTCCTTAAACCTGCCGCTCCAAAGTGCTTGATGAGCCATAGAGTGTAGTCAATGAAGTGAAAGAAAGTATAATAAAGAACAATCTGTCGGTCGGCTTTGAAGATAGAAAAAAATGGAGCGAGAGAAAAGAAGTCTTATTTCGACTTTCCGCCAACGGATTCAGAAGGCGGCACGTTGTCCTTAATTTCACCGTATGTTCTGAAAAAATCCTCGAGACCTTTCACGACCTGTTGAGCAATCTTTTGGCGAAATGCACCATCGATCAGTAGCATTTCGTCTTCAGGATGGGAGAGAAAAGCCGTTTCGACCAGGACGGTCGGCAGCTGTGTAGGGGCATTCAGAGCAAAATTGAAACTCCCGACGACACCAAATTGCTTCAGGCCGAGCTCCAGCATTTTGTCGTACATAATGTTGGCAAGGGGCTTGAAACCCACGTATCGATAATATGTGCTTGTGCCTTGCACCGATAAGGGGTCGGCCTGTTCTCCGGTTGAATTGCAGTGGATACTAACGAGGATCTGAGCACCGGACGAAACGGCCTTTTCTGTCCGTTCCGTCATCGTCGGTCCTTCGTCGCCCACGCGTGTCATAACAACGCGGGCTCCTTTCGCCGTCAGCAAGGAATCGAGATGCCGTGCCGCGGACAACGTCAGCTCCATTTCCCGGATCCCGGTTGCCCCGAGGGCTCCGTTGTTGTCTCCTCCATGACCCGCATCGACAACCACCGTCAAGCCTGCAAACACAGAATCTCTCGAAAAAAGAACGGGAGGTCGTCGAATCCGAATGCGGAGATTCGCCCCCCCGTTGTAATCAATGTCGTATCCCCAGTGCTGCCGGTGTTTGAGCGTGATGGTGAGACGATACTGGTCGGCGGAGACCTGATTCCATTTCACACTCTCAATTCCCCTGGCGGAGAGATGATGCGTAATCCAGTTCGTGTTGGATGTTGCGCCGTAGACATCCACGAGTATGGCGTTGGGGTTTACTTGCTGGTCGCTGGTGAACGGGAGTTTTTGCGCAAGCGAAACAGTGACGATGTCGACAGAATCGTTTCCCGTTGCCAGAATGGAGCCGGCGAGCGAGTGCGGGATGGGTGTATCGGGTGGTAACAGCCGGGCAAATTCCTGCGGCAACCATCCCTCCATAGACTCCGAAAGACGGATTCGATACTGCTGTGCCACTTTGCCCGTAATGGTCACAAGTACGCCAGCCGGAATATATCCCAGCTTGGCACCGCCGAGACGATCGGTTCCCAGTCCGGCGTTCAAAAACGGGCGGCGGCCGACAACCTCGGCAACGCGCGGAAGTGAATCAGGCAAGATCCAAAGCTTCCCTCGAGAATATGCCACCTCGCTACTCCAGAAACTCTTGCGCAGCCGAAATTCGACGGGGACACCTCGCGTTTCATTGCGCTCCTGAGTCTTGTAGCGCCCGACATAGATGCCAGCAAGACCGCCCGCCTCGCGCAGAGATAATTCCCGCATAGGAATGCCCGATTCCACGTCCTCGATATCGAATGTTGCTTCATACCCCGGGCTCCCTTTAAACCTCACCTCGAGAATATCGTCCTTATTGAGCCACATATCCTGTGACGGTTCCATCATGATCGAATCGATGGTCAGCGTATCCTTTGGCGAAGTCTTCGGCGGCTCGCTTCGCACGAAGACGATGTCGCGGGCGAGTGAATCGCCGGTCTCGGACTTTACCAGAATACGTAGCGGATTCGGACCTACAGCCAGAGACACCAACCCGACGAAAGCTCCGCTCGGGTAAACCTTGACCTCTTTGTCGTTGACAAATGCTTTCGCGGTGGAAAGTGTGCTCGCGCCAATGCGGTGGCGGGATAAGGACGTAAGCACAGTATCAGTCCCGGGAATGACGATTCGCAGAAACAAGGAGTCTGATTTTTTCAAGGTGTCGACCTGTGTCTGCGCGTGCAGCCCCGGACCAATCGAGAAAAAACAAAAGGCAAAAAGCGATGAAAATGACCGAACCATCATGTTTTAATCAATCAAGAAAACTCTACAAATTCAATAAAAAAGCCGACGGCGTTTGCCAATCGGCTTTTTAAGAAACATTCGCGTTTGAATTAATTCGTTCGTCTTTTCACGAGCCTTTTCTTCTTCAGAAGTCCATTCTTGTTGACCTGATAGAACGTCTTCACGGGCAGCCCGTAGATCTTGATGAAACCCACGCTCGCCTGATGGTCAAATTGATCCTCAACAGTGTAGGTGGCAAGCTTGGTGTCGTAGAGCGAGTTGGGAGATTTTCTCCCCGCGATTTCGATTGTTCCCTTGTAGAGCTTCACCTTGACGATCCCGTTAACAGTCTTCTGCGTCTCGCTGACAAAGGCGTTCAGAGATTTCCTGAGCGGTGTAAACCAGAGCCCGTTGTAGATGAGGTCGGCATAGTCGTGGGAGATTTTTGCTTTGTAATGCGACACCTCGCGGTCGAGAGTTAACCGTTCAAGCTCGCGGTGGGCAAAATGTAACACCGTTGCTCCCGGAGCTTCGTACACCTCACGGGATTTGATACCGACGAGTCTGTTCTCTACCAAATCCAATCTGCCGACGCCGTTTGCTCCGGCAACCTCGTTCAGGTTATCGAGCAATTCAACGCCGCCCATTTTCTTTCCGCCAATGCCGATGGGAATTCCCTCCCTGAACTCAATCGTCACGTACGACGGCTTCGAGGGCGCCTCCTCAGGAGATACCGTTCTCTGATAAGCGTCAGCCGGCGGCTCCACCATGGGGTCTTCGAGCACGCCGCATTCAATGCTGGTTCCCCAGATGTTTTCGTCGACAGAGTAGGGGCTTGCCTTTGTTGCACTGACAGGGATGCCGTGTTTCTGGCAATACTCGATTTCTTCCTCTCGCGACTTGAATTCCCATTCCCTCAGAGGAGCAATCACCTTGAGCTCCGGCGCCAAAGCGGCGACTGATATTTCAAAACGCACCTGGTCGTTTCCTTTTCCCGTACAGCCATGCGCAACAGCCGTGCATCGCTCGCGTTTGGCAACTTCGACGAGTGCTTTGGCAAGAAGCGGCCTGCCGAGTGACGTCGCCATGGGATACGTGTGCTCATACAACGCTCCCGCCTTCAATGCAGGCCAGCAGTACTCTTCAACAAACTCTTTTGCGAGGTCTTGAATATAGACCTTCTTGGCTCCGGTCTTGTAAGCCTTCTCGGCAAGGCCCACGAGCTCTTTCTTCTGGCCGAGGTTTCCTGTGACTGTTATGACGTCAGCATTGTATTTTTCTTGCAGCCATTTTACGATGACGGATGTGTCCAGCCCACCGGAGTAGGCAACTGCGATTTTTTCTTTTTTCACCTTGATGCTCCTTTTCAGTAGAATAGTAGGACGGCGTCAACGCCGTCCACGGGTTACGTCAAGTCAGGCCACCTGTTTTTTCATCATCAGCCCCTGCAGCAACTTCATGACCTCTTTATTGCGTTTTGTTGATGTGGGCGTGACGAGAATAGTGTTATCGCCGGCGATCGTCCCCAGGATGGCAGGGTGATGAAGGCTGTCGATGATTTCAGCAACGCCCTGTGCGCGGCCGGGGAGAGTCTTTACCACCACAAGAGATTCATTCGCGTCGACTTGCTCGATTTCCAGTCCAATGAACGACTGAAGACGGCGCTCTTCGCTCTCGACATGAATCACATACTTCGGCCCCTCGGGAGAGTTCACGCGGGCCACGCCTAGGTCCTTCAAATCTCGCGAAAGCGTTGCCTGAGTGATGCCAAAGCCGGCACTCTTCAGCGCTTTGCGCAGATCTTCCTGTGTCCCCACAAGTCGATGGGAAATAATGTGTTTGATCGCTGCGTGGCGGCTTTGTTTATCCATGGTGAAGTGTTATGAGGACGCTTTCGCCTGTGAAGTCCTCAAGCTGACGTTGAGTTTCCCATCAAGCTTGAAGCCAAGAATTTTTGCAAGAATGGCTTTTTGGACATGAAGGCGATTTTCTGCCTGTTCGAAAACAACGGAGTGGCTGCCCTCCAGGACAGCGTCGGTGATTTCCTCGTCGCGGTGTGCGGGCAAACAATGCATAACGACGCTATCGGGCTTTGCCGACGAGAGCAGCATTTCGCTGACCTGATACCCTTTGAATGCTTTTCGGCGGACTTTCGCCTCTTTTTCCTGCCCCATGCTCACCCACACATCGGTATAGAGAACATCGGCATTGTGCGCAGCCTCACTCGGATCCTTTACGATTTCGACCTTTCCGATGCCGGCTGTCTGAGCCTTTTTGAGCAACTCCGGGTCCGGGTAGTAGCCCGGTGGCGCGGCGAGAACAAAATGAAGGGGAAAGATCGTTGCAAACTCGAGCCAGGAATTGACGATGTTGTTGCCGTCCCCGATAAAAACGATTTTTGCGTTCTCACGCAGCTTGCCGAGTTTCTTTAATGTGTAAACGTCGGCCAGAACCTGACAGGGATGCGAAAGGTCTGTCAATGCATTGACCACCGGAACCGTGGAATGCTCGGCTAATTCAAGTAACGTGGAGTGCTCAAACAGACGGGCAATGATGACGCCGGTATAGCGTGAAAGAAGCCTCGCAATGTCCTTTGCCTTCTCCCGTTCTCCAATACCGATTCCTTCCTGTGAAAGAAAAATCGGATGGCCGCCCAATTCATGAACACCAACCTCAAAAGATACGCGTGTCCGTAGTGATGGTTTCTGAAATATCAGTGCCGCAGATTTGCCCAGCAAAGGCTTGTATTCATTGTTCGACCTGAGGAAATCTGTTACAGAAAACAGTTCTTCGATTTCACTGCGGCTGAAGTCAAGGATGGAAACAAAATCTCTTTTCATGAAGGTACTTTCGTTTCATCCGTTTCTAAAGGCTGAGGTACACGCAGCGTCGCAGAAATGTCCTCCGGGATCATTTGCGTTCCAATACCTTCATCCGTAAAGATCTCAAGCAGAAGGGAATGCTTCACGCGCCCGTCGATGATATGGACTTTTCGCACTCCAGCCGCGACGGTATCGAATGCCGATTGAACTTTCGGGATCATGCCGCCGAAAATGGAGCCCTGATCGATCAGTCGGAGAGCCTCCGGCTTCGTCAACGTGGAAATGAGTTTCTTGTTGACGAGAATGCCTTCGATGTCGCTCAGGTAGACCAGCTTTTCCGCCTTGAGTGCTGCCGCTATTGCGCCGGCAGCAAGGTCGGCATTGACGTTAAACACTTGGCCCTGCTCACTGACGCCGACAGGAGCAATCACCGGCATCATGCCGTTGGCGAGCAGGAGGTTTAGAAACGCAACGTTCACGGCGCTTACTTCGCCGACGAGGCCGAGGTCGGTTCCGTTGGTATCCGGCTTTCTCACCTTCAACAAGGTATTATCCAGGCCGCAGAGCCCGAGCGCATTGCCGCCGTTCAGGTTGATCGAGTTGGCAATCTCTTTGTTGATCTTTCCGGCAAGCACCATGACCACGACTTCAATCATCTTCTGGTCCGTATAGCGCTGGCCGTCGACGAACTGGGTTTCGATACCGAGCTTTGACGCGGTTTCGGTAATCTCTTTCCCGCCTCCGTGCACGATCACAATGTTGATGCCAATCTTCCGCAGAATCGTCACGTCTTTGGCGAAGGTCTGCTTCAGCTGTTCGTCCGTCATCGCAGCGCCGCCGTATTTAATGACGAAGGTTTTTCCCTCGTACGCCTGGATGTACGGCAAAGCCTCCACAAGAACTTCCTGCTTGGTTGATGTGTGAATCATGTCGTTCTTCTCTCCTTACGACCGGTAGCTGGCGTTGATGTGGATGTACTCCTTCGTCAGGTCGCATGTCCAGAACCTGGCGCTGTGCTGTCCCTGATGCAGGTTGATGGTGAGAATGACGTTTTCCTGTAACAGCGCATTCCGGGCTTTTTCCTCATCGAGGACAATCTCGTAGTTCTTTTTTAACACCGGAACATTTCCAATGGAAATTTCGACGGCATCGGGGTTGAAATCGATCCCGGAGGAACCAACCGCTGCCAGGATTCTGCCCCAGTTAGCGTCTGCACCGTGAATAGCTGTTTTGACAAGGTTGGAATTCGCAACGGCACGGGCAGCCTGGGCAGCCTGTTCTTCAGAACCTGCGCCCGTTACGAGGACTTCAATGAGCTTTGTTGCCCCCTCGCCATCGCGGACAATCATTTTCGCCAGTTTGATCATCACATATTCAAGAGCGGAAGAAAAGAGCTGAAATTCTTCCGTATGGTCATTGATGGGTTTGTTCTGCGCCAGCCCGTTTGCCAGGATCAGCGCCATGTCGTTCGTGCTCATATCCCCGTCGACAGTAATGCGATTAAAAGACCTGTTGTTGGCCCGACTCAAAGCTTTCTGCAAGACCTGCCGCGTGAGAGCCGCGTCCGTTGTCAAAAATGCAAGCATCGTCGCCATGTTCGGAGCTATCATCCCGGACCCTTTTGCCATCCCTCCAATGGTAACGACGGAAGATCCGATCGTAAACTGAACGGCGACTTCCTTGGAGTACGTATCTGTCGTCATGATCGCCTCGGCGGCGTCTTTGTCCCCCTCACGTGTCAATTGACCGGACAACTGTTCGATTCCGGCGACGATTTTTTCCATGGGCAAGTATTGGCCGATAACACCCGTCGAGGCAACCATAACCTGTTCCCGCGGAATGCCGAGTGCCCGAGCCGAAACGTCAACCGTTTCCCATGCGTCGTTGAGACCGCGCTCGCCGGTGCAGGCGTTTGCACTTCCGCTGTTGACCACGACCGCCGAGCATGTTTGAGACTGTTGAAGCTGGTGTTTGTCGACAAGAATCGGCGCCGCCTGAGTTTTATTCAGCGTGAAAACAGCGGCGACGTTCGCTGGAATGGTCGAGCGAATCATCGCAAGGTCTTTCTTGGCCTTGCGAACGCCGCAATAGATTCCACCCGCAACAAAACCCTGCGGTGCCGTCACACCGCCTACACATTCATTGAGTGCAAAAAATTCGTTCATAAGAGCCCTTCTGTTTCTTCGAACCCAAACATGATGTTCATATTCTGCACCGCTTGCCCGGCGGCGCCTTTGATGAGATTGTCAATGGCTGAGAGAACGATGATCTGGTTGTTTTCGGGATAAAGCCGAAAACCGATGTCGATGTAATTCGTGTAATTCACGTTTCTGATTTCCGGAATCACTGCGGAAGAATAACGCACAAAAGGCTCGTTCCTGTAATACCGGTCAAAAGAGACCAACACTTCTTTCTCGTTGATGTCCCCGGTTGGCCGGGCATACGCGGTGGTATAGATCCCGCGTGTCATCGGAAGAAGATGTGGGACGAACGTCAAAGAAACGGCTTGTCCCGAAATCGACTGCAGTGTCTGTACCATCTCGGGCGTGTGCTGGTGAACGCCGACTTTATACGCTTTCACAGACTCGTTGACTTCTGCGAAAGAGAGATCAGGGGATGAGCTTCGCCCTGCCCCCGAGACACCGGACAAAGAGTTTATGACGATCCCGTCAGAGTGGATGAGGCCTTCTTTGAGCAACGGTGCAAGAGGAAGGAGAGCGCTCGTCGGATAGCATCCGGGATTGCACACGAGCGATGCTGTTCGGATCTCGGCTCGGTTCCATTCCGGCAAACCATAGATTGCTCGCGCGAGAAGGTCTGTCGCTTTATGATCTCGCTTGTAGAATTGTCGGTAGACGAGTGCATCGCGAAGCCGGAAATCGCCTCCAAGGTCAATGATCCTCTTTCCTCTTCCCAAAAGCTCCGGCACAATATTCATCGCTTCTCCGGAAGGAAGGGCGATAAAGACAACATCGCTGGAACAGGCGGCTTCGGCCGAATAAAGTTCAAAGGACGCAATACTCCTGGAACGGAACACAGGCAGGACTTCATCCACGCGTTTTCCCGCCGACGAGTTCGCAAAGAGTTTTTGCACGCTCACGTGTGAATGACGGGACAGAATCCTGAGGAGCTCGGCTCCCGAATACCCGGAAGCGCCGACAATGGAGGCCTTGATCGCGGACATGTATAATTATACAAAAAAATGTATAATTATGCAAGAGGTATTTTTTGCGTGGCGAAAAAAAAGCCCTGGTGGAAGGCCAGGGCTTCAGAGAGAGCACCCGTAAAGGCTCAGAACCGGAAGCTCATGGACAGCGCCCCGAACAAATCTTGAGCGTTGCCGCTGAGGACGAAAGGCCCCGCCGCAAGGAAGCGTTCTCCCACGTAGCCGTCTAGAGAAACGCGGGAAACCCTGATTCCCA
>JACQPT010000177.1 GCA_016207415.1 Ignavibacteriales bacterium
GGGTGGAGACTTTGGTTGTTTACGCGGTCTGCTAATGAGGTTGGCGGGGATTTGATCGATTTTCTTTCCCTGAACAAGTCGAAGTTTGGCATTGCGGTGGGCGATGTTGCCGGAAAGGGCCTGAGAGCTGCTCTCTTGATGGCGAAACTGCAGGCAACGATGAGGGCACTCGCCACAGATTTCACGTCGCTTGGCACGTTCGTGGCGAAGCTCAACCAGATTTTCCACCGTGACAGTCTTCCGAATCTTTTTGCTTCTCTGCTGTATATTGAATTTCATGCGGATTCGGACACCGTGCGTTTTGTGAACGCCGGGCATCTTCCCCCGGTTGTAGTGAAGACAGCGAGCATCCAGAGAATGGACAAGGGCGATGCGGCGCTCGGTTTGCTGCCGGGGGCCGCGTTTACGGAACATTCTGTCGAATTGAAACGCGAGGATATTCTCATCGCCTATTCGGACGGTTTGACGGACGCTCAAAACGAACAGGGAGAATTCTTTGGCGAGCAACGCCTGCTGGATTTTCTGCCTCAGGCCGCACAGCTTTCGACCGAGCAGATCGGCGAAGGCCTTATCAAACAACTCGATAGGTTTATCGGAAGCGCCAAGCCTGCGGACGATATTTCACTTGCGATCTTGAAAAGGATGTGATTTCTTGAGTTGTGATCATAGCCGAGGGCAATCGTCATTCCTTGGCAGACCTCACCCGCCAGACGAAACATGTGATAGTACCCTCTCCTAATCTTTGGAAAGACTATTTTGAGGAGAGGGATCACGGATTCAAGAAGTAACCTCTGGCGAGCGTAATTCTTGGTAAGAGATAACGAAAACTCATACTCATTCGATGACAAAAATTAGGGCGAGGATGCGTTTCGTCGATGTCAGCCACACAGTTGAGCACGAGATGTTAACATACAGGGGGCTTCCTGCGCCCGTCATTTGCGATTATCTCTCACGTGAAGATTCACGAAGCCGTTATTCGGGCGGCACGGAGTTTCAAATTGGAAAGATCGAAATGGTGGCAAATACAGGAACGTACGTGGATGCCCCGTTTCACCGTTTTGCGAAAGGAAAAGATCTGAGCCAGCTCGACTTGTCTTCTCTCGCGAACCTCGATGGCGTAGTCGTTCGGGTTGGAAATGCGCGAGTAATTGATTTCGAGGTCTTTCGCGGACGTGACCTCGCTGGGAAAGCTGTTCTGGTTCACACGGGCTGGGACAAGCATTGGCGAACAGATCAATACTTTGAAAATCATCCCTTTCTCACGAGAAGATCCGCGCAGTATTTGGCCGATGCATCTGTGAAGATGGTCGGTATAGATTCGCTCAACATTGACGACATTACCGACGGAACGCGGCCTGCGCACAGCATCCTCCTCGGCACCGACATTCCCATCGCGGAGCATCTCTGCAATCTCTCCCCTTTACCTGATAAGGATTTCAAGTTTTTTGCTGTTCCAGTGAAGGTCGCCGGAATGGGCTCGTTCCCAGTAAGGGCATTCGCTGTCGTTTGATCAGATTTAAGGAGGAATTATGAAACTACAGGTTCTCCGATTCCTGGTGTTCCTTCCGGCGGTTTTCTGCGGGCAACTTGTTTCTGCGCAGGATTCCACCGATTGGAGATTCGACGTCGGCGGGACATTCTCGACATTTCAGCAGCAAGTAAAAGCTGAAGTTGGAGATCCCCGGGGGGAACGTCTTGTCAACGAAACACAGGTCGGAATAATGGCGTTGGCATCATATGCGTTGCACGAATTTGTCGATGCGGGTTTGTTCCTTCAGTTCGACCGCGGTCATCGGCTTGCGGCAAGGTTTGAGGGATTCAATAGTGAAGGCAGGACTGTCACGAAGGACAAAATCGGCGGGAACTATTCAGAAGTCTGGTTCGGGCCACTTGTTCGCATCAACTGGAGGAATCTTTTTGCCGAAGGCGGATACGGGGCTTTTGGAAGTCGCAGCGACGACGCGCGGACAGACCTAGCTTCGTCGACCCGAGACACGACAAGCTCCTTCTCGCTCCACCCGACCATCGCGCTACTCGCAGCTCTGGGAGCGGGCGTTCAAATCACGGACGACCTCGATCTCATCGTGCGCATGGAATACAGGCTTCGCTACTACACGATGCGCGGCGGGAATGCTCTGAAAAACAACATCGAACACGGAACGCAGAACATTACCCCGTTCGTCGGCCTAACATGGAAGTTCTAGGTGAACGGCAGGACTTTCAGATTGCTTTCACCATACAC
>JACQPT010000172.1 GCA_016207415.1 Ignavibacteriales bacterium
AAGTCGATGGCGGTTTCTCCCAGCCTGACGACTCTCTTGCTTTCCACGCTCAAGCCGTGAGGGCTTGCAGCTTTCAGGACTTCGCCCAAAGGCGCAAAATAATACTCCGCCATCCACTGGCACAGTTTCAGCATTTCTTCTGAAAATGAGGGCGCGCCGTCCAGAATGTCTTTGATCGGTTTGACGACACGGAGTTTTGTTTCGGGCGGAAAGGCGACCATGACGCCTGTGAGAAATTTCTTGCCAAACGGGACAACGACGCGAGCGCCTAATTGTGCATGGGGCTGGAGGTCGGACGGAATGGTATAAGTGAATGTTTGATCGATGGGAACGGGAAGGGCTATATCGGCGAGAAACGCGGGCATAAAATGGGCTACTTGTTACGGGAGCGGAGCTCCCTCCGAACAAGTTGCGAAGGAGCTACGCTCCTGAGCTCTTAGGCGCCCGTGCGAATCACAGGACCGACTTGGTCTGCTCTTGGCGGGATGCTTTAACTTGTTGTTCGGGACCAGAGCCCCCTCACAACAACTCAACAAGCTGCGAAGGAGACTGATCGTAATCAGCCATCTACGCCCTCAACTCTTTCTCCAGCATTTTATAGACTTCGATCAAAGGCATGTTTCTTTCCCGGGCTATGCGTTTGCATTCCTCAAACTCTGGCACCAGCATTTCTGTGCCGTCATTGACGATTGCCTTCGCCCGCACCACGCCAAGGCTTGTGTTGACTTGTTTCTGTCTTCGTTCAAGTTTTCGTCGCTCAATCGGCTGGATCCTCACTCCGAGCGTCGTCGTCTCCTGAAAGATAATGTTTAAAAGAGCGTCAAGTTTCGACCGTTCACCTAACGAGGAAAGAAGCATCCCCGGCCTCCCCTTTTTCATGATCACGGGTATAACGTACGCATCATGTGCACCGGCCGAAAGTAATTGTTCGATCACGTAGGGAAAAATCTCGGGATTCATGTCATCGATGTTTGTTTCGATGCTCACCACTTCATCGGTGGAGTATGCCGCGTCGAGCTCTCCGATCATAATGCGCAGCAGGTTTGGCACTTCGGGAATTTCCCTGCTGCCCGCACCGTACCCGATGTTTTCGATTCGAATTCGTTCTGAAGAAAGTACACCTTTGGAAAGAGACTTTATGATCGCTGCACCCGTTGGTGTTGTCAGTTCGGCTTCGACCTCCGTGAGCATGGTCGGATACCCTTTGAGGATTTCAACTGTCGCCGGCGTCGGCACTGGCATTTTTCCGTGCTGCGTGTTCACAAAGCCGCCGTGCCCGAGCTTCACGGGAGATGAATAGACACTCTCGATGCCAAAATGTTCGAGACAGACCGCGGTCCCCACGATGTCCACAAGAGAATCCACGGCGCCAACTTCATGAAAGTGAATTTTTTCCAGCGTCGAGTCGTGAACCTTTGCCTCGGCGACACCGACTTCGTGGAAAATGCTTTTTGCCCTGTCTCTCACAGCCTGATTGAGCGAGCTACGGTCGATGAGTTCGTTAATGTCTTTGAGATTGCGATGGTATTCCCGATGATCCGAAACAACGACGTCGACCTTGACGGCCACGATGCCGCTTCGCTCGAGATGTCGGGCTTCGAGCTCAAAACCAGACAGGTTGAGCTTTGTGAGTTCGCCGGAAAGCTCATCGACAGAAAACCCCGCACTGACGAATGCTCCGAGAGTCATGTCGCCACTGATGCCTGCGATCGTATCAAAATACGCTATTTTCACTACAGGACTTCTTCGAGGTGTTTCAAAAATCTTGAGGTAGCGCCCGTGTTTTGCCTGACGAGACGAAAAGCCTCTGACCCAGATTTCTTTCTCGCTCGCTCATTCACAAAGAGGTTCTTGACTGTTTCGTAGCAATCCTGGGCGTTCTGAACGACGAATCCGGCACCGCGGCGTGCAAGTTCCACGGCTTCCCGGGAGTTCTCATGTTTTGGCCCGTAGAGGACGGGAATCCCGTAGACCGCCGGTTCAAGGACATTGTGGATTCCCTGCTTGAAACTCCCACCAACGTAGGCGAGGTCTGCATATTGGTAGAGCGACATAAGCACGCCAACACTGTCGACGAGAATCACGTTTTCATTGGAGAAATCATTCAGCTCCGAGAACCGAATCGTTTTCAAGCTCCCATTGAGGGAAATCTCGAGCCGTTCCAGAGTCTCGAGCGTGGGCTCATGCGGGACAAGAATCATAATGGCCGACTTATCCGCCTGGGCAATGGCTTTGAAGGCTGGCAGGATCACGTTGTCGTCTTCTTCCCAGCTGCTGCCGACAACGAACACTTTTCTTCGTCTGAGGATATCCGGCGGAATAAGATGCTTCATCCGCGCTTCCTCGCTTCGCTGGGAGACCTGGTCGTAGCGTGTTTCTCCGATGGATTGGATTTCTGGTTGAGTCAGGCCAAACGCTCTGAAGGCATTCGCGTCATCGTCGGAGACCGTCAGAATTGACCGCAGACCGTCATACACGTATCGGTGGAAGTTGCTCAGGGGAAAAACGCGGCGCAACGAATTCTTCCTCAACGTTGCGTTGGCGATGAACGTCGGAATGTTGCGTCTCCGGAGTTCCCACATGTGGTTGGGCCAGACGTCGTAACGGACCATCACGGCGACAGTCGGTTTCACCATATCGAGAAATCGCCCGGCGTTCGCGGCAGTGTCGAACGGAATATAGGAAATGAGGTTCGCGAGTTTATAGTTTTTCGAGTGGTCGTAGCCCGACGGCGAGAAAAACGTCACAATGATGTCAACATCCCGATGCCGCCTGCGTAATGCGGCAATAATGGGTTTGGCCTGTTCAAACTCGCCCATCGAGGATGAATGAAACCACACCCGGCGATCCGAGGTGAGTTTCTGGACATTCTGCTCCAGCTGCCGGAACAGGTGCCGCCGCCCGCTGATCCCCCGCCATATTTTCGGACGGAAAAGAGCGGCGAATTGCATGACCACCCAGAAAAAAGGGAGGAATAAGTAATTGTAGATGAAAAACCAGAATTTTTGCATGAAGCTTAGAGAATTTTGACCGGGTCGCCCACGGAAATCCTGCCGCCTTCAACGACAAGCGCAAGCATGCCGCGTTTTCCTTCAAGGTCAGACCGAAGACCGTGCCGTATCTCTTCCATCCTCTCACATGGTTTGCACTCCTTGGTGATTTCGAGAAGCGCTTCACCAACCCGAAGCCTCTGTCGCGGCGGGAGCGACATCAAAGCTATGCCTTCTGTGGTGATGTTTTCTTTGACAGCACCGGGCCGGAGCTTCAGCGCATGGAGCGTCTCCTGCTCTATTAAGAGCACCTGCCGAGTACTTTGCGGGATTGCATGCATATCATCCTTCAAGCCGACTCCCTGCACCGCATCGACGGTCGGGCGCTGTTGCATGGGCTTTCGATGCCCTTCGCAGATTTGGACTGATACAACTCTTCCGGTCTTGTTCATGAGCCTGTGGAACTCAGCAGATATGTCGGGAAGATGGGGTGCACTATTGTAGCCAATCTTTGAGGGAAATGCAAGGAACAGAAATTGATTTTCGTCGCCAATTCGATTACTTTCTAAGCATTCCTCAAACCACCACGAGCCAAAAACGGCCGATGACGTCTGCTCAAACCCTCCAGGAAGAAACCCAGCGGCTCAAGAGAGCTGTCGAGGAACTTTCCATCCTCAACGACCTGGCGCGTGCCATCGGCAGCACGCTCAACCTGGAAGAGATCATGCAAACAATTATCCGTCGCTCTCTTCGCGCCGTCCAGGCCGAACAAGGCGTCATTACGCTCGTCGACAAAAAAAGCAGCGAACCGACGAAGACCCTTGTGCGTGCCATGGTGAGCTCGAGCGACCACGTGGAGTTTCACCTTCATCAGGCCCTCCTCGGATGGATGCATCTGAATATGAAGCCGCTTCTGGTGGACAACCCAAAACAGGATGAGCGATTCCGCGGGGTACGATGGGATGAGTCTGTGAATTCGCTTCTCTGCGTACCCCTTCTTGTTAAATCCGAGCTCCGGGGCGTCCTTACTGTTTATAACAAAAAAGACGCAAACAAATTCAACGCCGACGACCAGCGGTTGCTCGCGATCATCGCCGCTCAATCAGGCCAGGTCATCGAGAACGCGCGCCTCTATGAAGAGGAAAAACACTACCTGAAGATGCAGGAAGAGGTTCGACTTGCCGCAAAGATCCAGATGGACCTTTTGCCCAGTGAAATGCCGAAACTCGACGCGTATGAAATTATGGGCAAAACGATTCCCGCTCAGACCGTCGGCGGCGACTATTTCGACTTCATCAGAGTTGACGATGACCGGCTCGCCGTTTGTTTGGGTGACGTCACCGGAAAGGGTCTCCCTGCTTCGCTACTCATGGCAAACCTCCAGGCGACGCTCCGCGGGCAAACCCTTGTTGCGCGCGAGCCCCAGGAATGTCTTACGCGGTCAAACAAGCTGCTGTACGAGAGCACAAGCCCTGAAAAATTTGCCACGCTATTTTATGGCATCCTTGACAACAAGCGGCACACCGTCTCTTACTCTAACGCCGGCCACGACCATCCGTTTCTTATTTCCGCAGACGGCTCCGTCAAAAGATTGGAAACGGGTGGCATGATGCTTGGCGCTTTCGATGCTTTTTCCTTCGACGACGAGAAAATCCCTCTACAGCCAAATGATACTCTTGTTATTTACTCGGATGGAATCACGGAGGCCATGAACACGTCGGGCGAACAGTACAGTGAAGAACGTTTGAAGGAATTCCTGATTGAGAATCGCGGCCGCCCTCCGAAAGAGTTACTGGAAACCCTGGTGCAAAGAGTCCGGGACTTTGCCGGCGCGCAACCACAGTCCGATGATATGACGATCGTCGTCATCAGGAGGAACCGATGACCGGAAAATCAATTCTCCGCGGCAGAGTACTTAAAAAACTCGAGGACGCCGGAAGCACAGTCGGAGGCGGGACATGATTGGTCGTACAATCTTGCATTACAAGATCATAGAAAAATTGGGCGAAGGTGGAATGGGTGTTGTGTACAAAGC
>JACQPT010000183.1 GCA_016207415.1 Ignavibacteriales bacterium
AGCGAAGCCTGCAGACTCGCCATCAACAAAGCTGCGGAAATTCCCTTCCCAGAGACGTCTCCGATCGCTAGGCCGAACATCCCATTCGGGAGAATGAGAAAGTCGTAATAATCCCCACCTATACTCTGCGCTGGCCGGCAAGAGCCGCAGTAATCTAAACCGGAAACCAGCGGGAGGTTTTGGGGGAAGAGTCTCTCCTGCACTTCGCGCGCGATCTCCAGCTCGCGGTTCAATTCTGCGCGATGAGCAGTTGTGCGGGCGAAATTGCGGGAGAGAAATATGGATACGGAAATCATCAGCAGTGCCATAGCGTAGAAGGGCGCAGGGAAGTCCGAAAAGTGCCATAGCTTCGGTAGAATATGTAACCAAAGTATTCCCTCCCAGGGTTCGGAGAAAAGGTAGTAAAGAGTCGTAAGCGATAACGGTATAAACCCAAGCATGATGATCCAGCCCCCTTCAAGCCGGATCTCGTGTCTTCTGAAGCGAGAAATGAGAAGCACTCGCAGAATCTCCGCAAAGGCAATAATGAGAAATGGGACGATATACAATGGACCGGTGAGGGGCCTGGACCAATAGACGATGGCCAAGATCAAGCCAAGAACGAAAAAGGCTAGGAAGATTTTATGCAGCCTGGGATAGATAAGCAGATGTGTCAGTCGAATGGCCAACAACGTCGTTAGGATCAGAGATATGTTTTGAAGGCGGCCAGTCCAAACGAGATCCGCCGGATCCGAAATATCTAGATGCATAAAAGCAAGGAAAAAAACATAAACAGTCAAAGCGGAACTTGCACTCAACGCCCCAAAAAAAAGGTTGGCGCGGAACTGAGGATAAAAAAAGAACTGAAGGAGATGCACTAATGCAAACGCCAGAAAAACCCCTGTCAGAAACACTTGATGAGTGGCGGTTTTGCTTCTCAAGTTATCGTGTTCAGCCCTCTCTCGAATGGCTTCGTCGTAGTTCTGAATGCGCCACACCAAGAAATTGTCTCTTTCGAACACGGGAGAGAGTAGTTGGAAGTTTGAAACCCTCTCGGCGACAATGTGTCTCGATTTACCCGCAACCGCATATGAATTGGATGGGAACGTAATGATTTGAGGGCTATGATAACCATGGTGGGTTTCCTCTTCCTTCTCAGCCGTACCAACTTTGCCGATGCGATAAACCAACGCACCATCCAGATAGAACTCATATGCTCCAAAAGCGTGCTGGACAGCAACGGCCAACGGGCCATTCCGGAATGTAGAGTCAATTTCGAGAACATACCTGAACCATCCGATGCCCGGCCAGCGATCCAACCGGGATGAGAATTCGGGTATTTGTTCCCATTCGCTATCATCGAACTCGGGCCGCGACCATGTACTGTCGTCGCCGAAACGAAACTTTGCGTACGCTGGAATTGGCCTGATCTCAGCTTCACCGTGATACTCGTTTCCTTGCGCGTCTTGTCCCTTATAAAACCAGTTTAACGGCCCAGCAGGAACTGGCCAAGTCCAATTCACTCGCATTTTCGCTCTAACCGCCACCTTGCCTGGCAGTATCCAGCCATCGACCGTGGAATCTCCATCATTATACCATTTGGAGAACATGGCGGCGCTGGTACTAGATTCAAACCCATAGAGCCCGTGTTCGATGATTT
Source organism: Ignavibacteriales bacterium (assembly GCA_016207415.1). Lineage (GTDB taxonomy): Bacteria > Bacteroidota > Ignavibacteria > UBA10030 > UBA10030 > JACQPT01. The sequence continues at coordinate 1,640 of JACQPT010000183.1, forward strand.
GCAAAGAAACGTCAAGATTGTTTTTCACTTCGGTTCGGTAGCGCCATTGGTATGCCCCCACCTGCGGAGAATATATAGGTTTGACCGGGTTGGGAATGTGGCGAATGATCAGGGCTGTGGAGTCTTTTCGTGGCGCACGCGGTTGTGCATGGGTCGATGTCGCAAAGATGGCGATGAGAACAAGCCCAAAGAAGAAAGCCTTCCTGGTTTCAATGGCGCACATGATTGATTTTTTCGGTAAACGACAAAATGATTGTGCCGCAAAACGCCTTAAGAGAAATAAAACTTTGCTTGCGCATAACGTCCGCGGGTATTACGCCTGCGCGCCAATCTTGATGGTGGGCCGTGCTTAACAATATGGAGTGAAACGGAATGGTTAAGCATGGAGCGAACTCTATCATCACTTACCAAAAATGTGAGCGTCGTAATGCCCGCTGTTATGCACCGTTGGGCACAATGTGTTCATATGAATCTATGGGCTCTAAAATTTGATAGCCAGCATTGCGGGCAGTGAGTTCAGTAGCGAATGAACGACAACACATGACAGCAAGTTGTTCTTTGTACGCACATAGAGCGTTCCAAGAATGAGACCCATTGGGATACCCTGTCCGAGAGCTGACCAAAAAGCTTCGGGAAGATTGCCATGCGACGGCCATCGGGGATTCAGATAAGCATACGGCAGGTGGTATATCCCAAATAGTATTGAGCTGACGATGACTCCGACTACGTTTGATGAGAACAACTGCTGAAGTCTTGTTTGGAGAAAGCCTCTGAAAAAGAACTCCTCAGTGAAACCCGCCGTAAAGAGCATCAGAACAATAGCCAATGGAAAGAGATAAGCAAACTTGCCTGTTGTAATGAGGAGCAAGATCCGTTCATTGTTTCTCGACCAGAAGAATTGAGACAAACAGAGAATAAACCCTATGAGAGTGGCCCAGGCGAGCCCATTCCAAAGGGTGGTTTTGTCGAGCCCGAAACCTCTCAACGTCAGTCTAATTCCGACCAGCCCGGACGTTCTTGCTTGGTACGTATAGGAGAAAGCGAAGGGGATTA
>JACQPT010000173.1 GCA_016207415.1 Ignavibacteriales bacterium
CATTGTCGGGTGGCTTGTCGCTTCGCATCTCTGCTAACGACCACCTCTTGCTATACGGCTGATAGGGTATTGCCGTAGCTCTGACATTTCACAGAACAAGAACATCAGCACCTTACCTTGGCACTCGTTTCAAAAGCACGAAGCTCGTACTGAGTCATGGAATTCTCTCTTCGTCGGTTCTCTTTTGGGTCGAGCTGCCGTGATTTGTCCTGACAATTTTGTGTTTCACATTATACAACAAGTCAACCCATTGTGAAAGGTAGGTAATCGTGAAGAAATGAACAACTAACTATGGGATGGCTTGACAGACGGTGCGCCTTATGGTACGCTCCAGATATGACAAGAGAAGCACGAAAAGATGAGAATAAAGTCACCAAAGGCAAGCATGCACTAACCACCGCCGAAGAAAAAGTAGCTGAGTTAGAATTGCCAAATATCCAGAAAGTAAAAGCGAAATTCGAAAAAACCGGAACCGCAAACGTCGTTACGGGAAAGCACTATGGAGTTGCCTTGAAAGACGAGGGAGATTACATTAGTGTGCGGTTCGGCAGCATCGAATTAACGGAAATAGGTAACGTTCCCACCGCGGAGAGAAATTTTGCCACAAAAGATGAAGCCTTTGCTTTTGCAAAACAAATTCAAAATCGCGTGAGAGAAACTCTGAGCCGCTGCGATCTAGATACTTCAGATTGCTCACTTCCCCTGCACCGTGTATCTAAGGCTTCGACCGAGAAACGATCTTTGCCCCCTTATTGATGCGCGCTTATGAAATCCCTTATATATTGAATGGCAGAAGGAAGTTCAATGCCGACAAACCAAAAAAACCTTTTTGGTTGCGTGCGTGTGGATCGAATGTTCACTGCCCCTATGTGGACCAGGGTTCTGTCTTCGGAGTTTCTCAGAAATCCCAATCCAACCCCATATCCAATTCCCTTCATCCCTTCCGTGATACTTACTGGCCATTCGAAGCCGAGTTCTAAGTTTTCCCAGATCCACTTTCTGGATTCGGCGCGAAGAAACGGAACGTGGAAAATGCTGTACGCGCTCTCAGCAAATTTCTTGTCTCCGATGTAAGCAATACTCACCTGAGTCTTGGCGGCGGTTGCCAGTATGCCTTCAAGATCAATGCCTTCGTCGAGCCTAACAAGAAATCGCCAACGGAAATAACGTTTCCTGAATCTCACGGTATCAATGCCTTGGGCTGACCACGCTCGATCTCTTTCGACAAAAAGGGTAAACCGGTATTTTTCATTATTCCATTCCGTTGGGAATCTAATCAGAAAGTCCTGGGAGCCTTCGGGGAGAGATGAACCTGTCCGGAACATAACCGTATCCGCAAGAATATCATTCACCTGATTGAAAACCAAGATCCTTACTTCTCCTAGTAGGCCGTCAAGTGTAACCGGCGAGTGCGTCTCATCAGTTTCTTGGAAAAGCTGAATTCGCAGGTTTGCATGAAGATCGATTTCCCAAAAAAAATCTTTTTCCTCGCTCTTGTCATAAACACCACTAACCTCGCTATCCCTTGAAAACTCAGCGAGCTTGAGCTTGTAAAGTGGTTGTGAGAGGCTCACAGCACCGGATGCCAGTGTGGCAATCGCCCAAAGGAAGACCCTGTTCTTATACATGTCCTTTCGTCCTATAGAGTATGAGAATTGAAACATGCCATCTGTTGCGTTCGAACGTTTGGGCAAAGCCCACGACATCAAACGCTTCGATACTGTCTGCCTTGATGAAATCGTTAAACTTCGTTTTAGCCCTATCGATCGCTCTCTCATATTCACTGTCAATGCCTGTGAATTTCTCCATATTGCGAAGGTTTGTTGTTTCACGGATCGTCTTGGCAAACATTTCTGGTGTAATTCGCCTCTCTTGGGGGCCACAGCCCTGCAGACCTATGAGGATAAGTCCGGTCGTGATCAGTTTGTTCATTTGCGCGCCTCCTTTCAAGAGTTCATCAGCTGTCACACTTGCATCTTGGAACGTGAGAATGTAGGAATATGTTCTACTATTCGCAATAATTCTTGGACACACAAAAAAAGGAAGTAGATTCATTCTACTTCCTTCCTATACATGGGTCAGTTCAGCATACCTACGGCCACTTTGAACGCTTGCTTCTTGACCTTTGCTCCGGACCCGAACCACATCGACTTCAAGCGGGTTGAAGCGTGAGCGTTCGGCTGCCGATAGTGATCGACAAACTCCGTGACTGCATTATAAGCACCCCAGAGACTCCCTTTTGAATGCTCAGCCCCCTTTCCCGTCTCCGCCAGTTCAAATATAGCATTGTGTATCGACTCCTTCCTCGCAGGAACCTTTGATTCCGGATTCTCGGGGAAAATGGCTTTCACATAGTTTGCGATCATCGCGCTTTCCATTTTCTTCTCGTTCATCCGGTTGAAGATCTGGTCAAGTTCGGCGTACAGCTTGTTCGCCAATCCGAGGATTTCGTGCGCCCGCCTGAGCTTTTCACCGGCCTGCGCCGTGTGGCGAATACGAACTTCCTGTTCAGCGCCGCCAAGCGCTACGGTGAGCGTGTTCTCGCAAACCACCCTGATAGGTGTCAGCTTCACTCGAACCACCTCACTGCCGTCATGCGAATTGCTCAGGAGCAGGTATTTTTCGACGATGTCATCACCGTTGACTCGGATATAGTCCGGCAACCTGGCCAACAACCATATCCGTTCTCCCTTGCCCAGTACTCCGGCTGTGTGGTAAATCGCTTCCCCTTCGCCCACCAGGCTGTCGAAGGCGGTGAATGCATCTTTGTTCTGGATCGGCTGATACCGTGATCCTACCACGCCAAGCACATCAAGAGTGTCGGTCCGCACGGTGGCAAAGTGAGCTTTCACTTCTAGTCCAGCAGCGCCCGCTGTCTTAAGCGCCATTTTGACGACCGTGAACCCCAGCCCAGCGGCTTCAATCGCCTCTGCGGCCGTTGCAGCTTTTTCGAGCCGTGTGCCAAGCCTGTGCCAAGGAACCTCGCCCACATACATCATCGAGGCCTTTCCGTTTGTTGTGTTGAGATTGTGTCCCATGTTCTTTTCTCCTTTTTTGATCTTCGTTGTACAAAAGAAATGCCCTGCGGATTAGCCACAGGGCATTGAAATTATAGGGGCGCGCCCGCAGCTTCACAATCCCCCAACACACGAGCGCCTCATCCTACGAAGCAATGTCTTCGGCGAATGCGTTGCCC
>JACQPT010000174.1 GCA_016207415.1 Ignavibacteriales bacterium
GTCATAAACCCGAGGGTGCTTCCGGCGGTGGCAAGAAAGAGCGCGAGGCTGAAATTCACCGCTCCGATTCCAACCAGAGACCCCGCGGCGACAACAATAACATCACTCGGAAATGGCGGAAAAATGTTCTCAATGTAGGCTATCCCGGCAACGACGACATAGACCCACAGGGGATCAAGCTGGGCGAGGTTGTTGACAAAAGCCTCCACGACCGGTCACTTGTTCTGTTGTAATTTAGTTTTCTTGTGTTTTATGTCTGACAACGTTTTTGCCAAAGTCCCCTCTACAGCGATGGGTTGCCCCGAATACTTCAGGGTCTGAGCGTTGGCGAGAGGGGATACAGTAAGAGCTTATTCACTGCAGGGGCGTGTGTCTTTTTGCTGGAATTTCACCAAGAACTTGGCAAAACAACACACCCTCTCTTAACACGCAGGTCAACGCCAGAGAGGGGACGTTTTAGGCATTGATGTTTCACTCGCAGTGATAATTGCGCCAAGGCATCCTTCGACAAAAAATTCAAGATTGCTTTTTGGAAACCGCCCTAGCTGTCAGGTGCACGAACGGATGCAACGGCGAACGCAGCACATCCTCCGCCGCGACCAAGATGTCCAAGACCTTCATTCGTGGTTGCTTTGACCGAAACAGCGGAAGGCGGGATTCTCAGCGCCGATGCTATTTTCCTGCGCATCGACGGTACGAACCTACCGACTTTCGGCGCTTCCAAAACAATCGTCGAATCGATGTTTATGACGGAGAACCTGTCCTTCTTCAACAATCCGCCGACATGAACAAGGAGCTTGAGGCTGGAAATGTTCTTGTAGCGTCGGTCCGTATTGGGAAAATGCACGCCAATATCGCCCAGCGCAGCAGAGCCGAGAAGAGCGTCGCAAATTGCGTGAAGAAGCACGTCGGCATCCGAGTGGCCGAGCAGGCCAAATCTTGACGGAATTCTGACGCCGCCGAGCATGAGCCTTCTGTTTGGCTCAAGGCGATGAACGTCATAACCAAAGCCAAAACGTACGATCCCTGGAGATTGCCTGGCCTGCCTCATGCTCTAACGGACTTCAAAGCCTTTCTTCGAAGGGTCATCTTCTTTCCATTCGATTTTTATATCTACAACGTGAGCGGCTCGCGGGCCTACCTTGACTTCCTTCACGAATTCTTCAAGCATCGAGCGCTCGCCAAAAGCTTCAATTTCCACATCGCCGTTGTAGAGGTTTCTGACCTGGCCCGTCAGACACAGTGACAAAGCCTGTCGATGGACGAAGAACCGAAAACCAACGCCTTGAACGAGGCCTTTAACGACAATGTGCACTCCAAGCCGCATAAGAGCAATCGAAAGTACAGGTAATAGGCTTGAAAATCAATAAATCCGCAGTCGTACACGATGTGATTTCGTGATCTGACTGAGCAAGCGAAGTGCAACGCGTTTCTCTATTTTGGAAACGGGATCGATGAACAAAACCGTATCGATGACTCCGTTTACGGGCACTCCGACACGCAGAGCGCCACGCACGTGAGAGTAAAACTGCGGAGCAAATCCCTGCATACCCAGGACGACGACATTCACAAGTTCGCGCTCGGCCAGGGATATGCCCGGTCGAACAAAAATCTTGCCGTACGCATCGCGAAGTACCCAGCGAGTCATATGCTCGTGCAATGCATTTAGACCTGAAAGTACTTTTTCCGTACTATCTCCGTAGATTTTTCGAAAAACTTTCAATCCGTCCGCAGTCGAGATCTTTCTTCCCTGCCGCGCCGGCTTTTTCACTGCGCCGTTCAGAACATTGAGGCGTTCCAATCCTTCCAACATCGTCGGGAAACCAAGAAACAACGAAAGATGGATGAAGAGCTCGGAGAACAGCCGAAGAGGAATCCTTTCATCGCTCATCGCCTTTCTGATCAATTGAGTGGCCTGGTCCCGCCGGCCAAGAGCGTACAGGGCAGTCACTGCCACGCAGTATTTCTGGCCTTTGGAGAGATTACGGGATTTGAATAAGGGTCCGAAGTTGAGGTTTTTCATAACAAAAAAGGGACGGAAACCCGTCCCTTGATGGAAGCTCCAGAGTGCGGAAGGCGGGACTTGAACCCGCACGCCTTGTGGGCGCCACCCCCTCAAGATGGTGTGTCTGCCAGTTCCACCACTTCCGCAAAAGCGAGACTAAAGAGAAGTTACCGAAATGTCATCGGTGAATCAAGTACTGGAAAGCCGGCACGAAAGGATCCTGTCGATGGTTTTTATTCCAGTCGAAGGCTCCTTCATCGCCAAATCAGACGGGCTTTGCCCTCACTCCTCCGCAAACCTCTTGATATACTCAAACCATTTGACGATCGCTTTGGCTTTGTTCTTTCCAAAGGACATCCAATGCCAGGCAGTGTCCGGAGAGGGATTATCCACAACCGGTATTCTCAAGACAGGCTTGCCTTTGAATTCAGTCAATTCAGGTTCAGACTGTTTGTTCTCGTTTTCCATGTCTGCTCCGATTATTCATGCACAATGAAACTACCCTGCTCGTGGGTTAGGAACAATTTTGCTTTGAGGTTAATTCCTCATAAGCTTCAACCTTTCCAGATATCCCTCTCTCCAATTGTATTCTCTCTGGTATCTCTCGCATCGCTGGATTTCTCCGGCGTACTCCTCCGACGGTTCCATCTGAAAAGCTTTGTCCAGATACTCCAGCGCGAAGGAGTACTGGTGGTCATATTCAAAGGCGACGCCTGCGTTGTAGTATGCCTTGTGTAAGTTCTTATGGCCGGGGTGTGTGTCGATGGCGGTAAGGAATGCGTCTGCGGCGTCTTTCCACTTTCCCAGACGGGCAAAGACGATCCCCTTGCGAAGCTCGGGCATGTCAGAGTCTTCGAACAACACCACCTCGACCTGCAGCTCATGCGGACTGAGTTCACCGACAAATCTGCGAATGATGTTTGACTTTAGAGACGAATGCGGGTCTCCGAAAATGATTGCTTTCACAATGCCTCCAACGATCGCGTTGATAATGGACTCCCCGATGCTGCCTCCCGATTCTTTGTCCCTTTCGGTCCGTTGTTCTCTGATTTCTCCTTCGGTGACCAACTCTCCGGTCATGTTGTCTATAACGCTATAATCGAACGCGGCAACGTACGTCGTCACGCGATATCTTACGGTTTCCTCACCTTCCTTCTCCTCCTCAGTATGATCTGAGGACGATTTGCGGTACGTTCCTTCTATGACCAGATATGCGAACGGTGTTTCCAGAGTATCTGCGGAAGGAGCCCCGAATTCATCACGTGAACGGATTGCCTGAAGAAGCTCCTCTTTGAACGTGCCAGTACCTGCCTCCGAGATTTCACCAACATCGACGATGATCGTCGTATCGATGACGATGCCCACAAGGCGAGTTGCCCGAACGGTGACTCCGGATGAGCAGGAGAATAAAGACAGAGAAGAAACAGAGATGACAATGGCTGCGGAGAGCTTCATCGATTGATAAAGATATGTTTTTTTCGGCAAACATAAGTCTACCGTTTCGCCCATCACATTCAAGGATTCTGAATAATTTCAATACTCGTCACCGGATGAATTTCCCACGCTGTGGCTCTCCAGATATTATCTCCATCTTCGTTCGTATTATGGGCATTATACCAGTGTTCGGAATCGAAAAACATCCATCCTTGTACCTTTACCCATTTGTGCAGGATCGACGATTTGAGCTCGCTCGTGCTCCAATCTTTGCCCTGCTCCGCCTTTTTTTTACGAATCCTCGGCGTTACCTCGACGATAAAGCGCCTCGTCTTTCCTTTTTGGCTGGGGTTCAGCACCAGCTCGATATGCGCATCGCGGAACTCAGCGGACTTTGCCTTGCAGTTGCACGTTTCGATCCCCCCTTTTTTCACGGCGACAACATAGCCGGTGACTTCTGCCGCTTTGGACGCGGAAAACCTTGCCTCATCATCTCCCGGCTCGAGAATAGCATCAAGTGTAATATTTTTGTCGAAATCACCTGACGCTGGAAAAGTGTAACGGTTCTTCAGCTCGTTGAGCGCCTTGAGCTTCGCGTGCTTCGCATTGCCCTGCATCCCGCAGCCGTTGAATATCTTTTGCGCTTCCAGCAGGTGCGCGACAAGCGCTGACAAAAGGAGTATTCGAAAAAATTGTGTGTTCATGTTCAATCTCCCGGGTGCCTTATTCTTCCGACTTGTCAACTCGCTCTCCGGTGGCCGCTTCGGCTACGCCTTTCAATCCCAGGCCAGCAAAGAAGACATTCAGCGTCACTTCGTACACATTCACATCGGTTGCGGGATTTTCGAGGAGGACGAGCTGGCCCTTCAAAACGAGGAGTCCGGCCACAGCTCCCAGCACCATGCCTGAAACAGTTCCCAAATAAAAACCGTCCTTAGCGGAAACAATATACAGCACTTTGCCCCCGCTCTGGGCGAATTCATGGATCAGACCACCAATCGCCCCGACGGAGACAGCCAGGTAGAGATACTCCTCTGTGCGTATGCTCCAGAGTGCAAGCCAGCTGGCAAGAGCTGTCAGAATGAGAGTAACGACCACGGAAACACGCGGAAGCGTCCACCACTTTATGCTGAACATAGAACCCTCCTCTCATGAAAAAATGTTGATGATACACAATTGACAACATCACCGGTTTATTTATGAACTCCTAACAATGCAGCTGCTGCGTATTGAAGCAGATCGCCTAGGCCACCGGAGAACACAAACCCCACCGCATAATAAATAAGGACAACGAGAGCTATAAGAATCAGGAACCAACCGATATATCCGAACAGCGACAGCAAAGTGAGTGTAAATGCCGATTGCGGCTTTTCGGGTTCCACGGGGAGAAACGCCTTGCCATACGTGCGGCTCAGGACAAAGCGCAAAGTTTTTGTGTCGCGCCAATAGGCGACGTGTGCCAGCCCCGGCCACTTTGCAAGACCGATGTGATAATTGATAGGCGACTGCTCACCGCGGATCATTTCGTTGTCCAAGGCACCGGAGACAGGGTCAAACACGTGAAAGAAATTGACCCACCACTCTTTAAGCTTTTGCTCCTTTTTTAGATTGATAGTTTCCGCGCCTTCCAGCAGTCCCAACCGAGCCGTCGGCCAGGGACGCAGCACATCCTTGGGAAAAAGAAAGGCGATCTTATCGAGAGGGCTCCCTACCGTGACAAACCGGCGGAGCGCTCGACGGAATTTCCTGGCGTTGGCATTCTGAGAAGCGGTTCCGTTTTCTTCAAGCGTTGAAGCGCGAGAGAAGAGGTCCGAAAGAACGTTGTAGCTCACCACCGTACCCAGACTGTGCGCCACCCAGATGACACGCTCAAAAACCACACGATCGCCGTTGACCTTGATCCTTTCCTTTTGCGGCAGTTTGTTGAAATCCCAGTCCAGCCCAAGCATCTTCAAAAACGCTTCTCCCACGCGCCTGTCGATGCGCTGCACAATGGCTCTTTCCACAATGCCTTTTGGTGCGAGATAAATTCTCACATCGCCGAGGACACGGGAAAGCACGCGAGGATATCGAAAGAGGAGAACGCCGAGAACAGCAAAGGAGACAAACTGGAGTGGGATGTAGAGCAACCAGGCCGTCCACCCAAGCTCGCTGATCACGCGCGGACTCAGAAGACGGAGCTGTTGTCTGGCAAACCAAAGAAACGTCCTCACGACGGAGACAGCCCGCTTTGGCCAGACGGCGTCAAAGAACGTGCGTTTACCGTTATCAAGCTTCGCCCAATCTTTTTTGAACGTCTCTTTTAGCTCGTCGTAGTCTGCCCAGTAGCCCTCGTAAATGAACGGCGGCGGTGTTTCTTCGGCTTCCCGCGGGTGTGTCTTCATGCTGTCGTGGATTTTCTCCAGCGCATCTTCAAAGCCAAAGCGGAGCGTTGCCGCCGTCTCGGCCCAGCGCTGGTCTCCCATGCCGTGGACGACGAAGATCGCGTTGGAACGCGCCGGGTTTGGGATCAGCGTGCCATGATGAAGAATTTTTTTCGGGACTCTGCCGAGATGCCACTGGTAGACACCGTCATCGAATGCGCGGGGCCGCTTATAGCGGTCAGAAAGAGCCATGGGTTTTCATATTGGCGGGCAAAAAACGACGCGGCGGAACATCGGTGTCCCTCGAGGTCAGGCATTCAAGAAAGAAAACTGCGAGACGAAACTACAGATTTCCACAACACGGCGCAATACCACGTACGTGGTATGTAGTAAGTGGTTGATTTTGGATGAGTTACAGGAAAAAGCGCGAAAAACTGGTCAGAGCAGTCTCTCTTTCAGGATCTTTGTTGCGAGAGCGCTGCGCGTGTGGACATCGAGCTTGTTGTACAAATGTTTGAGATGGGTGTTCACGGTGTGAAAGCTCAGCGCAAGATTTCTGGCGATTTCATCCACAGTCAATCCGCTGACGACCAACCGAAGTATCTCTTTTTCTTTTGGCGTGATCTCATAGTTGCTTTTGGAAATACCCTGAAGTGCGAACATCCTCAGGAGTCTTTGAAGCGTGAAAGGATCCATCGGAGCGCCTCCACGGATCGTCGCTCGAATGGCCTGAATAAGTTCGTGAGCCGTTGAAGACTTTGTGAGGTATCCGGACGCTCCTTCGGCGAGCGAACGCATGATGTTCTCATCCCTGTTGAGTCCCGTGAGCATAATAATCCTCGACCGCGGCGAGAGTTCGAGAAGCCTCTTGATGCCTTCAATCGCGGAAATTCCCGGTAAGCCGATGTCGAGCAGAATCACATCGGGCGGTTGTTGCTCATGAGAGAGTGATTCGATCGCGGCTTCGCAGCTGTAGAAACACTCTGAGCAGATGATATTCGGAGTTTCGCTGAGAGCGGCCGAAACGACCGTGCAGAATTCCTCGTTGTCGTCGATAAGCCAGACGGAGATGAAGTCGGTTGTGGTGGGGGCAACCTGGGTTTGAGACATGGTCGTGCGGTCGTCGGAACTCGCAATATCTCTGAGATTCCGTCAACCGACTAAAAACCTAAGGGAATTCTGTAAGAGTGTCAAGACTTTATTGACGATGTTTCGAGCGACCAGAGAACGCCAATTCCCTTTTACCACGCTGGCTTTGCCTGGTTATGTGGAAAGTGCGTTTTGAAAGATAAACAACGTTGGCGAGAATGCGGGCCGGCCTTGACAAGCTCAAAATCGTGAGCGTGGGTGGGCTCGAACCACCGACCCTCTGCTTAAAAGGCGGCGGGAAATCCCATCGTTCGCTCAGATTTCAAGGAATTTTCGGTGGATTGCTAACACTCTGCTAACAGTAACATCGTCACCACCATTCCGAGAACACACCCAATTTATCAAATCGTTGCAAGTGAATCAAGTTCGTTCTCCTTTTCCTTGCCAGAACAGAGATGATGAGTTTTGGATGATTATCGAATAATGTCCTCACTAACGGTATCGAAGAAGTGAGCTTTTGAGACGTCAAAATCGTTTCCAACCTTTTGCCAAACCAATGGCATCAAGTTGGTGTCAAAGCGCGTTGCCTATTGATCATCGGTGGTTCTCAACGAACTTGATAAATCGAGTCAAGAAGTGTTCCATCAACCCAATCGAC
>JACQPT010000187.1 GCA_016207415.1 Ignavibacteriales bacterium
CAGATATCCTCAGTGATCATTGCGTATTTCACTGAGTCTGTTGTTGTGGCAGGACCGGGGTTGAGTAGTACCTCGCGATCGGTTTTTCGATACCACGAAACTTGTGAATCCCGTTCGCATACCCTTGGATACACAACATTCTTCGATCGTTCGAGATGTTGGGCATCATCGATTTCACACCAGGCAAAGTCTTCCACAAACTCAAACTCGATTTTCTCCACGTGTGAAATGTCGGAGAGGCAGTTTTCATAGTCGTATTTGCCGGTTGTGCCAACTTCCCGGGCAACCATGTCCTTGTACAAATCGAGCGAGATTCTCGAGATTCCCACCAATTCGCCTCCCAGCTGAGTTATGTCCTTTCTGCTTTTCGAGAATTTCACAATCCTGTTGTTCCGCACGTCGGCGAAAACTTCGTCTCCCGAAAACGTTTCGCCGGAAAGCAGAACGCAATTCTTGTGGTCAGTATTTTGCAGCATCTGCAATGCATTAAACTCATAAACGAGGTCGGCCTCAAGAAGAAGGAAATCTCCTTTCACAAAAGCTTTTGCTTCCGAGAGTGACTTCATGTTTCCTGTCGTTTCGTAGTCATTGTTGACAACGGTTTTGACAAAAGGCAACCGCCGTGCGAGCTCTTCAAACTTCTCCCGCTGATACCCCGTCACGATGATGACTTCGTCGATCCCACACCGGATAAGCTTCCCTATCGATTCTTCGATAATAGGCTTTTGTCCGAGGCTCAAAAAACCCTTCGGAAGATCCTGCCACTGATCGCGCAACCTTGTTCCCATCCCGGCCGCAAGAATGACTGCCTGTCGAGCCCTGCTCATGCCACCACCTCTGCTTTCTGACCAAGGAACATCATGAGTCGCTCCTTTACCTGAAACGGCTGCAAGTGCGGCCGCCCAAGCTCTCCCGTTGCCCCCTTTCGAATTTTGAAATGGACAAACACCGGCCCCTGATCCAAAAGCCTTGAATTCATGACTTCTCGAAAAACAACCAGACGGTCTGTCGAAATCACGTGTTTGTAGCCAAACGCTTTGGCGGCAGCTGCAAACGATATTCCACGAGAAACCGTCAACTGGCCACCCGTCGAATCATGCGCCTCGTTATCGAGAAGAACATGAATAAGGTTTTGTGGTTGATGAAATCCGACGGTAGCAAGATTTCCTGTTCTCATCAGCAGGGCGCCGTCGCCGTCAACGACAATGATTCTTCTTTCGTGACGCGCAAGCGACAGTCCGAACCCCAGCGCTGCAGCGCATCCCATGGAGCCAACCATGTAGAACTGGTTTTCCCTGTCCTCCAGGTCGTGCAATTCCCTTCCGTTGTACCCCGTTGAAGCAACAACGATCGTCTCCTTTCCCGCGGCCGATTGAATTTCCCGTAACGCCTCCTTTCGCGAGTGACGAGACTCGCAAGGCAGCAGGAATTGATCCCGATGGTTTACATGGAATTCGAATTTCCCCGGTTGTGATTTCTTCACAAGATCGTACCTGTCAACATCCTTCTTCCGCATAACAAGAGCATACGGCCGGCTTTCCGCGTCGAAATACTCTTCTGCTCTGTCAAGAAGGTCCGCGACTTTTCTGTTTTCATCGGGGAAGTATGACCACTTGATCTGCATTGTATCCAGGAGTCTCGTAGTTATCAATCCCATCAATTCATGCTGAGGTTCGTCTTTTTCACCTCCGGGTTCGCCGCGAAGAGTGACAATCACGAGTAACGGAATGCGGAACGTGTAAGCAAGGGACGTCAGCGGATTGACCGCGTTGCCGAGTCCCGAATTCTGGAACATAACAACCGCCCGGCCTCCGCCAATCGTAAACCCGGAAGCCATCGCGACGGCATCTCCCTCGTTCACGGCATCCACAAACCTGTATTCTTCGTGGTCGATGACATAGTTGATAATCGGCTTTAGATAGGAACAAGGGGTGCCCGTAAAGAAATTGAACCCCCGGTCGAGGCACGGTCTTAGAAATTCATCAGCTGTGATCATGGCTTTTTCCTTAGGATGAATATGCGGTTGTTTTCCCGACGTCTTCCACAGTGTCCACGTCGAGCCAGTGGCCTTCAATGTAGAGAACTCGAATCTGAACTCCTGTTGCGAGAAGCTCATTGAGGAGGTCGGACATGTTCAAC
>JACQPT010000175.1 GCA_016207415.1 Ignavibacteriales bacterium
ATTGTAGACGACGTGCCTGAGAACACTCTGCTCGCGATCGTTCAGCGAAGATCCGTTTTCAGTGGAAACCATCAGAAATCCTTAAAAATCCTTTAAAATATACGGATTTTTGCGACGCTTGTCAATGTGAGGATTTTTCCCGTCGACCTGCTATTGAGGCGCAACACAGCTTCAGCGTCGAAATTCTCTGGACGAATCTTAGCGTTCTGATTTTTATTCCTTCATGGGTTCGCTCACCGTGTCCGGTCGATAGGTTTCTTTTGCAACCTTTGCCCTTTCACTTCATGAAAAGTGTTTCATATTTTTGACACCGCTTCACGTGAATGATGTCTGTAAAAATTTTCCATCTGACAAATCCGGCCTCTTGTTGATTTCACCTCGTATTCTTCCTATCTTTCAGCCGCCATGAAGGCAAAGCTTGCGCTCGAAAATGGAATCGTGTTCATCGGAGAAGCTTTCGGCTCCGCTTCAGAAGTAACGGGCGAAGTTGTCTTCAACACAAGCCTCACCGGCTACCAGGAAATCCTCACCGACCCGTCATACGCCGGCCAAATCGTCACCATGACTTACCCGCTCATCGGTAATTACGGAGTAAACCTGGAAGACATGGAATCCGTCAAGCCGCAAGTTGCCGGATTTATCGTAAAGGAGTATTTCGATTTTTTCAGCAATTTTCGCGCAAAGTCAAGCCTTGGAAATTGGCTCGCTCAACATGCTGTTATGGGAATTGAGGGGGTCGATACGCGCATGCTGACAAAAATCATTCGCACGACGGGCGCAATGCGAGGAATCATCTCCGTCAGGGATTTGGACAACGAAAGCCTCGTGTCGAAGGCACAAAGCTCGCCCGAAATGGCTGGACGGGACCTTGCGACGGCCGTCACGACATCGAAGCCGTATACCTGGAATCAAATCGACAAAACGCCGTTCACACTCGCACCGCAAGCCAAATCGAAACTTAACGGTCAACAATGGAACGTTATCGTTTACGATTACGGCGTGAAGCTGAATATTCTTAGGAGGCTAACGTCCTACGGTTGCAATCTCACAGTCGTTCCTGCGTCTTTCTCGGCGGATGAGGTGTTGGAGATGGACCCGGACGGCGTCTTTCTTTCCAACGGACCTGGCGACCCGGCGGCAGTGAAGTACGCGATTCAAAACATAAAAAAGCTGATAGGGAAGAAGCCGATTTTTGGCATTTGTCTTGGCCATCAGCTCCTGGGCCTTGCGCTTGGAGGAAAGACGTTTAAGCTGAAGTTTGGACATCGCGGCGCAAATCATCCAGTGAAAAACCTGCTGACGGGTGGTATTGAGATCACGGCTCAAAACCACGGTTTTGCCGTCGACCCGGATTCGCTGGATTCATCACAAATCGAGGTCACCCACGTCAACCTCAATGACGGCACGAACGAAGGTTTTCGCCACCGTGATTTACCGATTTTCTGCGTGCAATACCACCCAGAAGCTTCACCCGGCCCTCACGATAGCGATTACCTGTTCGCCCGGTTTGTAGAAATGATGAAGAAGGAGAGAGTGGCTGTCGGTTGACAGGAAGTATCCTGCCCTAACGGATTCGGCCGTATTTCCTTAACATCGTTTTCAAGCTGTCGATCGGCAGTGCCTTGACCTCACGCCCCTTCTGTCCCCGCGTCGTAGTTGCCTTCAGCAACGAGTTATAAACAGCCTCTTCCGTCGCTTCCATCGTTGCCTGGAAGAGCGAGGAAAGCGCATCCTCTTTAAAGCGCACTGATTGTTCGACGCTCCCGGCGTTCGGTGAAAGTCGCATCTGCTTTGATGTTGAAAAGGCAACAACATAGTCTCCGCTGCCGTGATGCATAGACGAACCGGTGCGTCCAAGGGCGAGTGTTGAGCGTTTTGCGACCCGTTTCAATTGAGCGCCGGTGAGAGGTGCGTCCGTAGCGACTACAATCATGCAAGAGCCGCCACTGCTGTCATAAAGGTCATCTTTAAACGCATATTGGCCAAGTTCCTTTCCAACCGGAACGCCGGCAAAGTCAAGGATGCCGCCAAAATTCGTCTGCACAAGTACGCCAACGGTAAAGCCTCCAAGGTTCCGGGGAAGGACGCGCGAGCTTGTTCCGATCCCGCCCTTCCAGCCGAAACACACAGTACCGGTTCCAGCCCCAAGAGAGCCTTCCTCCACCGGTCCTGATTTTGCCTTCTGAATGGCTTCGACGGCATCTTCACGTCTTACGTGCCTGCCCCTGATGTCGTTCAGAAAGCCGTCATTCGTTTCTCCAACCACGGGATTTATCGACCGGACATTCTCGTTTCCAGGGAGTGATAACATGACATCAAGAACTCCACTCGCAACTTCCCAAACACTCAAAGTGTTCGTGAGAAGGATGGGAGTCTCGATGTTGCCCAATTCTTCCACTTGTGTGGTTCCCACGAGCTTGCCGAATCCGTTTCCAACGTGTACCGCGGCTGCTACTTTTTCCTGAAATATATTGCCTTCATGTGGGACGACAGCTGTTACCCCTGTTCGGATACTCTCACCCTGAACAAGCGTCACATGACCAACGCGAACGCCCGCAACGTCGGTGATGGCATTCAGCTTCCCCGTTTTGAAGATTCCAATTTCAAGTCCAAGTTCTCTCGCCCTGGGGCGGCTCAGTTCCTGCCTAACAGCAAGACTTACGCCAAATGCCAGTATGCAGAAGACCACTTTGAATTTTGTCATCGGTCACATGAGCCTTTCTCTATGGTTGACAGAAAACAAAGAATATCCTACTTTGAAGCAAATGAAAGACATGAGTCAACATCGATCCGCGATGCTTCAGATCATTCTCTGTGGATTCCTCGGAGTCTTTGGCGTCCATTGCGATTCTCCGACCAACCCCTCTGAAATCCAGGTCAGTTACGAACACTACAGGGCAGTCTGGTCTCCCGACAGCAGTACGATCGTTTTTATCGCTCGCATCAACAACACACAGGGAATTTATGCAGTAGATACTTTGGGTTCAAATCTCCGGTTAGTCTACGGAGGCGACACGGGCGGGCCGACATGGTCTTCGGATTCGAAGTGGCTGGCTTTTTCTCAGGGCCTCAACATATGGAAGGTCAAGGCCACAGGCGATTCCCTCCGGCAGCTGACGAACGGCGGAGGAGACGTCAGGCCTTCGTGGTCGAGGGATGGAAAAACGATTGCATTCGTGCGAACGGGGATCTCGGTTATCGATGTCGCAACCGACTCCATACGTTCTTTGACCGGAATTGGGGATTATCCTTCGTGGCATCCCAACGGCGAGGAAATTTTTATGCAGGTGACTTCCGGCGGTGGAACGATTGCCTCTTTCTATGCTGTGCACAGGGACTCGGGGACGAATCGCCTGGTATTCACCATCAGCGCAGGCGGCGTTTGCTCGTTTTCGTCCATCAGCCCGAGCGGGCAGGAACTACTCTTCAGCCTCACGCCGTTTACGGGTGTCACGCAAATCTGGAAGGTGGACATGGTCGCGAATTCCTCTCAACAACTCACCGAAGACGGCGGAGATTTTGCCACGTGGAGTCCCGACGGAAGTAAGATCGTTTACACCAGGATAACTTTTGGGGACGGCGCCCTGTGGATTATGAACAGGGATGGAACCGGCAAACGCAGACTCACAAGTCCGCCAGGTATAGCCGCGAAATCGAACTTCAAGGTTCCAGACTGAAGCTGTAGGTCGTAACGAAAAGTTCAAAATCGGCCACTTCCAGCATATCTTTTCCCACAAAGCGAATAGTGTGTGAGTCGATTCGTTCAACGCCCTTCAAATACGCCAATACCTCAACAGGCCGATAATGCTTGAAACCCAATTCAAACGAGACGGGAGTTTTTATCCCAAACGGTTTGAAGTCTTTAAGTCTGCTTAATGCCGATTTCACTTTTTGGCCGATGAGTTCCTGAGCGGCCTCTGGCGTCATGGTATTGGCGGAGTGAAAACTCAGACTCTTCTTCACTTCGGCACCTTCAATGTTTCCCACAAGCTCCCGCACTTCGCCGATAGTCGCCTCGTCGCCGGAAACCATGATGACCGGGACGCCAAAATGTCCTGCGATTGCGGCATTCCAGGCGCCTTCCGTGACGTTATTTCCGTTGAGAGCAACGCGCGTCAACCTGGCGCTGGAGAACGTGTGAGCGCGCACGCCTTGAAGATTGTTCGTCGAAGAATGATAGCCGATGAAGATTGCGGCGTCGAATGTTGCGTCGATCCCCGCCATCATCCCTAAACGTCTTGGCCAGGACCGGATGATCCGGACATCCTTCGGAAACTGATCGATGAGCAAGTTTTCGCCGTTGCCGTGCGAATCACTCACGAGAATCTCGGATGCCCCGGACTCTTTTGCCGCGGCGACAGCCGCGAGCGCCTCCTTGGTCATGAACTGGCGAAAACGCTCGTATTCAAACGCGCCGGGGCCGAGCTGGTCGCCGCTGACGACGCCCGCGATACCTTCCATATCGACAGAAATATAGACTTTGAGTTTCTTAGGCTGGGAAAAAACAAGGTTGAAAATCAGCAATAATGAAAGTACAACAGATGTTCTCATAGCATCTCCCAATGATGTCCCCTATCGCATTTGAGCGCGGACAAGCAAGTTTCGCAAGTTACGAGGAGTTACGCAAGTTACGAGGGAGCTCTGCTCCCGAGTAACGAGTGCTCAGCTCCCGAGTAACGGGCGAACGGTCCGCTAGTTTTTCTTGCTCTGGAGCTCTTTTGCTTTCTTCTCCACTTGCCCCCAAACCCGTAGCAGATTTCCGCCGCAAATTTTCTTGATGTCCTGCTCGGAGTATCCCATCATGAGCAATTCATAAAGAAGGTTGGGGTATTGCGACACATCTTTAAGGTCGCTCGGCAGAGAACCTCCGACCCCATCAAAATCTGAGCCGAAGCCAACGTAGTCAGCGCCTACCAGTTTAACAATATGGTCGATATGCCTGGCCACATCCAGCGCAGTGATTTGCGGCGGAGGATTTTCTTCCCAGTATTTCTTAACGAATGCAATGGCTTCAGGTTCGCTTCCCTGGAGCTTGTTGGCAGCGAAGTATTCCCAGATCTTGATTTCTTTCTTCTGGAATTCCTCGTTCAGAAAGGATCGGCCAAAATTTATCATGACGACGCCCCCATTCTTTGCAAGGAGTCTCACCATGTCGTCCGAGATGTTGCGCTGCCAGCCAGGAGTAAATGCCCTGCACGATGAATGCGAGGCAATGACGGGCGCTTTTGAGATCTCCATCACCTGGTAAAACACTTCGTCGGAAACGTGCGAGATGTCAATCATCATGCCAAGCCGATTCATCTCTACCACCACTTGTTTTCCCAATGGGCTTAATCCTTTCCATGTCCTGGTGGTGTCGTAGGACGAGTCGCCGATATGATTATCTTTGCCGTGGGTCAGAGTAATGTAACGAATTCCACGACCGTAGAAATACTTCAAGTTTTTTAAGTCACCTTCAATCGGCGAGCCGTTCTCCATCCCCATACAGAGAGAAATCTTTCCTTCGTCGAATTGACTCGTGACGTCGGTAGGGGACTGTGCAAGAGCGAATTTCGCAGGCCACTTTTCCACGAAGCCTTCGACCATATCCACCAGGCTGTCGGCCAGTGATTTTGCTCCGTTGTTTTCCCTTGCGGCGGGAACATAAACGGACATAAACGCGGCATTCAATCCACCCGCTCTGGCCCGAATGAAGTCGAACTCACCATGCTCGGTCCGCTGAGAAATGTCTTCCCAGCGTTCTTGCAACCGATACGGGACATCGATGTGCGTATCGACAACGATAAACTCCTGGGCCAACTTGTTTGCTTTGGCTCTGCGCGGGTCCGGATTTTGTGCAAGGACAACCGAGAAAAAGCAGCTAAAGCCAATGACGGCATTTCTCCACTTCATTTGAACCTCGAGATGGTTGAAAGAGGGGTTAAAAGAACTCTCCTGAGAATAGAGGAAATGTGGAAGAAATGCAAGCTCGCGGAGAAGGTTTCCTTCACAATGGAAACAAAGTTGATGAAGGAAACCCTCATCTTGATCCTGACAGATTCAAAGAGGCTGGACTGGAAAATGAAGTTCCCGCTTCCCAGAATCAACCGTTACTGAATAAACCGGGGAAGCGGGATGAAGAACGCGGGGGGGCGACCTACGCTCTTGCTGGACTAAAGTTTTTCTTTGCTTTCTTTCCCTGGGGCGACTTGTGAAGTCCTTCGTCGTTCATCATCTTTCGCAACGCGTTGTCACACTCATGGATGAGCTTGAAAAAGAGGATAAACCCGATGAGCACCAAAGCATAAAAGAAAAAACCTGCAATGAAGAGGATGAGGGTCGTCATCAGATGTCTCCGAACGTTTTGATGAGGGTTGGGCGTTTGGCCGGTATGCGCTCAACCTCCGACAAGGCTTCTTCTTGAGCCTGTTTGCCGGGACAAGTGATATTGCGGAGTGTGCCCCGCTCGTCCACCATAGCCGCGATGGAAAGTGATGCATCGGTGAGGCAAACGGCTTTGACAAGGATAAAGTCTGCTGAAAGAGCCTGTATAGTGAACCGCGCCCTGCGGTTCACTTCGAACTTTTTGGGAATCGCGTAAGCAAAGCCGCCGTAGCTCGCGTTGTAGGCACCGCCTCCGCCTTTCTTGCTCACGGGTCGAATACGGTGATGATACGCGTCTGCGGCGATTGCGTTGAGGTCGGAAACAATAAGCTGAAGAGAATTCGGCTCAAACCAATTCATGGGGGGACGCCCGAATCGTGATTGATGAAGTTCGGGTCATATTTACACAACTATAGTGCCATCCCGAAGAAAACTCTTTCTAAGCCTTTTTTGCGTAAGAATCTTCCCATAAAGGGAAAATATTTCTCATACCATAGGTAGCGAGTTCGTGACGCGCGTCAAAAGAAATCGAGTTTACCGCACGGGAAAAGGAGCAGAGGCGGTGGAACGTCAGATGATTCAACGAGTTCGGGGAGCGGTGTACGCAAATTACCGCAGGGTTCCGTAGGTATTTTACTCACATGCGTCTTAGCTTGCGTGTGCCTGGGCCCTTCTTCGAGCAAGGAGAAAAAGATACCACGATAGCAGGACGAGCCATGGAAATTCCGGATACGAAGTTCCTCTACGCCGCAAGTCAACATCATACAGACGGCTAAAAAGTCCGTGTCGCTTTATTATGAGAAGCGGCTCGCCCGTGTGGGTGAATAAACTTGATTTCCAGCAAAAGAGGTCCGACTGCATCGTCAGCGTTTCGCCTCCGGGAAGCACGATGGATTGTTTCTTTCCGAGCCATTTTTCTGTGAAGGTTATAAGGGGCGCTTCTTCTTCAGGGATTCTTACAGCAGTGGTCGGTTTCCAGATGCCGGTTTTGTCGAACAACCAGCGTCCGTCCGCTGATTCCGCGCGAGCCTTCATTGCAAAGAACTTCACCCACTCAAGTTTTGCCACCACAATGTCTCCGGCACGCAGTTCGTACTGTCTCCGAAAAATGCTTGGCTGAATCCATTGCAGCTCACGGCCAATCATGGAAGCAATTATTCTCATCTTCCTGTTTCCTTGCGCTTTGCCGCTGAGGATTTCTCGGACGGAGGTTTCATTCGTCCTGCCTTCCTTGCGGTATCCGTCAGAAGAAATTCGATTTGCGCGTTGACGCTGCGCAAATCGTCCGCCGCCCATTTTTCCAAAGACATGTAAAGGTCCTCGTCGAGCCGCAGAAGGAATTTCTTCTTTTCGGTCATTGATAGAGCGTACCGGCGTTAATGATTGGCTGGGCCGGGGATTCGGAGACCAACGCCACCATCAGGTTGTTGACCATCGTGGCCTTCTTTTCCTCATCGAGCTCGACGATTTTGTGCTCGCTTAGCAGTCGCAGGGCATCGTCCACCATGCCGACAGCGCCTTCGACGATTTTGCGCCGCGCCGCAATAATAGCCTGAGCCTGTTGTCGCCGCAGCATCGCCTGAGCTATTTCCGGGGCGTAGGCAAGGTGCGTGAGCCGGGACTCGGTTATTTCCACGCCTGCAACTTCCAGCCTTGTCTGAACTTCGCGTTTTAAATGGTCTGCGATCTTCTGCGGGTTTCCCCGGAGAGAGGAGCGTTCCTCATCCTGGGCATCGTACGGATATTCTGAAGCCAAACCCCGTACTGCGGTTTCGCTTTGAATAGCGACGAATTCTTCAAAATTCTGAACATCGAACAGTGCACGGGCAGAGTCAACGACGCGCCAGACGACAACGGCAGCAATCTCGATGGGATTGCCGTGAAGGTCGTTCACTTTGATTTGCTCACTGTTGAAGTTTCGGATGCGCAACGAAACGTGCTTCTTGATGGCGAAAGGGTTGGCCCACCAGAAGCCGTCGTCCCGGACGGAGCCGATATACTTGCCGAACAGCACGAGCACGCGGGCTTCGTTGGGCTGGACGACAAAGAACCCGACCATGGAGATGACCGTTGCGATAAACAGCGGGATTTCAACCCAGAGCCAGATGGTCTCCTTGTTCGCCGCCATGAAGTAAATGAGCCAGGCGTTGGCCACGAGAAGGAGGAATTCAAAGAAAAGCGCAAGATATCCGCTCATGCGTCTTGCGCTTGTTTCGACTATCGTTTGCATAAAAGTCTCCTTGAGTGATGTGATAGCTAAATGATATCATATAGATATCACATTGTCAAGTTAATTTTTCAGGAAGATTTCGGCCAGAAGAATAACAAATTGGCCGTTTTTCGCAAGCGATGTGAAGTGCCGAGGCGAGTTCATTAACCCGGAATGTAAGATTTGCTCCCTTATTACAGACGTAAAAACGTTGTTCCTACAGAATGTAGAAGAGGAATTTCCGTCGAAATTTGCTCCATACACGCGGCAGGTCGAGGTCTCTGTTGATTCAGCATTTCTTTGATTTTGGCCTGCAATTCTGTACCTTGCAAAACCGCGAACCAATTCCCAAAGTTCTCGTCCGGGAGGCGCCTGAAAGAGACTTTTTTCCAAATCTAAACCAACGAAGTAGCTAAATGAATGTCGTCCACAGTGCTGGTAACCGGTTGATCACGTGGCTCCTCTCTATTCGTTCGGCCGTGTCTGGTGCAATCACTCCGAGAAGATTCCCTGATACACCGGTGGGTGCTGAGAGCGGGCGGGAATTTTTCAGGACTCTCATCGAAAACGCCTCTGATTTCATCACGATTCTGGACGCCTATGGTACCATTCTGTATGAAAGCCCTTCTGTGATGCGCTCGCTCGGCCATGCCGAGAACGACATGGTCGGCAAGAACATCTTTCAATTTTTGCATCCTGATGAGACGTCTCGACTTCGAAAGCTCCTCAAAGATGGAGTAAAAATCCCTGACTTCACTGCCAATTTTGAATGCCGGTTCCTTCGCGCAGACGGCGCATGGCGACTTCTTGAAGTGACGGGCAAAAACCTTCTCTCGAATCCATCGGTAAGAGGGATTGTCATAAATTCCAGGGACATCACGGATCGGAGGGATGCGGAAAACGAGCTGCGAAATAGCGAAATGCGACTTCGTTCGCTCGTCAGTTCAATCGATGAGATTGTTTTTGAGTTTGACGACAATGGGACCTATCTCAACGTCTGGACGTTCGACGAGGGACTACTCGCTCGGCCGAAAGCGGAACTGCTGGGAAAGCGCATCCCTGATATACTTGGAGAAAAAGATGCAGCGCCCTTCGTTGAAGTGATCCAGAGAGTGCTAAAGACAGGACGCCCCGAGACGATTGAATATCCTCTTGAGGTTATGGGCGGACGGCTCTGGTTCATGGGACATGTGAGCCCCATTCCGTCTCCGGACAGTGGGCGTAAAACGGTCCGCATGCAGGCGCGTGACATCACCGCTCGGAAACGGGCGGAGGAAGTACGGACGCGTCTCGCCTATGCGTTGAGAAGCATCAACGAATGTGTCAGTATTACCGATATGGAAGACACCATCCTGTTTGTCAATAAGGCGTTTGTAGAAACGTATGGCTATTCGGAAGAGGAACTCATTGGGAAGAACATTAAGATGGTAAGATCCAGAAACACTCCCTCAGGCTTGGCGAATCAAATCCTTCCCGCAACGTTGAAGGGCGGGTGGCAAGGCGAACTGATCAACAGGAAGAAAAATGGGTCTAATTTCCCCATTCACCTCTCGACGAATATCATTCGGGACGAAACCGGTGTTCCCGTGGCACTTATCGGTGTGGCAACAGATATTACCGAGCGAAAGAAAGTTGAACAAAAACAGAGAAAACGAACTGAGCAGATTATTCAACACCAAAGAGCTCTTCTTGAAATTGGAAAGCTAGACTTTTCTGAATTAGGCTCGGCTCGTCGGAAGATCATTGAAATAGATTCACGGACACTCGACGTCGAACGCGTCAGTGTGTGGTCGTTTACGGCGGAACGCGCTGAAATTGTTTGTGAGGATCTCTTTTTCAGAAGTAAACAAATTCACGAACGAGGGCTTAGGTTACAAGCAAAGGACTACCCAAAATATTTTCAGGCATTAGAGGAGAAACGAACCATCGCAGCTCATGATGCGCGGATCGATCCTTGCACAAGCGAATTCACGGAAGGTTATTTGGTTCCGCATGGAATTACCTCCATGCTGGATATTCCTATTCGCCTCTACGGCCGAGTCGTGGGTATTCTCTGTCATGAGCATACAGGCCCTCGGAGAGAATGGGCTCCCGAGGAACAGGAATTTGCTGCTTCAATTTCTGATATGATTTCATTGGCGTTAGAAG
>JACQPT010000179.1 GCA_016207415.1 Ignavibacteriales bacterium
AAAACTCGCGGAGCAACGATCCGTTGCACGAAACCGACGGACGTGCTCACACTCAAGAAAGGCGACTTTACAGCCTTGGTTGCAAATCTGCCGGACATGCGGCAGACGTTTGAAAGTGTGATGGCGAAGCGGATGGGGAAACCGATTGCGAAGCCGAGGCAGCAATGACGATCGATGCTTTTCCATGAATACCACGACCTCTCCGTCAACGCAGATTCTTGTTGCTGGAGGCAGGAGCTTTACTGTCCCTCCTTGCACAGGCGTTGAATCGTCTCCAAAACTTCTTCGGGGTGATACGGTTTTGGAATAAAATATCGGACGCCCGCCTTTTGAAGTTCCTCCGTCAATCCGGGGTGCAAGTTTCCGCTTGTCAGTATTACTTTGGCTGAAGGGTCGATGGATGTGATTTTTTTGCTCAACTCAATGCCGTTGAGTATTGGCATCTCCAGGTCTGAAAAAACCGCACTAATCGATCCGCCCAGCTCGGTGAAGGCACGGAGGGCTTCCTGCCCGTTACTGGTGGAAACAATGTGATATCCGTTCAATTCAAGAAACTTCTGGATTGCCGAACGCATCATCTCGTCGTCTTCTGCGATCAGAACAGTTTCTCCGCTATTGCTCATGAATTCTCTTACAGGATATACCCGGTAGTCGGTTTTGATTAGTTCCGGTGTGACCGCACAAACTTCGCCACCTTTTCCAGGGCAGCACGGCGGGTGCCCCCGAGGGCTTTGCTTAAAAGGCTCTTGGACATTCCCAGCTCGCGCATTAAGAGCTTCCTGGTAATCCCTTTTTCGAGCATCAGAATTTGCACGCGAACATGCAGAGGGCGTACACCTTGTCTCTGGGTCAAGTTTTTCCTATCATCTGTCAACTTGTTGACAATGAAACTAAACAAAAGTTAGCAGTTTGTCAAGAACAGTATAAAACAAATTTGTTTATGTCAAAAGAGAGAACCATTGCCAGCCGACTGAGAGAATTCGGCAAGTCGAAATTCGGCGCCGAACACGGTTGGAAGAAACGGTTCGCTGATGCTTTGGGTGTCACGTCTCAACATTTGGACAGATATCTTTCCGGGGGGTCTGAGCCGGGCAACAAGATGTATTTCAGGTTAATCCAGATCGATTGTGATATCCACTGGCTTCTGACGGGGAACAGGGCAGTAAGCCAGGAGCCGCTGACAGTTGAGGAAAAAGAGATGCTTGCCATGTTGAAAAAAGCTGGCGTTGATTCGGCGGACAAGCTGACCTACCTCCTCAACCCGGAACGCCTCGCGGCAAGCATTGCGGCGGCGGCTGTCAAAGAAATCCAGGCAAAGTATCGTGTGCGAAAGAACACAGGAAAGAAATAGGAACAGGGCTGTGGAGCCAGAATCGATTTGTTGAACCACGTCAACGTGGAGGAATCACACAGAAAGCCCCAAGAATGTGGACAGGAAAATTGTTCAATCTGGTTCCGATTTCGACAACTCCAAACTTGTAACGTCTTCCAACTTCTTTTATATTCTCCCGAAACGCCAGACGATTATTCGCCACTTCAATTCTTGCGGAGGCCAACTTGGTGCTTAAACCCGACGTTCGAAAAGACATCTTCAACAAACTCAAGGCATCCCTCAAAAAGCAATGCCCGCCGATGGTGCGTGCGAAGGATACTGCGGACACATACGAAATCATCGGAAACACACCCGTTCCCTACGGCAGCACCAAAAAGATGATCCCCGGAATGTTTTTTTCAAGCGTGGTGGCGCGGAAAAACATGATGAGTTTCTACTTCATGCCGGCCTATTATGACAGAAAGGGATTCAACAACATCGCTCCAACGGCGATGAAGTGCCTGAAAGGAAAAACCTGTTTCAACTTCAAGAAAGAAGAACAGGTTGTGGAGAAAGAATTGGATGCGTTGTTATCGAAAGGCGTTGGAATCTGGAAAAAGCAGGGATATGTGAAGTAGGAACCCGACACCCTACTACGGTGTGAGCTGGAAAGCAACCCACCACCTCAAATCCTGGATATGTGACCCCTCGAAATCGTCCACGATGTTCGGTGTGACAAGGAGGCGTACGTTGAATAGACTGGTAGGTCGTGCAGTCAGCCCAATCAGGCCGGTTGTACGAATATCGCTTACCCGCTCACGGGGCATCGTGTAGCGTTCCCCAAAGTTCTCCCGTCGCTCATTGCCACTCGAACTTTGCCGATCCCTCAGGTTGATGATCGCCAGGGTCACATCATTCACTTCCCAGCTTGACATCGTCCTGCAAACCCCGATGAGTGCATCCAGCCACTCACCAGCGCGCCAAGTGAAGACAACCGGTACCTGAACTGTCGTGACTTTTGTTGTAAACGTCCATCCCAGACTTTTCTGCTCAAGAGTCCTGTCGAACCAATTGTAG
>JACQPT010000185.1 GCA_016207415.1 Ignavibacteriales bacterium
CGGTGCTTCGAGCAAGATTCTGTGCATCACGGCGCTCGACCTGTTTGTTCCGGTGCTGACGTTCGTTTTCGGGGAAGCACAACTGGACGGCTCAGCGGCAATCGTTTCATCCCACCGGCTCGACGAGAGCTTTTACGGCTTGCCAAAGAATCAGGAAATACTTGAACATCGACTCCTGAAGGAAGCCGTACATGAGCTGGGACATACTTACGGTCTGGTTCATTGTCATGACTACGAATGTGTGATGCATTCATCGACCTCGGTGGAAGAAATTGACGTGAAGGGGACGACGTTCTGCACGCGGTGTAACCAACAACTCGTCCACGTCAGTATGGGCACTGCTTCATGACGCGGCCGCTATGGCCCGTAAACCCGTTCCATCACCAGCAGTTCCTACGCATCAGCCAGATTCATCAACACCAGGCCGCGGTCGAAATCTCCAAGTCCTGATTTGACAGCACCGACAACCTTAAACTTCAAGTTACCAAGGGAACCGTCGAAACCCTGGGAGAGAATCACCAGTGTATCGCCGACTGCCGCCTTGAGGTTTTCAAACAGCTTGTGGCCGAGGACAATCTCTCCTTCCCTTTCTTTGGACAGGAATCGGCCTGTCGCAACTCTTAATGCAAACTTTGAAACCTTCTGTTCGGCTTCCGGGTCGATGCCAAAAATCACCGCTCCGAGTGAATTCTCGCGAAAACTGATGAGCCCGTCGCCAACGACACGGGAAGCGAAAGCTGCAATCTGCGGGTTCGATCTAAAGAGCATTTGCATGCTATCTGTCACTGGAAAACTTTTTCTGGAGGGATGGGTTGTCTTGATATCCGGGCTTCTGGACCTGCAGGTAACCGCTGAACAGATCTACCATATATTTGATATTCACATCGTACGTGCCAAGCTGGATGCCCCGCATGACAATCGAGAACATCACGGCAAACACAACGGCCGATGTCGTAATGATGGACCGGCGTTTGTTGCGCCAGATGTTCCGCCAGCTCAATGTGAACAAGAGACTCACCATGCTCTCCCTTTTTCCAATTCCTGAAAGGAGAAGATCCGGTCGCTCAAAGGAATGTTAAAATCGACGTCGAGATACTCAAACTCCGTTTGATGGCCGGGCTTCGCGTTGTTCATCATGACCATCAACGCCGGCAGTATACTCCTTTTTCATCAAAATATTCTGTTCGAGCCGGCAGATAATCCTTTTTCCGTATCCAGTGAATGATTTTTCCCCACACGACCGGCGCGGTGGGTCGAGGAATCAGCTCGATTTTCCACGAGGCGGCATTGTCCATCGTTTGTTCGGCCAAGGAGCTTCATTGTGTAATCTTCAGCGAGACTGGATTCGCGGACGAGGTCATCATTCGTAAAATCGGAGCCGTTCCAGGATTGAAGCATCATGGACGGCGGGACTTTGATCGTTGTCTCCGTGTTGCGGAGGTACATCCAGAGCTCATTCTTCACGTTGAGTGTTTTGTTGCCGGCCTCTCTGCGGGGGGATTTGACCACAATAAGCGCCCGGGTTGTTCATCCCACCAGCTGTCCATTTCGATGGTGCGTGTGAAATCCGGTGTCATAATCCTCATACGGAAAGTGCCTTTGGAAGTCTTCCCCCGCATGAGGTCTTCCGACTTCGTTACGATTTGTTCAGCGGTTTGGGGAAAACAAACGGAATGGGAATGCGAGGACAACCAAGAGAAGAATCGGCCGCTTCATAATCATTCGCACAAGTAGGCTTTTGACGCTCACAGAAAAAAGGAGAAAAACTGGAGAAGTGCAACCCCCTATCGCTTACCGCAACAGTTGCGTTGCGGCCTCCAACTGTTTGTCTCTTCCCTGTTTTGCGTCCTCAGCTGCTTGGGGGACGTATATATCTGGTGCAATGCCATTCCATTCTCGTCGTTGACCATCATAGCGAACAATGTCGTTGGTTTGAGCTTCTTCATGCCTTGCCGAACTCATCCACCATATCCCCGTACAACTTCCGCGCGCATTCAGGACACAAACTATGCGTAAACGTCGCGTCCGTTCTTTCCGCGATGTATTTTTCGATGATGTGCCAATGGTCGTCCGGGGTTCTGATCTTGCTGCATGAGCTGCAGATGGGCAAAAGGCCTTTGAGTGTCTTGATATCGCGTAGGGCTCGCTCCAGGCTTCCCAGATAGATTGCCATGATGCCAAAAAATATCATCGTGACAATCGCGGTCACGGTACCGACGATCAAGTGCTCCCTGTCGAGGTAAGGGACTTCTGGATGGTTCACTGAGTCGACCAGTGCATCGAGGTTGGCCATGAAGAGGATGATGAAAATGGCGATGGAAACACGCAGTCTCCGCCTTTTCTGAAAAAAACCGAGAAAATTGGTTGTTGATTCGACCAACGTCATAGTTGCGTTAAGCGATACGTCTTCAGGAACCTTCAATCTTCAATTCCAGCTTCAACGCCGCCAAAGCCTGGTTGACATCGTAGATGAACACAACAAGCGAAGAGATGAGACAAAGCATGCAGACCACGAACAGCGTGCCGATCAGCCATGCAGTTTCGATTTCCCAGAGCGCCGTGAAGAACAGAACAATGATCAGGAATGCGGCTGCGAGAGCGCTCATCGAGGCCAGAGCGATAGCCGCTCGAACAAGGCGCGCACGTTTCCAGAGGATGCGAAGCTGCTGTTGAAGCAAAGCCCGTGTAGAATCATCAGCGCCCGGAAGTTTCGCATCGAGTGAACGCGCCCGGTCAATGGTCCGTCCAAGCCGGTTCGTCATTGTCAAAAGCAGCAAACCGATGCCCGAAATGAGAATCATCGGGCCGATGGCCGTTTGCAGGACGGGAAACAACTCATTGACCGAGCGCATCGTCAGTTCCTGGAGAGCCCTTCCACCAATATGTCATCGACCTCGATGCGGGCATAGAGCGCCTTTGACTTTGCCGCACGTTGCCGCTCTTCGAGAAACCACTTGAGGTCCAGCCCGTTCAACTCCGCCACGAACCTTAGCCATTCTTCCTCGGCAGGATGGATCTCATTGTCTGAAAACGCCAGCGTAAGCCCATCATGGATGAATTTCACCGCCAGGTCCTTTGTAGAAAACTTTGGGGGCTGGTCTTTGACATATTCGTTCTCCAGAATTCCATGAATCGCCAGCTCGCAGAATTCCCGTTCGAACCCAAGTGCTTTTCCAATGCGTTTCATGAACTCAACTTCGGACTCCGTGACCTTGCGGTCTTTTCTGATGAGCAGCAGAAGTCCCTTGAAGTAGTTGCTGGCGTCGACGATGGAGATTTTCATTTCATCTTCCTTATGACAAGAAACACTTTTTCGTTCGCCTTGCTCGAAGGTCAGCTCTCCCCCTCTTTCACAGAGCAGTGCTACTTCGTTGCCACTCTTCGAGTGATGCCTTCCCAATCTTTGATTCCCGCTTTGACATCGGCTGCGGATTTTGCAAGCGCATCTTTCTCTTCGGTGTTCAGCTCAAGTTCCACAATTCTCTCCACCCCTGCGCGGCCGAGAACCACAGGAACTCCAATGAAGACGTCCTGCAGCGCGAACTCACCCTGGAGATACGCCGATGCGGGGAGCAAGCGCTTCTTGTCCAGGACAATCGATTCCACCATGACCGCTATTGATGCTGCTGGCGCAAAATAGGCGCTTCCGGTCTTCAGCAAGTTAACGATTTCGGTGCCGCCCGTGCGTGTGCGGTCGACGAGTTTCTTTACTGAATCAGCGGGAAGAAGTTGTGTGATGGGAATTCCCGTGACGGTCGTGTAGCGCGGGAGTGGGACCATGGAGTCCCCGTGACCCCCCAGCACCATGGCCTGAGTGTCTTCGACGGATACTCCGAGTTCTGAAGCGACGAAGTAGCGGAAGCGCGTGGAGTCCAACACCCCCGCCATGCCGACGACGCGCTGTTTCGGGAAGCCGCTTGCTTTCCAGGCCACGTACGTCATGACGTCGAGCGGATTGGTGACGACAACGATAATCGCATTGGGAGCGAGCTTCGCGACCTTCGCCGCCGCCGAGCCGACGATTTCCGCATTCTTGGTCAACAGATCCATTCGAGTCATTCCGGGTTTGCGCGGCAGTCCGGCGGTGACGACGATGACGTCCGAACCGGCGATATCGTCGAATTTCTGCGTTCCGAAAAGATGGCTTTCAAAACGCGCGATGGGGCCTGCTTCGGCCATGTCGAGCGCCTTCCCCTCCGGCATGCCCTCAACGATATCAACCTCCCAAATCTCGCCCAAACGCTGTTGAGCAAGCATAAGGGCGGTTGTCGACCCTACATTTCCTGCACCGATGACAGAGATTTTCATGATAGTGTTCTCCTATGAAGAGGGAGGCCGGAATCAACGCCGACCTGCCGTTGGATTTATTGATTCATCCTCTGGTTCAAATGTTCCGTCAATGTTTGAACGTTCAGCTATAAACAATTTTGCGCATGAGCCGCCGGTAAACTTATGTTTTTGTTTACACCGGGAAAACATTTCGCGGATCGCGTCGATGTCATCCACTGTTCCCGAGAAACAAAAATCCTCGAGTTCATCACCGCATTCGGTGCAAAAATCCTCAGGCCATTGTTGCTTTCCGACGAAAGAATTGTGACATCGCTCTGGTGTTTTCATCGAAGCCCGATTGGATTGGTTGTTTGCCGCATAAGCGCAAGAAATTCTGCGATATCGTCGTTGAGCCTCGAACGAAACGTGTCTTCAAACGCCTCTTCCACCGTCAACTTCGATTCGTTTGCCGACATTTTGTAGAAGGCTTTGAAGTCCAAAAATCCGTACTGATCAATGATAAACCTGACAAAGGCTCCTGAAATCGGGTAGGTGACGGTTATCCAGTCATCTTTTGGAGAATCCCAGAAGTCTTTTTTCCCCACAATCCAATCTCTCACAGGTTGGTCAAGATGTCGCTGCACGATGTCGAGGTCGCGTTGATAAGCAGAGCCATCGCGGTTGTGCTCAAAATATTGCACGATACCTTCAGCAAAGAACTGGCTTTTTGTGTATGCCACATCGCTGTTAAAAAGGATGTGTACTGATTCGTGCTCAATGGAAAAAAAACCGAGCGTGTGAATTTCGTTCATGAGTGCAAACCCGCCTCCCGAGAATCCTATGCAACGATTCATTTCCTCGCCGTTCGCGTAGATAAAGCAGCGGATGGAAAACTTCGGCTTTTTCAGCTGCAATCGCCGCAGTACATCATCGCAGACGCTGTCGTATCTCTCTGAACGAGCTTTCAGTTCGGCGAGATTCTTCATGTCCTTTGAATAGTGGAATGTGAAGTGCCGAGTGCTGAGAGTGCCGGTGAGAGTTTTTGCGATGGCAACAGAGTCGTATTTGAGGCCGTCGTCGTTCGTAACGCCGTCGGGAACGACGGTCCGCACAAAAGCAAAAAAAGTCTGCGATGCCGCTATCGCAAACAGCGCAAGGGCGCCCATAAAGGCATACCGCCAGTGACGCTGGCTCAGTTTTGGTTCGTGCAAAGTAATGACGCTCATACCCTTATGAGGTCTTGACCTGAA
>JACQPT010000012.1 GCA_016207415.1 Ignavibacteriales bacterium
GGTCAAGACTTGAGATAGACCATTAACACAGAGATGTCGGAAGGCGTGACACCGCTGATCCGGGATGCCTGGCCGATGGATGCCGGCCTCACGCGAGTCAGCTTTTCCCTTCCTTCGGTCGAAAGGGACTTTATGCGGCCAAAATCAAGGTCGCTCGGTATTTGCCAGGATTCGTATTTCTCAAACTTCTCCACTTCCTCCGATTGGCGATGAATGTATCCCTCGTATTTGAGCTCTATTTCAATCTGTTCAACAATCTCTCTCCTAGCCTTTTCCTCTTCCTTGAACAGGCACTGAACAAAGGGATGCGTTTGAAGCGATTCCAATGAAAACAGCCCCTCGAGGGAGACCTCCGGACGTTTGATTATCTTGGCCAAATGTTCGTTTTCCGACATTGATTGTGAGCCGACTCGATTGAGATATGTGTTTGCTTCCGAGGGGCTTATTGAGAAAGTCTTGGCAAATCTAATCCCGTCCGCTATGAGAACCTCCTTTTGTTTCAACCTGCTCAATACCGCCTGAGGAATGAGGCCAAGCTTCGCACCGTATTTCATGAGACGTCTGTCGGCATTGTCCTGACGAAGAAGAAGCCTGTGCTCAGCTCGAGAAGTGAACATTCTGTACGGCTCGTCTGTGCCTTTGTTTACGAGGTCGTCAACCATGACTCCGATATAGGCCTCGGATCTCCTCAACACAAGGGCTTCTTTGGCCCCTCTCGCCTTCAGGGCGGCATTGACACCCGCAACAAGACCTTGACCCGCCGCCTCCTCGTAGCCGGATGTTCCATTAATCTGGCCTGCAAAGAAAAGGCCATCGACGAGCTTTGTTTCAAGTGTCAGCTTCACCTGGTGGGGGGGGAAGAAGTCATACTCGACGGCATATCCGGGTCGAAGCATATTGACGTTTTCAAGCCCGGCGATTGTCTTTAAACCTTCATACTGGATTTCTTTGGGAAGACTTGTGGAAAACCCGTTCACATAAACAACGTTCGTGTCATACCCTTCGGGCTCGAGAAAGATCTGGTGTTGGTCTTTTGATTCAAATCGGACGACTTTGTCCTCTATAGACGGGCAATACCTTGGGCCTCGGCCTTTGATAAGTCCGGTAAACATCGGCGAGCGGTCGAAACCCTTGCGCAGTACTGCATGAGTATCTTTATTCGTGTGCGTCAAATACATCGGCGTTAATTTGTTGGATATAGAACTTGTCTGAAAGGAGAAAGGTGCAGGTGGACTGTCGCTATGTTGCTCCTCGACTTTTGAAAAATCAATCGAGCGGATGTCTATCCTCGGCGGCGTACCTGTCTTCAGCCTTCCACTAACGAAACCCAGTTTCTCGAGTTTTTCCGTTAACCCGTTCGAGGCTTTTTCTCCACACCTCCCGCCCACGTTCCTTTCCATGCCAGTGTGCATGAGACCCCTCATGAACGTTCCTGCACAGAGTATGAAGGCCCCACAGGTAATCTTGAGCCCCCCTCCAGTAAACACGCCTTTCAGAATGTATCCCTCCGAGGTACTCTTCTCTTCGGCGGCGACGTCACTCACAGAGTCTTCCAAGATGGCAATATGCGGTTCAGCTTGGATCCGGTTTGCGGCTTCTCGTGAATACCGATCGCGGTCGTTTTGAGACCTTGGAGACCACACCGCGGGTCCTTTGGACTTGTTCAGCATTTTAAATTGGATCCCTGTCACATCGGCAATTTTACCCATCTCCCCGCCAAGAGCATCTATTTCCCTCACGAGATGACCTTTTGCCGTACCCCCGATTGCCGGATTGCAAGACATGCGGCCGACCGCCTGGCGGTCCATCGTTACCATGAGGACGCTGCAACCCATGCGGGATGCAGCCAGTGACGCCTCTATCCCGGCATGGCCCCCGCCGGCGACAACCACATCGTAGTATGCGCGAATATCAGCCATTTTGTTGTTTCACGTGAAACGTTTTTACTTACCTATGCAAAATTTCGAGAAAATGTCGTTCAGTATCTCGTCTGTTGTTACTTCTCCCGTAATCTCACCTAGAGAATTCAGGGCTCTGCGTAAGTCAACTGTAACGAACTCGCCGGAGCGGCCTTGCTCAAGCGACTCCAAAGATAGCCCTAAGCTTTCCATGGTCCTTGTCAGGGCGTCGAAGTGCCTTGCCGATGTCACGGTGATGCGACCCTCCGAGGTCTGGCTGTTGTGAATCGTAACATCTGTGAGGAGTTTTCTGAGATCCTCGATGCCTGCCTGAGTCACGGCTGAGACTTTAACCGACGGGTAACCGGAAACGAACTTCCCCCGGCGTGCAATTTGCCCATTCTGCCCCGGAACGAGGTCGATTTTGTTAAAGACCACAATCTTTACTGCTGAGGCGGGAGTTTTCTTCCTGACAAGTACGCCCAAATCCTTCTCTTCTTTTGCAGACAAGTCGCGGGAGACATCAACGACAAGAAGCAAAACATCACAATTTTCGGCTTGAATCTCTGTTCGTCGGACTCCTTCTTCTTCAACAGCATTCTCCGTCTCCCTTACACCGGCGGTGTCGACGACTTTGAACATGATGCCGTCGATACTTATTGCCTCCTCGATGACGTCTCTCGTCGTGCCCGGGATATCAGTCACTATTGCCCTGTTTTCATTGAGGAGCGCGTTAAGAAGACTTGACTTGCCTACATTCGGGGCACCTGCAATTACCACCTTGGCCCCTTCTCTGTAAATCCTGCCGGCTTTGTAACTCTCTAACAGGGTTTGCATATCGGCGACGGTCTGTTTGAGCTGCTCTATCACCCTCGTCTTGTCAACAAACTCAAGGCCTTCCTCGACAAAGTCCAACTCAAGCTCGAGTAAGGATATTGACTCAATAAGTTTATTCCGGAGGTTTTGGACGCGTCTGGAAAGGTCTCCGTGTAGTTGAGCTAACGAGGATCTGTGAGCGACGTCTGAGCGCGCATGAATAAGGTCCGCTACTGCCTCAGCCTGAGACAGGTCCAGCTTTCCGTTGAGAAATGCCCTCTTTGTGAATTCACCGGGCTGCGCGTGGCGGGCTCCGCATGCGATCAAGGTCTCTATGATCCTTTTCGTGAGCAAAATTCCACCATGGCAGCTTATCTCAACGGTGTCCTCGCCTGTGTAGGAGTTTGGATTGCGGAAAACAACGGCAACGACTTGGTCGATTGTCATTCCATTTTTGCCGGTAATCTCTCCGAAATGAGCCGTATGAGTCTTGGCCTCGGCAATCTCAGATTTACCCCGGAACGTCTTGCCCGCAATCCCAAGCGCATCCGGCCCACTGATGCGGATAACGGAGATTCCCCCCTCTCCTATGGGCGTGGCCAGGGCTATAATAGTATCTACCGGGGTTAACTTCATTTTTGCTTCAGCAATTACAACGGGAAGT
This sequence comes from Ignavibacteriales bacterium, assembly GCA_016207415.1. Taxonomy (GTDB): domain Bacteria; phylum Bacteroidota; class Ignavibacteria; order UBA10030; family UBA10030; genus JACQPT01. The sequence goes on from JACQPT010000012.1 coordinate 3,379, forward strand.
AAATGTACGAAATGCGGCCGCGATTAACAATCGCGGGCGAGGATTCTCAGCGAGGGTTACTTTTTTCTCAACTTCCTGAATTCATCGGGGAATTTGCCAAATATCCCGCCGGGCGCCCTTTTTTTGGGCTCAACCTTTCTGAGAGGTTCATTGTCATGTTGCTTGTTGATCAGGTATTGCTGGGCGATGGAGAGGATGTTAAAAACAGCGTAGTAGAGATTGAGTCCCGATGGGAGACTGTTGAATACGAGGGTCAGCATAACGGGCATCAGCCAGACCATCATCTTCTGGCGCGGGTCTTTCACGGTCATTTTTTGCTGGACGAACATCGTTATTCCCATGAGCAGGGCAATCCCGCTAACGTCTTTCATCCCAAAAAGCGGGATGTGAAACGGAAGGCTTACGATTGTGTCCGGAACGGACAGGTCGGTAATCCACCAAACAAATGCGGCTTGTCGTAGATCGATGTGGGCGCGGAAGACAGCATAAAGGGCGTAAAGGATCGGCATCTGGAGAAGAATGGGAAGACATCCCCCCGCCGGGTTCACGCCGTATTCTTTGTAAAGATTCATGATGGCCTTGTTCATCTTTTGGGGGTCGTCCTTATGCTTCGCCCTGATTTCTTCCATCAATGGTTGGAGCTGCTGCATTTTTTTCATCGACTTCATGCTTGTCTTCGTCAACGGATGAAGTGCGATCTTGATAAGGATGGAAAAGATGATGATGACTATTCCCCAGTTGGGCACAAAGTAATGGAGCCCACCCATGACAGGGAGGAACACATATTCTGCTATCGGACGAATGAGCCATGCCCATCCAAGACTCATGATGCTCTCCAAGCCGTTGTCGTACGCCTTGAGTCGGCTGTGTTCAAGCGGGCCGATGAAGAGTTTGAACGAGGCATTCTCGCTGGACGCGCCCTTGAATGGCATTTTCATCGCCACTGTGTACGACTCGTACGCACCGTTGTCCGGCATCGGCTTGTGGTTGCCTTCGATGTAAGCGCCTTCGCTGGCGGGAGCCTGTGGAATGATTGCGAGGGCAAAATATTTAGTCCGACTCGCAACCCAGTCAACGATGCCGGTCATATCCTTTTGTACCGTCTCGTTAGCCGAGGGTGCGTCCATCTCTGTCAGCTCCTTGCCTGCATACGAGTAGGCGGCGGCGAATCCGGATTCGTCGATGCTGTTATGCTCTGTATAGCGGAGGCCGCTTTCCCAAACGAGTTGATACTCATAATTTGAGATCACAGATCCAAGGTTAACCATGCTGATATCGCAATCAAACCCGTAATCGTCATTCCTGAAAGTGAAGGTTTTGACGATTGAACCCCCGTTTGTGGATGGCAGTATAAAATTTATTTTAAATTCAAAATTGTTTTCGTTGAGCACCTGGTCGCGAGAGTTGTCGACGTCGAAGTACAGGTCATGCGTGTTTACGAGCCTTCCGTCGGACGTTGTGAACAACAGGCTAAGGTCGCCGTCCTTGTCATAATCCACAAGTTGCACCGGGAGGCCATCCCACGTCTTATACTTCTTCAATTTCCAGCGTCGAATCGTCGCGCCTCTTGTCGAAAGCTCGGCCGTGTAGATGTCGGTCTCTATCCTGATCAAGCGCTCGGAGCCGTGAACCCTCGAAGAAAAGAATTTTCCGTATGGGTCTACGGCTTTTTCCTGCCGCAGCTCCGGTTGTTTCTCCTTCTCGATCGGTCTCGCGGTGTCCGCAGACTGTGTTTGAGTGGATTCATCCACAATGGGCTTCGGCGGCGGCGAGTTATACCACATCCACACCATAAGGAGCAGAAAAATGAGGAGAAAGCCTGCTATTGTCTGACGGTCCATGAAATCCCTGTATTTACCCTTTCTTCAATAGCCTACGGAACGGGGTCGTAACCTTGTCTCCTTGAAAGCGGATGGCAGTTCAGAATACGATTCACCGTGAGCCACAATCCTTTTGCCGGCCCATGTTTTTCAACCGCCTCAAGCGCGTACTGAGAGCAGGACGGATAGAAGCGGCAACTGTTGAATGGGAGAACGGGGGATAGCAGAATCCTATACAACTTGATAATTGTCGTGACGATGTATTTCATAATCGGTTTGCCAATAACTCCCGGCGGACTCTCGCCAGAAGAGTTGCTATTGCTGTCCGGATGGGTTTCAATGATATCCTTGTCGCTTCGCGGTCCCCAACATACAAGAATACAATATCTAGTGATCCTCCGGGCAGCGTTGGTTCCTGCAACAAGTGTCTGTCGAGACGAACAGCTTCCCTCATTCTTCGCTTAATATGATTTCTCTCGGATGATTTACCGACGTTCCTCGTAACGGCAAAGCCAATGTTCGTTCGCGTTTCCGCTCCGGCATCGTAAACAAAGTAACATCGGACTGGATTGGCGAAGAGGGACTTGCCGTTTGAAATGACCTTTGAGAATGATCTGTACCCCCGGAGCACATCGGATTTCGGGAGGCTTTGCCTCAAGGTTTGGGGCTATCCTTACGTTTCGTCGCTTACAGTCAGTTTATGCCGACCTTTGGCGCGGCGGCGACTGAGAACTTTTCGGCCGTTCTTTGTGGCCATCCTGGCTCGAAAGCCGTGGGTGTTCCGTCGTTTCCGACGGTGTGGTTGGAATGTCCGTTTCATGCTCTAAACCTTCCGGGGCATTGATTTTCTTAAGTTACGAAATTCCGAGGCTACAAACAAGAAAACCTCTCTTAATTTTCGCGAGAATCCCTATAGGTTTCGCACTTTACTATTGACCGATGAACCAGAAACGATTCACATAAGAAGTCTCAATATTTCTTTTCCTTTGTAATTTTTTCTCTTGCGTTATGCTTTGGCTCGTGTTATTATACTCGCCCCTATAGCAGCTCAAAATTGATGTTGATACCCTGTGGATAACTTTTGGCGGTTCTCGAATCTCTTTAGCCTGTTGATTTTGTTTGGCTTCGGCCAGTCAGGAACCTCTGTTGATAACGTGGTGATTTGGGTTCATCGACATCTAAAAATTAAGCGTTTAACGCAGTACGATATTGTGAATTCTTGAATAACCGCTTTATCTTTTTATTTCTCAATTATTCACCCTGTGTATAACTTTGTTGATAAACCGTTAACTGTCGTTAATATCTTTCTGTTTTGTTAAGAAGTCCCCACTTATGGACACTCAGAACATTTCTCCCCCCGGCGTTGAAATCGCATCCGACCCACAACTTATTTGGGAAGAATGCCTATCGAGGATCCGAAACGATGTTTCAACACTGAGTTTCAAGACCTGGTTTCAGCCGATCATGCCGGTTCGGGTCAGCGGACCTGAACTTACGGTCGAGGTACCGAGCCAGTTCTTCTACGATTGGGTCGAGGAGCATTACAATTCACTTATGAAGAAGACGATCACCGCTGTGTTGGGAGACGAGGGGAAGCTGTATTACTCCATCGCCCGAGACGAGAGGCTTCATTCTGCGATTACCCAACCTGCTGTTACGGAACTGCCCTCGTCTGCGCCTCGGGTCACGCGGGCTCCGTTCTCCCCACACGTCCCGTTCCGCGCTGACAATCTACCCATCCTTCAGAGCAATCTTAATCCCCGCTACACATTCGACAATTTCATCAAGGGCGACAGCAACCAGTTGGCCCGTGCGGCCGCAATGGCTGTCGCCAATAATCCGGGAGGTACATCATTTAACCCGTTGGTCATTTACGGTGGAACCGGCCTTGGCAAGACACATCTTATGCATGCCCTTGGGAACTACGCACTTCTTACGGGGAAAGCAAGGCGGGCCGTTTATGTATCAAGCGAGAAGTTCACCGTAGACTTTGTCGAAGCAATCCAGGCTGACAAGGTAAACGAATTCTCTCTCTACTACAGAAGTATGGATTTACTCATCGTCGACGATATCCAGTTTTTTACCGGTAAGGAAAAAACTCAGGATAATTTTTTCCACACGTTTAACGCCCTCTACCAACTGGGCAAACAGATTGTTCTTTCCTCGGACGTTCCGCCAAAGGAACTAAAGGGTCTCGACGAGCGCCTCATCTCGCGGTTCCAATGCGGTCTGACAGCCGATATTCAGGCGCCGGATCTTGAGACCAGAATTGCCATCCTTCGGAAAAAAAGTGAGGAAAACAGCCTGGATCTTCCCCAAGACGTCATAGAGTTTATTGCGGCAAACGTCACAAGTAATATCCGGGAGCTTGAGGGATGCCTTATTAGCCTTCTTGCCCGTGCCTCACTGGAATCCAGGGAGATTGGGGTTGACCTTGCCAAAGATGTTCTTCGCGTAGTGGTCAATGAGGTGCGATCTCCAGTTACAATCGAGCAAATCCAAAAAGTCGTTTGCGATTACTTTGACATTCCACAAGACCTTTTAAGAGCGAAAACTCGCAAACAGGAAGTTGTCACCGCCAGGCAGGTTGCCATGTACCTTGCCAAGGAGCTTACCAATTCTTCTTTGAAGACGATTGGACTTCATTTTGGCGGCCGCGACCACAGCACCGTTATTCATGCCTACCAGGCTGTTGAAGATCAAATGAAAACCAACACGTTGTATAAGCAAAACATTGAGAACCTCCGCCGCCGCATAGATTTAAATTGCTAAGCAAAAGTGAATAAAACTTTGTATATCTTGTGAGCCTGTGTGAACACTTTGTTGACAAAGAGGCTGACTTGAATTCATTTCCTCTCCTTGTTTGTGAGTTCCTCTTTCTCTAAGGTTTTGTCCACGCTTTAAGCACATCAATTGAGTGTTAAATCAAGAACATTAGCTCCGTTAAATTAAAAGACTTACTCGTTCTCGAGACGTTCTTTTCCACAGTTTCCACAGCTTTATAACTACTTATCTCTTTTCATTTCTTATTAAATTAGTATTAGATAACTCCTTAACAATCAAACAGTTAAGGACATCTTAAAACCTCGATAACCTTGTATCTGCGCAAAACTTTTGGTAAATTAAGGTTGGTTTAACCCCTTAATTTTTACTCGCCTTTAGAAGGAAGATCCTCATGAAATTCACTGTCGCCGGCGCCGAACTTCAAAAAGCATTAAACCGTATTAGCGGCGTTGTACCCTCCAAATCGACGTTGCCTATCCTGGAGAATATTCTGTTTTCTCTTACGAAGAACAATCTACGACTTGCGGCAACAGATCTTGAAGTCTCCATGTCTGCGACAATAGATGTGAAAGGCTCGGAAGACGGGGCAGTTGCGGTTCCCGCAAAACGAATCATGGATACCGTGCGCTCGTTACCCGACGTTCAACTTATCTTCCATGCCGACCCGTCATCAAATAAGATCAAAATGATCACTGAAAACGGCGAATACAACCTCATGGGTGAGTCGGGGGAGGAATTTCCAACCATTCCCCAGTTCAAGGCTGAAGAACAAATGGCGCTGGATGGAGGGATGTTAAAAGCACTTATTCATCGGACAATCTTCTCCGTAAGTAGCGACGAGCTGCGGCCCGCAATGACAGGCGTCCTTCTCCAATTAAAAGGCAGCGAGATGCGGGCAGTTGCCAGCGATGGACACCGCCTCGTGCGGATTAACTATGAAAACCTGAAACCGAAGATCAAAAAGGATATTATCATCCCGGCAAAAGCACTCGCCCTCGTGTCGAGATCAGCGGAGGAGACACAAAACACGATGGCAGTGGATACATCGCATGTGCAGTTTACTTTTGGTAATACAACTCTTACCTCACGGCTCATCGAAGAGAGTTACCCGAATTATGAGTCCGTTATTCCGCTCGACAACGAGAAAAAACTGGCGGTGAGCAAAGACCTTCTGCTCGCTTCTGTAAAACGCGTGTCTTTGTATTCAAGCTCGACAACGCACCAGGTCCGGTTTTCCCTGAAGAAGAACGAGATGCTCATTGCGGCCGAGGACGTTGATTTTGGCGGGGAGGCAAAAGAGAAAATTCCGTGTCACTATGATGCCGACACTCTGGAGATCGGCTTTAACTCGGGCTATGTGGTCGACATCCTCTCGCACATTGAATCTGACGACGTGGTGTTTCGTTTCAGCAGCCCGGTCCGTGCGGCGATTGTAATGCCGGCGTCGCAAAAAGAAAACGAAGATGTGCTCATGCTCGTCATGCCGATGAGGTTGAACAATTAGAAAGCAGGCTTCTACGTGTGGCAGTAAAGCCGATAGCCCCGTTCAGCGGGGCTATCGTGTTGTAAGAAACGAGGCTCGATGAGAATCAGGTCTCTACGACTGCACAATTTTCGCAACCACAAGGCTACCACGCTGCAATGCGGGGAACAGAGCAACGTGTTTGTGGGTGAAAACGGCGAAGGGAAGACAAGCATCCTTGAGGCGATCTCATTTCTGTGCCTGACGAAGAGCTTCTATGCCGGAAGCGACACAAGCGCAGTGCAACTTGGCGAGGAGGGCTTTGAAGTAACGGGCGAACTTGTCACCGACAAGGGTGTTGAGTATCGAGTCGCATTGGGTTACAACGCGGCCGACAAGGAAAAGACTTTTTTAGTAAACAAATCGGAGCTGGAAAAACTATCTGCCGCGATCGGCATGTTCCCCGTCGTTGTGCTCTCGCCGGAAAACGGCACCATCACGGCAGGCCCACCGAGCGAGCGAAGGAAATTTCTGGACCTCGTGCTTGCGCAGTCCAACAAGTCATACCTAGCGGACCTTCTGGGGTATCGCCGTGTCTTAAAGCAGAGGAACAAGATTCTTCTCGATGCGAAATTTTCACGACAGGATCCGGGACCGCTTCTGGAGCCGTGGAATGAAAGTCTGATTCAGCACGGTTCGAGGATTGCCGTGAAACGAATGAGTTTTGTCGAGGAGTTCAATCCTTACGTCACACGGGTGTACGAGGAAATCTCGGGGGGTGCAGAGA
>JACQPT010000176.1 GCA_016207415.1 Ignavibacteriales bacterium
GCGCTTGATGAAGCCGTATCCTTTCGCATTATTGAACCACTTTACTGTACCTTGTTCCATAAGGGTACTTCTTCCTTATAGGTTGAACATGAACACCATTTGTTTCATAAACACAAAAGGTGCAACCGAGTCGCACCTTCATTGTTCAGCTCGGCCGCACAAGGCGGCCTTGGCACAGTCTACCGGCAACGTTCTTGACCCCTCAAGCCGAAGCTCACCGCGGGGTGAGCGAAAGCAAAACAACTTCAAATGAAACAGAAACGGTGCTGTGAATTGGACGTGAAAGTATACAATTCGGGATTGAGAAAAGCAAGTATGGGAGGGTCGGCTCTCGTGCATGGGAAGCGGCTTACCCTTTTTCTCCAAGCCAGATGCCAAAGTCCTCGCTTTCCCCGGGTTCCACAGGTTCGACTTCAACCTCCTCCCGGCTCATCTTTTTTGTCACAACGGTGATCCCCTTTGGAGAGAACCCAAAAAGGTCGTCGAGCGAAAAGATTCTGGAGAAGTCTTCGGGCTGGAAGAACTGCCTGAACCTGTTCGAATACTCTTCCAGGCGTGCGAGGTAATACTCCGTGTTCTCGTCGGGCAAGTTCGGATCCCATTCGTCTGCTATGCGACAGTTGTCGGTAACCTTCACGTCTGCTTGCGTCCCGGTGACGTAGTACGAGATGCGGTCTCCCGCCTTAAAATAGAATCCTGCTTTTTTTGCGGCTTCGTATGCTGCCGTAGGATGCCGGCGGCCTGCTTCCACAGATTTACTGTACGAATCCAGGTCTTCGTGGACAGTTTCCGTCCTGCAGAAATCGGCGACATCCCATTCGTGTTTTTTTATCTGCGTATAGCATGAGGCGTAGGTGTGATGGAGTTGGGAAACATCCTCCGTGAGCAGACATTCAATGCAGCGGCGAATATATCGTCGTGCGAAGCGTTCGAGAGACCTGGAAATGAGCGAGCTTCCCTTGATTACCAGTTCGTTACGATAATCCAGAAGAGCGTAGTTTTTCATCTTGTAGCTCAGCATTTTCTTCGACCTCGATGCAAGCACGAGGTTAATTCCGTCGGGCAACGTTGTTGAGATACGGTCAACAAAAGCTTCCTCCTGACTCTTCCCCCGGACGTTGTCGGGCGGTAGGAAGAAAATTCCGTCCGTATCAACTTCGATCGGCTCGGCGTTAAAAAGCTCCATTTGACGGATGACGGAACGGAGAATGCTCTGTCCCGTTGTCGTTACGGCGTCGGCCTGCTGATAATCGTTGAACAAACCCCTGCCGTATGCCAAGTAGCCGTAAAAGGAATTACCCAGAATCTTCAGCGCCGATTGCAGAGCATCGTATTTGGACCGCGCCGATTTTGACCTGCTGCGGCGCATTTTTGATTTTACTTCGAGACGCATGGCGGTGATCTCTCGCAACAGGGGCACGAAAACGTCGAGGTTGTCGACGCGGGGCTTCAGGTTGTTGGAAAGGATGATGGAAGGATACAGCGATTCGGCATCTGCCTGCAGCACGTTTTCCAGTACTCCGCTCACAAAAATCTCGGTATAACCTCCGACCGTCTGCGCCCCCTTTTGTGGCTGGGGAATGGAGTGTTTCTGTCGCAGGTATTCGCGGACCATCAGTGATTCCAATCGGGCGGCAGACCCCAACCCTGTCAGCGTCGCGTAGTTAAAAGGACATATCTGTGAAAGATAAAAATTACTGGGCGAAAGAAGGGCGCTGACCTGTTCAACGACGTGAACATTCTCCTGTGAATGTTGCAGGACAATTTCGGGAGACTGCTCCCACATAGAGGAAATCTTTGACCTTGGAACGGCGGGTCCCCTCGCTATTCCAAAATGTTCCGCAAGCTGGGGAAGTTCGTAATTCTCGAGAGAACGCTTGGTGTAATCGTAAGCACGAATCAACTGGGATGTGTCCACGAAATGCCGGCCAGGGCACTCGTAGATCGTGAATTCGCTCTCGGGAGAAAACCGCCTCTGATAAGACCGCACGGACATTCCTTCCCGCCCAAGACAGGGGTCGACGGAATAAAGTTCACAACGCCGCAAGAAGTACGGAAGCAGAAAACCGAACAGTTCATGGCCTTCGATAATATCCGGATCGCGCTCCCGAACGGATGCAATAAACGACTCGAGTATGCTCTTCTCTTCCAGTTTTCTGCCGTCGAGTTGACGCGTCCATCCTGTGCTATCCGCCATCGAAATGAGAATGATTTGTCCTTGATTCTTCGATTCAGTGTTACGACGTTCACGGGCAGAAACCTGGATGTCAACCTGCAGTCGACCGAGGTCTGTGAACGAGAGTCCTTTGAAGGATGTTTTCCCCGATTGGATAAGATATTGATACACTGGGTCTGGGCGCAGGAGGAGGGAATCGACATCCGCGTAGCTTGAGGCGAGGGGTCTACGGTTCTTGTTGTATTCTCTCAGAATAAAATTCACGGCTTCCCACATTTCCCCCCAACGTTTGAAGACGGCCAAAAATTTGAAAAAGTGATTGCCGGAGAGTTCTTTGAGCCAGTGGAAAGTGGGGAAACCCTGAAGAAGGAAAGCATCCGAAAGGAAAAAGAAAGGGAAGAACTCGGCTTCTTCGGCGACAACGGTGCTTCCATGTCGCTTATAAATCCTTACGGCAGAATCATTGAGCTGATGGACAGCGACGATGTGTTCATCGGCATCGTGGCCGGAGAGAAGCGAGTTCATCCCCTGTGGGGACGGCCGACGGGATCTGTCATCTCTTTTTCTCAAGTTCGAGGAATGGTCTGAGCAAGTCGATGGGGACAGGGAAGATCGTCGTTGAATTCTTCTCTGTGGCAATCTCTCTCAGCGTTTGGAGATAACGCAACGTCAAGGCGCTTGGCTGACTGGCCAATATTTGGGCCGCCTCGGACAGTTTTTGAGCTGCCTGGAATTCACCTTCGGCAGAAATGACCTTCGACCGACGCTCGCGCTCAGCCTCCGCCTGTTTCGCCATTGCACGCTGCATTTCCTGGGGCAGGTCAATTTGCTTGACCTCAACGTTCGAGACTTTGATTCCCCATGGCGCCGTGTGGCTGTCGATGATTTGTTGGAGCTTCAGGTTGATTTTTTCCCGCTGTGAGAGCAAATCATCGAGTTCGGATTGACCCAGCACACTTCGCAGTGTTGTCTGGGACAGTTGTGACGTGGCAAACAAGTAGTTTTCAACGTCCACGATTGCCTTCTGAGGTTCCATCACGCGGAAATAGACCACGGCGTTGACTTTTACCGAAACGTTGTCTTGCGTGATGATGTCCTGAGGAGGAACATCCATGACGACGGTGCGCAAACTCACTTTTACCATCTTATCGATAAAAGGCCACAACCAGATGATTCCGGGCCCTTTAACTCCGAGTAATCGGCCCAGCCGAAATATTACGCCCCTCTCGTACTCCCGGAGGATGCGGATCGCGTTGGCAGCAATGATCAGGAGAAAAACGAAGAGGACAAAAAATGCCGGGGAGATCATATTCATGACAGGCTCCTTTGTGTGCTTGTTCGGTTTATCAAGAGAAGGACTTCAAGTGTTTAGGCTTTTTTCTCAACGATTAAAACAAGATTTTGCATTTCGAGGACTTGTACGCGCTCCCCCTTGGCGATCTTTCCCGTCTTTGCCTGTGCGTTCCAGATTTCTCCATGAACTCGGACCTGTCCTGTGGGGTTCAAGACCGAAATCGCCTCTCCAACCTCTCCAAGCAGACCCTCATAACCGGTGACCGTTTTCTTTGTTTGAGCCTTGATGCCGAGGCCGATCACATAAACGAAGAACAAAGCGGTCATGGCGACCGTTGTCAGGATCACGCTCCAGGAGATCTCGATAAACTCCAGCGACGAATCCGTCCGGATCAACATCATCGAGCCCAGCAACAAGGAGATGACACCGCCGACGGTCAGCATCCCGTGGCTGACAATCTTGATTTCAGCGATAAAGAGAATAACGGAGAAGACGATGAGCGCAAGTCCTGCGTAGTTGATCGGAAGTGTGTGGAGGGAATAGAAAGCAAGGATGAGGCTTATCACTCCGACGACGCCCGGAAGGATCGAGCCGGGGTTGTACAATTCAAACAACAGCCCGTAAACCCCGAGCATGAAAAGGATGTAAGCGATGTTGGGGTCGCTCAGAATGTCGAGGACCCGCTCAGACCATCCCATTTCGATTGTCTGAATCGTTGCGCCTTTTGTGTTGAGCGTCGCAACGCCTGAGGCCACCTCCACTTGTTTCCCGTCGATTGCTTCGAGGAGTTCCTCCACGTTGCGCGCCACCAGGTCTACCACTTTTTTCTGGACAGCCTCGTTTTCGGTTATCGAAAGGCTCTTCCGGACGGCTTCTTCCGCCCAGGAGACATTGCGTTTTCGTTTTTCGCTGATGGTGCGGATGAACGCAGCGGCATCGTTAGTCGCCTTTTCCATCATGATGGAGTCTTGTTGGCCCTCCATGGAGACGGGATGGGCGGCACCGATATTTGTCCCCGGTGCCATTGCCGCAATGTGACCAGCCAGAGTGATGAAAACTCCGGCCGACCCCGCATGTGCACCGCTAGGAGACACGAACACGACTACGGGGAGGCTTGATTCAAGAATATCGCTTACAATGACGCGCGTGGATTTCAGCAGGCCGCCCGGCGTATTCAGTTGAATCACAAGACATTCTGCATCTGCATCTTTTGCACGTTCGATGCTGGTGTGAATGAATTCCGCTGCGGCGGGATTGATTGCGCCGTCAATCTTGATCGAAACGACTTTCTGCGCAAAAAGAATCGAGTTGATGCCAACGATAAATGCAAGGAAACCAGTGAATCTCATTTGCCTCTCCGCTAAACAATGCAAGAAACGAAAACTCTCCTGTAAAATCAACCGATTGCATATCGGTCATTCTTTTGCTATTATTGTTGCGAAATCGTGCTTCCGGAGAGGTGCAGGAGTGGTTGATCTGGCATGCCTGGAGAGCATGTGTGCCCGTCAGGGTACCGTGGGTTCGAATCCCACCCTCTCCGCTCTCTTCTAAGCGCTCCGTATCCAACATCCAATGTCCGAAACAATTCTTGTCGCCGAAGATCAACAGCATATTCGCGCCTTGATCGAATACAAGCTGAAAAACAGCGGCTATAGTGTCGTTGCCGTTGAAGACGGCGTTGCGGCGCTGACAAAAGCGCGTGAACTTGTCCCAACACTCATTCTTCTGGACGTGATGATGCCCCTCATGACAGGCTTCGAGGTGCTGTCGGCACTGAAACAGGATCAGAAAACGAAAGACATTCCTATTCTTCTTGTGACTGCCCAAAGCAAGGAAGAAGAAGTGCTCAAAGGATTGGAACTGGGCGCCGAGGATTATATCACCAAGCCGTTCAGTCCGAATGAGCTGGCCGCACGGGTCAAGAAAGTTCTGCTCAGACACGGCAAATAATGACGAATGCGGACTTGTAAATCCTCCCGGGTCATTGCCGCCCTCCTGATTACCGTTTTTATTCCCCTCCGGTACACAAACGGCCAAACTCCGACAACACCAGAAAATCCCGATAAAGTGCTGAGCAGGGCAATTGAGGAGCATCGGGCGGGCAATTTTTCGGAAGCGAAGTCACTGTGCCGGACAATCCTTGATAAATACCCTCACTACATCGACGCCCGGAACATCTACGCACGCGTTCTGTCTTTTGAGTCTCATCTTCAAGAATCTCTGGTTCAGTATGATTCCGCTCTGGTGTACGACGAGACGAACGAAGATGCGAGGTTTGGGAAGGCACAAGTGCTGGCATGGATGACCAAATTCCCGGAGTCGCTTTCGATCCTGCGGCCGCTCGCACAGGGAAAACCTCAGAATACCGTCTACCTGACGGAATTGGCAAAAGTACAGTTCTGGTTCAATGATTTCTCCGCTGCATACGATAATTTTGTAAAGGCGTACAGCCTTGACACAACCTCAGTCGAAGTGATGCGCTGGGCGGCCCGGGCTGCCCTCACCGGAGAGAGGAAAGATGACGCAGCCGTATGGTACCGCCGAGTCCTCCGTGAGATCCCCCATGACCCGGAGGCGCAGTTTGAAACGACGAGGATTTGGTACAGTTCCGAAAACGAGATACAAGTTCAATACACGAACGAATCTTTCGGACCGCCGCTCGATCAACATCATGGTGTTCTGAGCCTGGAGTATTATCACGAGTTGTCGAAGAACTGGAAACCTTATGCCCGCCTCGCCAGAGTTCAAAAATTTCGCGTCACAGAAAGTCAGGTAGGAGCAGGCGTGTACGGCCTCTTGTCTTACGGCAATGGTATGTTCGCACAACTCCTGCTTTCTCCCTCCGCCACAGTTATTCCGAGGTTCGATATCTCGGGTGAGTTATCCGAGGTTCTCTTCTCGGGCGTTGAGGCGATCCTCGGGATGCGTTTTCTTATCTTTGCCAAAACTCAGGTGCTTTTGTTCTCGCCGGGTGCCTTGGCATATGTATCGGAGAGGGCATGGATATCGGGCAAGTTCTACGTTGCGCGAACATCAAACGGGCAGAGTTCCTTGGCTTTTGTTGCCTCCGGGGTTTATAGACCAACCGAGAATTTCACCATACGGTTGACCGGTTTTGGCGGAGACGAATCATTTCGCGCAACAACGATTGATGAAATAGTAGCTTTCCAATCAAGGGGCTTCCTGCTGGGGATGAAGACACGTTTGACAAAGAATTTCGGCATAGACGGATTTTATCAAAGCACATCAAGAAGTTCACAAGCCTCTTCAAATCTTCTTGGATTGGCGCTCTTGGCGTATTTCTAGATTTCTATGAGTTTTCAGATTTTCCTTATTCTTGCCCTGGCCGCGACAGCGACCTTTCTTGTCATTGTCATTTCCATTGGCCTTGTTGTTCATAAGGCCCTCCACTCCAAAACGATTCAGCGCCAGCAAAAACTCTATACTGAATACTCCCAACAGGTTGCGGAGATCATTCTCCAAGATTTGCCGACGCTTCCCGAAGATTCAACCGCAAGCGGGAGGTTTGACCAGTATGAGATTTTGCTCGCTCCGTTGAAAGATCAGCTGGAAAAGATGACGAAAGGAAGGAGATCGCTTCACCGGAAGGCCGTCAAGCTTGCACTGATTGATTTCGCGAGAGACGTCGCAGGAGAGACCTCCGACAGACTTGTGTATTTCAGCTATTCGTTGGGCCTGGTGGATGATGAGATCAAATTACTCCAAAGCAAAAACTGGTGGGATCGTGCTCAGGCGGCCCATGACCTTGGAGTGCTGAGGGCCCGACGGGCCGTCACGCCGCTGGCCAAGGGATTGGAGGACGAGCATCCGGATGTGCGTATCCAGGCGATGCAATCACTGGTCATCCTTGGAGGTGTTCATTCACTCGAAACAATTCTCATGAAGAGTAAAAACCTCTCACGATGGACGGCCATTGAGTTATCCATCATCGTCATGAGGTTTAAGGAAGAAGCGGTACCCTTTCTCATTGATTCGCTCCAATCGACCGACCAGTCAATTGTCCTCTTCTGCATTGAAATGCTGGCGGAGATCGGGTTTGTTTCTGCGGTGGAGCCGCTGCGTACAATGGCACGCGATTACCCGAACACCGTCATCCGGGCCAAGGCGATTGAAGCTCTTGGCCGACTCGGCGATGAAAGAGCTGAAGCGATGCTGCTGGAGCTCCTCAGAAATCCTCTGCCCACTCTCAGATTCAAAGCGATCGAGGCAGTAGGAAGAATCGGGATTCGAAGCGCGCTTTCGGCTCTGGAAACTAGGCTCAAGGATGGCGTGCTGCAGGAAAAGATATTGGCCGCACGATCGATTGCTGCCGCTGGTCCAGATGGGATCTCGCTGCTGACATCTCTGAAAAACGCCGAGAACGAAATTCTTCGTGGTGTCGCCCAGCAGGTGCTTGAGGAGTCTCGTGTGGAACCATCCGTGGCATAACGATGATGGCCCTCGTCGAAATATTGATTGAAATCTATTTCTACGGCGTCATAGCCTATTTCATCGTAGTGAACATGTCCTACACCATACTTTTGTTACTGTCGTACAGGGAGATCCTGTATTACATGAGGCACAATTCCTTCAGCGACTACCGCATCACAGTTCAGTCCGAGCTGACCCCGCCGATTTCGATTCTGGCCCCGGCATATAACGAAGAGGCGACGGTCGTAGAAAGCGTTCGAAGTCTGCTGAAACTCAACTATGGGAAGTATGAAGTTATCGTCATCAACGACGGGTCGAAGGATGCGACACTCGATAGACTCATACGGGAATTTTCGCTCCTTCCTTCCAACCAGGTCTACGAACCGGTGTTGGAGACAAAACCCGTCCGGGATATTTACAAATCGCATAAACCCGCCAATCGCAACTTGGTCGTCGTTGATAAGGAAAACGGGGGTAAAGCGGACGCGCTCAATGCCGGCATCAATGTCGCGCAATTCGAGAACGTTTGTGCGATCGACGCGGATTCGCTGCTCGAAGACGATGCCCTGCAAAAAGTCATGAAGCCATTCCTCGAAGATGACCATGTCGTCGCTTCCGGGGGCATTGTGCGCATTGCCAACGGCTGTGAAGTGGTCAACGGCAGAGTTACCAAAGTCTCTCTTTCCAGGAAGTTCCTGCCCATTTTTCAGGTCGTGGAATATTTTCGTGCGTTTCTTTCCGGCCGGATGGCATGGCAGGGCCTCAACGGGCTTCTCATTATCTCGGGCGCTTTCGGCATGTTCAGAAGGGACGTGGTTATCGAGGCCGGGGGTTACAACCACGAAACGGTGGGAGAAGACATGGAGTTGGTGGCGCGTATCCACCGGACGAAGCTCGAGAAGAAAGAACCCTATCGGGTTGTTTTTGTTCCCGACCCCGTGTGCTGGACTGAAGCGCCAGAATCGCTGAGAATCCTCTCACGTCAACGCAATCGATGGCATCGCGGATTATTGGATACACTGCTTATCCATCGGAAGATGTTGTTTAACAAAAACTACGGAATCGTTGGCATGGCGGCCGTTCCGTATTTCTTTTTCATTGAGCTGCTGGGTCCGGTCTTTGAGTTCCTGGGCTACATTTCCATGATCGCTATGCTTGCGCTTGGAATCCTGAATGTCAACATGACGATTCTCTTTTTTATCGTGGCGCTGTTTTACGGTGTGATGTTTTCCGTGGGGGCAGTGTTACTCGAAGAGATTTCCTTCCAGCGTTATCCAAGGGCGCGCGATCTGGCAATGCTGCTTTCTTTTGGCGTGCTCGAAAACTTTGGCTATCGACAGATTACGCTGTGGTGGCGCATGAAAGCGTTCTATGATTATTTTGTGAAGGGAGTAAAGACATGGGGTCCAATGCAGCGTACGGGATTTTCCCGCGGAGCAACATAAGCTGCTCTAATGGCTTATGTTTTGAAATCGCGTCACTTTTGGCTACTTTACATGTTGAAAACTGCTCGGAAGGGTGCGAGAGTGGTTGAATCGGCCGGTCTCGAAAACCGGAATAGCCTCCGGGCTATCGAGGGTTCGAATCCCTCCCCTTCCGCGACGCATTTTCCCGACGTTCTCCATCTTTGAGCCATTCCCTCAGGCATTGATTCCGTTCCTTCGCACTCGTGATTCTGAAACGTTCATTGACATTCCTGCCATTATTCGATATCTTTTTATTGTGGTTTCACTCAAAGGAGAAAAAATGAACATGGAACAACTTCAAGGAACCAAAAGAAGCAAACAACGAGAACGCATTTTTGTCACATTGCGGCGGACGCGGTCGCACCCGACGGCGGAATGGATTTACGAAAGAGTGCGGCATGACCTCCCGAAGATTTCTCTGGGCACAGTATACCGGAATCTTAACGTCCTGAAAAGCCAGGGCAAGATTCGGGAATTGGATTTTGGCGAAGGTACGCGGCGGTATGACGCCTTTACGCATGACCACTATCATTTCATTTGCGAGGAATGCGGAACTGTCAAAGACCTGGAAGTCCCGACGCAAACAGACATCAACGAGCGCGTGAAGTCGATTGTGCAAGGAGTGGTCCATTCTCATCGACTGGATTATTTCGGTGTGTGCTCGGACTGTCTGAATAAAGTCTAAACCCGCCTCTTTCCGTCAATAGTGAATTTCTTGAGACGGTCTCCCGTCGGGGAATCGTTTTCTCCATGAAAGTGTTGGAAGAGAGATTCCCGCGTCGAAATGTTTACCGTTTTTCATAATCGGAGGAATGACATGCCAGTATCTGTGGGTCAAAAAGCTCCTGACTTCACCTTGCCCGACACTGAAAAGAACCAGCGGTCGCTTTCTGAATTCAGCGGAAAGAAAACCGCGCTGGCATTCTTTCCCGGAGCTTTCACCGGGACGTGCACAAAAGAAATGTGTACCTTTCGGGATTCGATGTCGAAACTCAACGAGTTGAACGCGCACGTGGTGGCCATCAGCGTGGATTCTCCGTTTGCCAACAAAGCATTCGCGGTACAGAACAATCTTCAATTCCCGATTCTTTCCGATTACACGAAGTCTGTGGTCAGGCAGTACGGCGGTGTTCATGACGATTTCGCTGGGTTGAAGGGTTATGTCGCTTCGAAACGATCGGTGTTCGTCCTCGACAAGGAAGGCGTCGTCCGTTACTCATGGATTTCAGAGAATCCGGGCGTCGAGCCGCCCTACGACGAGGTGACCAAGGCAATCTCATCAATACCATGAACAGGGCCGGGCTGATGTGCGAGCCCGGCCTCTTTCTTCCTGCCTGCCTCATATTCCAGGAATAGGAGCCACTACGATGTTGAACGTTGGAGACACTGCTCCGCAATTCAAACTTCCCTCGGGGAACGGCCGAACCCTCAGTCTCAAAGACTTCAAAGGGAAAAAGGTTGTCCTCTACTTCTACCCAAAAGATGACACTCCTGGTTGTACGAGAGAAGCCTGCTCCTTTCAGGAGAATCATTCTCAACTTCTTAGGAAAGGCGCTGTGGTGATTGGCGTGAGCGCCGATAGCACTGGTGCTCACGAAAAATTCGCCAAAAAGTACGGCCTGAGTTTCCCGTTGCTGAGCGATGAATCGAAAGAAGTCATCAAAGCATACGACGTCTGGAAAGAGAAATCTTTCATGGGAAGGAAGTACATGGGGATTGAACGCACAACGTTCGTCATAAACGAAAAAGGGAGGATCCAAACCATTTTTCGCAAAGTGAAAGTTGACGGGCATACGAAAGAAATACTGAATGTGCTATGAGTTGGATTACTGGATTGTTGGATTGATGGAATATGGTTTACGTCACTCGCAGGGAAACGTTCAGCGCATCGCACCGTTTGTATAACCCGCAGTTCTCCGATGCAAAGAACGTTGAGCTTTTTGATAAATGCGCCAACCCGAATGGCCATGGCCACAACTATGTCCTGGAAGTGACAGTTGCGGGCAACCCGGAACAAGACACAGGGTACGTCATCGATTTGAAGGACCTGAAGGAACTCGTCAGGCGGGAGATTATTCAAAAGGTGGACCACAAACATTTGAATCATGACGTGGATTTTCTCGAAGGGGTCATCCCAACCTCGGAGAACATTGCGCGCGCCTTTTGGGAAATTCTTCAGCCCAACATACGCGGTGCCAGGCTTTTTTCCATCCGGCTGCGCGAAACCGAAAACAACGCAGTCGAATACCGTGGTGAGAAATCATGAGCAATGAAAAGTCAAACGGTAGAATGGAAGCTTTGATCCAAGACCTCCTGAAAGAACTTGGGGAAAGCCCGGGACGAGAGGGCTTGCTCAAGACGCCCGCTCGTGTCTCGCGTATGTTTCAATTCTTCACGAAAGGCTACCGGCAGGACGTCAAACAGCTGATCAACAGCGCTGTCTTTAAGGAAAAATACAGCGAAATGGTCATCGTGAAGGATATCGATTTTTTTAGCCTCTGCGAACATCACCTCATTCCGTTTTATGGGAAATGTCATATTGCTTATGTCCCCGACGGAAAAATCCTGGGACTGAGCAAGCTCCCGAGAATAGTCGAAATGTTTTCGCGACGCCTCCAGGTTCAGGAACGTCTGACGCAGCAAATTGCCGACACGTTGTTTGAATGTCTGAAACCTCAAGGTGTCGGCGTGGTCATGGAGGCCCGCCATCTCTGCATGATTATGCGTGGAGTGGAGAAGCTCAACTCCGTGGCCACCACGAGCGCCATGCTGGGAACTTTTCGCACTGACGTAAAAACCCGCAGCGAATTTCTCACTCTCATTGAACGACATCACGACCTCTAGCGTAAAGTCTGCCTCTTCCCGCGTAGTCTGGATCACCGGCGCAAGCAGCGGTATTGGCGCCAGTCTCGCTGGCGTGTTTGCGGAAAACGGGGACGTTGTCGTCGCAACAGCCAGAAATGCGCGGGCATTAGAGACATTGCGGCGCGAGATCGTGACAAAGGGAGGCCAGTGCGAAATCCTTCGGTGTGATGTGAAAAAGGAATTCCAAGTCGAAAGAGTTGCTCGCAGCATCCTAAGAAAACACGGCGGCATCGATATCCTGGTCAACAACGCCGGTATAACATCTTTCAAGTATTTTTCTTCAACCGCTGTCAGGGAATTCGATAACGTCATTACGACGAATCTCAGGGGATTGTTTCTGACCACAAAAAGAGTCTTACCGTCCATGATGAAGCGGCGAAGGGGAATGATCATCAACATTCTCTCGTTTGCGGCGAAAACAGTGTACACAAAATCGGCGGCGTACTCAGCCTCAAAGTCCGGGGCAGAAGCAATGATGAACGTGCTGCGGTCAGAGGTGCGGGAATCGGGGATCAAAGTCGTCAATGTCTACCCCGGAGCCGTTTTGACTTCCATGTGGGGAAAGAGGCACAGACAAAAATATGCGAGGAGAATGATTGACGCCGAGAGCGTTGCGCGGCTTGTCTATGAGGCCTCAACGCAAGACGCGTCAGTCCTGGTCGAAGAACTCATCATTCGTCCTCAAGGCGGGGATCTCAGAGTATGACGCTGAAAGGTAAAGTTGCTCTGGTGACCGGTTCCGGAAGGGGAATTGGAAAAGCTGTTTCCCTTAAACTTGCCGCCGAAGGCGCTGAAGTTGTGCTTTCAGCCCGTACGACAAAAGAAATAGAAAATGTGCGAAAGGAAATTGAGCAACGTGGCGGGCGTGCGATTTCCATCCAGGCAGACCTCACAAAAGAACCGGAGCTCGACGGGTTGTTTTCGGCGATTGAAAAGCATCACGGACGCCTTGACATCCTGGTGAACAATGCCGGCGTTGGCTACTTTGCACCCGTGAGATCGCTTTCGCTCAGGGATTTTGACGAGATGTGGGGTCTCAACATGCGCGCGCTCTTTCTTTGCTCGCAAAAGGCCTTGCCAATCATGGAAAAACAACAAGGCGGTTGTATTGTCAATATTTCCTCCCTCGCTGGGAAAAACGCATTTGTAAACGGCGCCGGCTATGCCGCCACTAAATGGGCACTCATGGGCTTCTCAAAATGTTTGATGCTGGAGGAGCGCCAGTACAACATTCGCGTCGTTACGGTGTGTCCCGGCTCTGTCGACACGAGTTTTTCGCCTCTCGAAGCGGATCGAACGAACGTGGACAGGATCCTCAAACCGCAGGATGTCGCCGATGCAGTGTACGCAGCACTCATTCTACCCGATCGTGCGATGATGAGTGAGATCGACCTGCGTCCTACGAATCCGCGGTGAAAATCCGATTCCGTTCGGCTGAATCTTGAATCCCGCACGCTGTTTTGGTATATTGCGGTTGTAATGATGAAGTATTCTGGTCGTTTCTTCCTTCCGCTGGTCGGTCTTCTTGTCTTGGTGACTTCCGGTTGCTCTGTTTTCACTCCTGTCGGCGATGCCATCACGAACGCCTACGAGAATACCGTTTCCTACTTCAACTCGTATTACAACGCAAAACGAGCTTTTGATGAGGCCGAGGCTGAGATCCACGCGGCAACTCAGACTGCAAAGGCGAAGAGTTTTCTGCAAAGCCGTGAGCTTGTTGTGCCGGTCGCCGCGAAGCAAAAACTCACCGTGGTCATCGACAAATGTTCCAGCATTCTTTCATTCCATCCTTCGAGCAGCCTGGTGGACGATGCACTGTTGCTCATCGGGAAATCCTACTTCTATCAGGGTGAGTACGTCAAGGCGGAACGCAAATTCCTGGAACTCAACGAGCAATTCCCGAGAAGCTCCCTGGCTCTTGAATCGAGACTCTGGCATGCGAAAACGCTCGACCGCATGAAGAGGTCCGAAGAAGGCCTTTCCCTTCTGGCCGCTCTTTCCGCAGATGCGCAAGCGGAGGGGGAGGATGAAATATCAGCCGAAGCGCATTTGCTGTCGGCCAATCTCTACGAGCTTCGAGAAGAACAGGAGCCGGCCATACGGCATTACGCGCGGGTCGCTGAACTTGATGCTGACGATGAAGTAAAAACCGATGCCCGGGTGAGGCTTGCGAACCTTTATTTTTCATCTGAACAATACGAAAAGGCGTCTGCTGAATACGCAAGAATACCCGAGTATACTTCAGACATTTATTTCGAGCTGCTGGCAAAGCTGCAGATTTCCGCCTGCGTGGCGCGACTGGGGAAATATGAGGAAGCACTTGACCTGACTGAAGACCTCCTTCAGGATTTTCGCTTCAAGGAACACACGGGGCGAATCCGCCTGGAACGCGCAAGCATTCTTCATGCAGCCGGCCG
Organism: Ignavibacteriales bacterium; assembly: GCA_016207415.1. GTDB lineage: Bacteria > Bacteroidota > Ignavibacteria > UBA10030 > UBA10030 > JACQPT01. Next base: position 14,650 of record JACQPT010000176.1, read on the forward strand.
ACGTCAGGAATCTGTGGATGAATACGCGTTACTCGACACGGCTTTTGCGCGAACCGAGACTTCTTCACTGGCCGCGTATGAACTGGGGAAAATCTATGAAAAGGAATTCCGGGACTACGCCAAGGCGAGGCCATTCTACGCTAGGGCTGCGGAAAACAAGGCCACAGAAATACACCTCCTTGCGCTGAGGAAGGCCGCGGCATTACAGAGTTACCTCGACGCAAAGAAAAAAATCGCTCTTCATGACAGTATCATGCATGCGTATCGAAACAGGGCGTCGGCACCGATGATGGATTCGCTTGCTGCGCCCCTGACAATCAACGAGGACTCTCTACGATCGGTGAACGCAGCCTTGTTCTATGAGATTGCCGAAATCTTCTATTCTGAGCTTCAGGAGGCTGATTCCGCCGTTTTATGGTATAAGAGATCCATTGGCCTAACGTCAGACAGCATACGAAGTCCGCGGGTTCTCTTCGTTCTCGCCGAGATTGCGAACTCTCACCCTGACAGGGATTACGGCAAGCCGACCGAATACTACAGAAAAATCGTCGAGGAATATCCGGATTCAAGGTATGCAGACCAGGCGAGAGTGATACTTCAATTACCGAAGAAAGCGAAAGAAGTGGACTCCGCTGAGAAGACCTACGTACTAGCAGAAAGCCTCGTCGAGTCGAGTCAATATGAGAAAGCCGTCAAGACATTCTCGGAGATAGTTGATAGTTTTCCGACTTCTCCTTATGCGGCCAAGAGCGAATATGCCATCGCATGGTTGTATGAGCATCGACTTTCGGAACCGGACAGCGCCCTTTCTCACTACAAAAACGTTGTCGCAAAGTATGGGGCGTCAACATATGCCGGCATTGTAAGGCCGCGGATTGGAGACACGACTGCAGTGCGAAAAGACAGTATTGCCGTTTCTCTACCCAAACCTCCAGTAAAACAGGAGCTGAAGGAGGACAAGGCAAAAGAACTGCCGACCACACGCGAGGAACCCCCGGCTCGTGCGAGGAAAAAAGAAGAGTGATGATCCAGGAGCTTGCGATCGTCACAGGGCGCAAGGAAGTCGCGGAGGGTATTTTTGTTCTTCGGTTTGAGTCGTCGTACATTTCTAAAAACGTGCGGCCCGGTCAGTTCGTCAATATTCGCGTGACAGACGGCCTGTCACCGCTTCTTCGGCGGCCGTTCAGTATTTGCCGCGTTGAGGAAAACCAAGTCGAGTTTGTCTTCAACGTCGTGGGTGTGGGCACGAGAATCCTGGCCTCAAAGCAACCGGGCGATAAGCTCGACGTTCTTGGCCCCCTGGGCAATCCCTTCCGTTATGAAGAAGGCTTCGACACGGCAATCATGGTTGCCGGAGGCTTGGGCATAGCCCCCTTTCCCTTTCTGACCCAGCTCATCGGGGGAAAGAATGTTGAGACTTTCTACGGTGTTGCGTCGGCCGCCAAGTTGTGGTCGGAGCATCTCAGGAATGTTCACGTGGCCACTGACGACGGGAGCGCCGGGTTTCAAGGAACAGTGGTGGCGTTGCTGCGGGCGTATTTGGAAGAAACCAAATTACGAAATGCCAAAATCTTCGGCTGCGGTCCAACGAAAATGCTGCAAGCTCTGTCCAACTTCGCAAAAATGAGCGAGATTCAATGCGAGGTCTCGCTCGAAGGCGAAATGGCGTGCGGGGTTGGCATTTGCCAGGGTTGCCCGGTTGAGCGGGCGAAGGGAAATAAGAAGTACGCGCTCGTCTGCACCGACGGCCCGACGTTCAATTGTCAAGACATCGTTCTTGCCGCATGATAAAGACCTCGTTTAAGGTCAGAGATGTAGAGTTCAAGAACAGGGTTCTGGTTGCCTCCGGTACATTCGGATACGGGGATGAGCTAAGGGATCTTGTTGACGTCACAAAACTGGGGGGGCTCATAACAAAGTCACTCTCGTGGAAGCCTCGAGACGGAAACCCTCCTCAAAGAATCGTCGAAACCCCGAGTGGCATGCTGAATTCAATCGGACTGGCGAACATCGGGGTCCACCAGTTCATTGAGAACAAGCTGCCGTATTTGGAAAGCTTGGACACGGTTGTGGTGGCAAACATTGCGGCGAGCTCGGTCGATGAGTACTGCGATGTGCTGTCAGTGTTGAACGAGAAGAGTGGTGTCGACGCGTTCGAGATCAATGTTTCCTGCCCGAACGTGAAAGAGGGCGGATTGAGTTTCGGCACAGACTGCGATGCCACTGCGCTGATCACCAGAAAACTCCGGGCCTTGACAGAAAAGCCCCTCATCGTCAAACTGACGCCGAACGTCACGCATATATCAGATTTCGCCAAAGCAGTCGAGGAAGCCGGCGCTGACGCTGTTTCCGTCATCAATACTCTCATTGGAATGGCCGTGGACATAAAGACGCGGAAGCCCAGACTTTCAACGGTGACAGGCGGCCTCTCCGGTCCGGCCATCAAACCCATTGCGCTGGCAAAGGTGTATGAAGTGGCTCAGGCAATCGATATTCCCATTCTGGGAATCGGCGGGATCTCTTCGTTTGAAGATGCCATCGAATTTCTTCTCGTCGGCGCTTCCGCTGTACAAATAGGAACGATGAACTATGTAGACCCCAGTGCATCTGTGAAGATAGCAGAAGGTCTTCGCCAGTATGCAGAGAAGAACAATCTCAGGGATGTCGGCGAGTTCGTCGGAGCAATCGAAGCAACAGTGGAGTTCTCCGTCCTGCAGTCCTGGCTGTAGCTCATCTGTAACGCCGGAGTTCATCAGTTCATGGGTTGACCGATCGCTGTCGGCTCAGACGCGGAAGATTGCAAGAATCAACGGTTCCAATCCCGGCCGTCCCCGTGAAAACCTATTCAGAATCAATTCAATTCCTCTACGGCCTTCAGAAATTCGGCGTGAAGTTGGGACTTCATGGAATCAATGCGCTTTTGCATGCGCTGGGAAACCCGCATTATCGCTTCCCGTGCATTCATGTTGCGGGGACGAACGGTAAAGGTTCGACTGCCTCCATGCTCGCTGCAGTCTTTACGGCGGCGGGTTACAGGACGGGTCTTTATACCTCGCCGCATCTCGTCGATTATCGAGAGCGTATTCGCATTGACGGCCAGCCAATTTCGCCGGGCGATGTGGTCAGGCTTTCTGCGACTCTCAAGAAACATATCGAAAAAAACACAGCCACCTTTTTTGAGGCGACGACAGCAATCGCGTTTCAATACTTTGCGGACTCTCAGGTAGATATGGCAATTGTGGAAACGGGGCTGGGGGGGAGACTGGACGCGACGAATGTTGTCCAGCCTGTGACGACCGTGATCACGAGTGTCGGTTTAGAACACGCGGATATCCTGGGAAAAACCCTGGCAAGGATCGCAAGAGAAAAGGCCGGAATCATCAAGAAGGGGGTACCGTGCATCAGCGGTGTGGATTCACGAAATGCCGAAAGAGTACTTCGTGAAACCTGCCGGAGACAAAAAGCCCCTTTCCTTTCCCATCACCTCATCCAAACGAAGGTGCGGCACTCAAGTCTCAACGGCCTCAAGATTGATGTTCGCACACCTTACGGTGAAATAAATGATCTTCAAGTGTCCCTCCCTGGAGAGATGCAGGTGAAGAATGTCGCTGCTGCGTTGTTGGCCCTTCAACAAACGGGTTCAAGGTTTCCCCTTGGGCTTTCTGAGGAACATCTTCGTCGAGGTTTATCACACATCCAGGAGTTTTCTGGAATCCAGGGACGACTGGCTCTTGTAAGAAAGAAACCGAGAGTGCTGGCGGATACTGCCCATAACCCGCAGGCAACTGCCGCTCTGGCGAAGTCGTTGTCGGCGCTGGGAATCAAAAAGGTCGATCTCGTGTTCGGAGTAGCAAGGGACAAGGATCATGTCTCTATGGTTCGTCTGCTGTCCAAATTTACCCGGTGGGCGATCGTGGTCACCGCGAAGACGGACCGGGCTTTGGACGGAACCAAGCTCCAAAGGGAATTCCAGCGGAATCGCGTAGCGGTGGAATACGCCGGTGCTGTAGACCGAGGCGTACGACTTGCCATGAAAAGGTCAAGGAACGGCATTCCTATTTTGATAACCGGTTCTAATTTTGTGGTGGGCGAGGCGTTGGCGTTCATGCAGGGGAGAAAATACTTGACAATCAATCAGTAATCGGCTATATTACTCATACAGTTGTTCATAGAATTCTTCTCGACGCACATCCAACCAACGCCATCAATTAACTCGTTCTCCCGGCCTAAGTAATTTTCAACCAGGACTGAGGTTGTAAGTCCGCGAAAGATTCTTAAAACTCTATATTCCTCTTTTAAAATCCCCAGAGGTGGTATCTTTATGCCCATGGACATTACTGAGTTAAAGTCCAAGAAAATCGCTGAACTCAATTCTATCGCGAAAGACCTGAACATTGCAGGCCATAGCGACATGCGAAAACAGGAGCTTATTTTCAAAATCCTTGAAGCGCAGACAGAAAAAGATGGCCTGAGCTTCAGTAAGGGTGTCCTGGAGGTTTTGCCTGACGGATATGGGTTCCTTAGGTCAGTTGGATACAATTACTTGCCCTCGCCGGACGATATTTACGTTTCGCCTTCTCAAATCAAGAAATTCGGGCTGAGGACGGGTGATAGCGTGAGTGGTCAGGTGCGGCCGCCAAAAGAGGGCGAGCGCTTCTTTGCTCTGCTTCGCGTCGAGGCAGTGAACGATGAACATCCTGATGATATTCGCGAGCGTGTGCTCTTCGAGAACCTTACGCCGATGTACCCATCCCAGCGGATCAAGCTGGAAACGGCGCCTGGCGAGTATTCCATGCGGATTCTCGATTTGCTTTCGCCCATCGGCAAGGGCCAGCGCGGTATGATCGTCTCCCCCCCCAAGGCGGGAAAAACAATCCTCCTGCAGAAAATCGCCAACAGCATCACTCGAAATCACCCGGAAATCAAGCTTATCGTCCTGCTGATCGACGAACGTCCTGAGGAAGTAACGGACATGGAGCGCACGGTCAGTGCCGAAGTTGTGAGTTCAACGTTCGACGAACCGCCCGAGCGCCACGTACAGGTAGCCGACATGGTTCTGGAGAAGGCGAAAAGGCTCGTCGAGGCAAAGAAAGATGTCGTTATTCTTCTGGACAGCATCACCCGTCTGGCGCGTGCCCATAATACCGTCGTGCCTCACAGCGGCAAGATCCTCTCGGGAGGCGTGGACGCAAATGCCTTGCACCGTCCGAAACGCTTCTTCGGTGCCGCGCGAAACATTGAAGAAGGCGGAAGCTTTACCGTGATTGCGACTGCTCTTGTCGAAACAGGGAGCCGAATGGACGAGGTTATTTTCGAAGAATTCAAAGGAACGGGCAACAGCGAGGTTGTCCTTGACCGTAAGCTCAGCGACAAGCGAATTTTCCCCGCTATCGATGTCAACAGGTCTGGAACCCGCAAAGAGGAAATCCTTTTTGAAGAAGAAGAACTGAATCGAGTGTGGATTCTCAGAAAACTCGTCAGCGATTTGACTCCGGTTGAGGCAATGGAGTTCTTGCTTGAAAAAATGAGAGGAACGAAATCGAATAAGGAGTTCTTGAAATCCATGAATAGCTGAGTTATCATTTCCCGCTCCAGAAACCCACGAGCAAAAACCCTCACATTCTCCGTCCGAAAAGCATATGAATGAAGTCGTCATCGCAAGTGCATGTCGAACTCCCATCGGCTCGTTTATGGGAGGCCTGAGTTCCCTCCCTGCGCCAAGGCTTGGTGCAATCGTTGTCGAAGAAGCCCTTCGCAGGTCCGGATTAAAGAAAACCAATGTCCAGGAAGTCATCATGGGAAATGTTTTGACGGCCGGGGAGGGCCAGGCGCCGGCCCGTCAGGCTGCTCTGTTTGCCGGACTTCCCGAATCCGTCGAGTGTATGACCGTCAACAAAGTGTGCGGCTCGGGACTGAAGGCGGTCATGTTGGCCAGCCAGGCTATCCAGCTCGGAGATGCAGATGTCATCGTTGCCGGCGGGATGGAGAGCATGTCGAATGCGCCGTACTTACTCGAAAAAGGGAGGACAGGTTTTCGGATGGGCAACGCAGAAGTAGTCGACTCGATGATCAAGGACGGTCTTTGGGATGTCTATAACAAATTTCACATGGGCAAGGCAGCAGAGATGTGTGCAAAGGAGTGCGCCGTTCCGCGTGAAGCGCAGGATGAGTTTGCAGTGCTGAGCTACAAGCGCGCTCAGTCGGCATGGGGTGAGGGTCGATATACAGAAGAGGTGATACCCGTAACGCTGAAAGGAAAAAAGGGAGACGAAATCGTGGCCCAGGATGAGGAACCTTTCAAAACAGATTTTGCAAAGATAACAAAACTCAAACCGGCCTTTCAAGAAGGGGGGAGTGTCACCGCTGCGAACGCTTCCAAGATCAATGATGGTGCCGCCGCTCTCGTCGTCCTGTCGGCGGAAAGAGCAAAACAAATGAGCGTCAAACCCATCGCCCGAGTTGTCGCATACGCCTCCTCAGCAAAAAAACCTGAGTGGTTCACCACGGCTCCGGCAGACGTGATTCCGAAAGTCCTAAGCAAGGCGAAAATGAGGAAAGAGGACATCGACCTTTTTGAAATCAACGAAGCATTCGCCGTTGTTACTTTGGCTGTGAATAAGATGCTTGGTTTGGAAGTTGAAAAAGTGAACGTCAACGGAGGTGCTGTAGCGCTCGGCCATCCGATTGGCGCGAGCGGCGCACGGATTCTGGTGACTCTGCTGCACGCCCTCAAGCAACGCGGGAAGAAACGCGGAATGGCTGCGATTTGTATCGGCGGCGGGGAAGCGAGCGGTTTGATCGTAGAAATGATGTAAGCAAACCGAAAGAAAACCATGAAACAGGAAATCAAAAACATTGCTGTGATTGGGTCCGGGACGATGGGAAACGGCATCGCTCATGTGTTTGCACAATGCGGTTACAACGTTGTGCTGAATGACATCAAACCGGAGTTTGTCGAGCGGGGGATGAAGACGATTGCTTCAAATCTCGATCGTCAGGTGAAAAAAGGAACGTTGTCTGACCAACAGAAAAAGGAGACGCTGGGGAGAATTAAAACAAGCACAAATCTGGAGAACGCGGCTCAGTCGGCTGATTTTGTCGTTGAAGCGGCGACCGAAGATGAGACCATCAAGAAGGACATCTTCCGGACGCTCGATGGAGCGACGAAGCCGGACGTCATCCTTGCCTCGAACACTTCTTCGATCTCGATAACAGGAATCGCCGCCATCACAAAGAAGCCGCAGAATGTCATCGGGATGCATTTCATGAATCCTGTGCCTGTGATGAAGCTCGTGGAGCTTATTCGCGGCCTGGCGACATCTAACGAGACGTTTTCAACGGTTAAAGGGCTGGCAGAAAAACTAGAAAAAGTGCCGGTGGAAGTCAACGATTACCCCGGTTTTGTTTCCAACCGCGTGTTACTCCCCATGCTGAACGAGGCGATGTATTGCGTGATGGAGGGTGTCGCGGGTCCGGAGGCGATAGATACCGTCATGAAGCTCGGAATGAATCATCCTATGGGCCCGTTACAACTGGCGGATTTTATCGGACTCGACGTGTGTCTCTCCATCATGAATGTGCTCCACGAGGGTTTGGGGGATTCGAAATACCGTCCGTGTCCTTTACTCAAGAAGATGGTCGCGTCGGGAAACTTGGGGCGAAAGACGGGAAAAGGCTTCTACGATTATGCGGTAAAGTAGCGTCTTGTTTGTCGGAGCAGAGCTCCCTCCAAACAAGTGGGGTCGATGTTTTGAAGGTTGAATTTACGAACCTGCTATGAATTTCTCATTTAACGAAACGCAGTTGATGATTAAAGAAATGGCGCGGAAGTTTGCCGAAGAAGAACTCGCGCCGAGTGCCTCTGAGCGGGACGAGAAAGAAGAATTTCCCCACGAGGCCGTGAAGAAGATGGGTGAACTGGGGTTGATGGGGATGATGGTTGCGGAAAAATGGGGCGGGGCTGGCCTCGACACCATCAGCTATGTACTTGCGATGGAGGAGGTTTCCAAGGTTGATGCCTCTGTGGGTGTGATCATGTCGGTGAACAATTCACTCGTGTGCTGGGGGATCGAGAAATTCGGCTCGGACGACCAAAAACAAAGATATTTGCCCGACCTGGCAGCCGGAAGGAAACTCGGAGCGTTTGCACTCTCTGAGCCCGAGGCCGGGAGCGATGCCACAAATCAGCGTACCACAGCGACGAGGAACGGCGACTCCTACGTGTTGAACGGCACCAAGAACTTTACTACGAACGGATCGAATGCAGATGTTGTCCTCGTCATGGCCTCAACAGATCGGTCGAAGGGAGCCAAGGGTGTCAGCACCTTCATCGTGGAAAAATCGTTTCCGGGGTTCTCGGTTGCGAAGAAAGAGCAAAAACTCGGCATTCGTAGTTCGGATACAGTTTCCCTGGCTTTTCAGGATTGTCGTGTTCCCGCCGCGAACCGGATGGGGGATGAAGGATTCGGGATGAAGTTCGCGCTTTCCACGCTGGATGGCGGCAGGATCGGCATCGCTGCGCAGGCTCTCGGTATCGCCCAGGCGGCGCTGGAGGCTTCTGTCAAGTTCAGCAAAGAGCGGAAGGCCTTCGACCACACGATTTCGGATTTTCAGGCAATACAGTTCAAACTTGCGGACATGGCGACGAATATCGAAGCCGCCAGGCTCCTTACGCTGCAGGCCGCGGAACTCAAAGACCGCGGAGAAAAATTCGGACACGTATCAGCGATGGCAAAACTCTTTGCATCGAAAGTTGCTGTTCAATCCGCGCTGGAAGCGATTCAAATTCACGGCGGTTATGGCTATATCCGTGAATATAAGGTTGAACGATTTTTGCGCGATGCGAAGATAACAGAAATCTATGAGGGAACTTCAGAGATACAGCATATCGTCATCGCTCGGAATCTCCTTCAGTAAACAAATCAAGACATTCCCAAAAGAAGGCGATCGTAAGGTCGCTTTTTTTTGTTTCGTGTCGCAGGCCTTTCACTGATTTTCCCGCCCTTCATCACAAGCCTTCCTTGTTTTTCGACTGAAGTTTTGCTAAAATGCCATCCCATGAAGGAGAAATCTCACCTCTTACTTGCCATCTTTGTTTTGACGCAAGCTTCAACCGGCCTTGAGCTCAAAAAGCGGATTCGGGGAGACATCGCTCCGAAGTCCATTGTTCATTCGGGCAACGGCCTTTTCTTTGCACAAAACATGATGTATCGCCATACGATAACAGTGTACAACCGGGATTTTGACCTCGTGGCTACTATTTCGGATAAAATTCAAGGGAACCTCCTTAGCCAGGCCGCGCATGAGACCGAATATCGCGGGGCTCCCGTTGAGGCCACGTTTTCACACGACGGCAAATACGCATGGGTTACCAATTATCTGATGACAGGCCCCGGCTTTGACAATCCAGGAAACGATTCGTGTTATGGCTCGGGAAATTTCGACATTAGTTATGTGTATCGCATCAATACGGAAACAATGATGGTCGATCGAGCAATCGCCGTCGGCTCTGTGCCAAAATATATTGCCGCATCGCCCGACAATAAGTGGCTCGTAGTCAGCAACTGGTGTAGCGGAGACGTAAGCGTAGTAGACACGGATCGCGGAGAACAAGTGAAAAGAATCCGTGTTGGCAGGTATCCGCGAGGTATCGTCGTGGACTCCTCCTCGACAACAGCATACGTGGCTGTTATGGGGTCGTACGATATCGCGGTTATTGACCTTAGAAGTTTTTCGGTTTCCTGGGTGAAAGGCGTGGGGAGGTCCCCCAGGCATGTGGCCCTGGACCCCGCCGGCCGCTATCTGTACGCGTCATTGAACGCTGAAAACAGGATTGCCAAAATCGATATTTTGGACCGGCGTGTCGTTCAAAAAGTACAATCGGGGGATACGCCGCGGAGCATCGTTCTTTCCGACGACGGCCAGTTTTTGTATGTCGTGAATTATGAGTCGAATACGCTCAGCAAGGTCGACTGCAGCACGATGGCCGTCGTAGAGACCGTCAAGACGGATCATCACCCAATCGGCATTACCTATGACGGCCAATCGCGGCAGGTGTGGGTTTCATGCTACTCAGGAACAATTCTCGTCTATCAAGACTGACTCGCACAGAGGAGAGGCTTCATGAAGAAATCGACAATCGTTCTGGGGATCCTTGGGTTGGTGATTCTTTTTGCCGCGTCATGGGGGATATCGACGTACAACGGTCTCGTCAATGCGGATGAAGCTGTGCGATCGGCCTGGAGTCAGGTGGAAAACCAGTATCAGCGGCGCTATGATTTGATTCCCAATCTTGTGGAGACAGTGAAGGGATTTGCAAAACAGGAGCGACAGGTTCTGGAAAATGTCACAGCGGCGAGGGCAAGTGTTGGGCAACTGAAGGTAACCCCAGAAGTCCTGCGCGATCCCGATGCTTTTGCACGCTTCCAACAGGCTCAGGACGGACTCAGTTCGGCTCTCTCACGCCTCTTAGTGGTAGCGGAAAATTATCCGATCCTCAAGTCAAATGAAAATTTCCTGACTTTGCAGTCGCAGCTGGAGGGAACGGAAAACCGCATTTCTGTGGAGAGGCGAAGATTCAACGAAACAGTGCAAGACTACAACGTCAGGATTCGTCGATTTCCAGGCTCCGTTGTTGCCGGTTTTAGCGGCTTCACCGAGGCACAATATTTCAAATCCGCAGCCGAGGCGGAAAAAGCTCCTGAGGTGAGATTCTGATGATGCGGCGATTGGTACTCCCTCTTGCAGTACTTGGTTGTCAAGCAATTGCTCAGCCGACAATTCCAAAGTTAGAACAACGCGTGAGCGATCTTACGAACACCTTGAGCTATGTGGAGTGGAACTCATTAGAACAAATGTTGAAAACGTTCGAGGATACGACATCTACACAAATCGTTGTCTTGATGGTGAACTCTTTAGAAGGAGGCTCCATCGAAGATTTCGCTGTTGAAGTCTTTGAGGAAAACAAAATCGGCCAGAAAGGAAAGGATAACGGGGCGCTTCTGGTCGTCGCAAAAGATGACCGTGTTGTGAGAATCGAGGTGGGATACGGCCTCGAAGGCTCCCTGACAGATGCCCTCTGCGATCAAATCATCGACCGGGAGATCACACCGCGATTCCGTGAGGGCAATTTTTACGGCGGCCTGCTTTCAGCAGTCAACTCCATGATCGCCGCTACCGCTGGAGAGTACACCGTCGATGCCCGCGGCCGGCAGGCGCCACTGATCGCCGTCGCACTGCTCTTCATTTTTGGCATATTCTTCTTTTTCATCCTCCTGCCGTTCGTCATTTCGCGGCGGAAATATATTATAAGTCGGAGCGGATGGACATACAATCCGGGCTGGGGATACAGGTCGGGCGGTTGGGGAGAAGGTTCTGGCGGGTCTTCAGGGGGAAGCAGTTGGAGTGGAGGTGGAGGGCTGTCGGGTGGTGGAGGCGCGACGGGACGATGGTGAGTTCATGTTGAATCGAATGATGAATATCCAACGCCGAATATTGAATAACGAAGTGAGAGAGGGCTCTTGAAAATTGCGAAAACACAGGGATTGATATGTTGATCTTGATGAAACAAGAGGCCTCCAAGGCCGATGTCGAGAAGGTCAAGGAAAAAGTAAAATCGCTCGGGTTTTCAGCGCACGAAATCCCCGGTGCACAGAGAGTTGCCATAGGCATAACCGGCAACAAAGGACGCATTGACCCCGACCTGTTCTTGAGCCTGCCTGGCGTTCACGATGCCGTTCCCGTATCGAAGGCGTACAAACTTGTGAGTCGGGAAGTGAAGGCTGAGGACACCGTCATACGCGTGAAGGACGATGACATCGGCGGACGGGCGCTGACCATCATTGCTGGACCATGTTCGGTTGAAAGCCGAAATCAGATTCTGGAGGTGGCTGAGATGCTCCGGGAAGTCGGCGTGAGGTTCTTGCGGGGTGGCGCATTCAAGCCGAGGACGTCTCCATACTCCTTCCAGGGGTTGAAGCTTGAAGGGCTGGAATATCTTCGGGAGGCGGCGGACAAGACTGGAATGCATATCGTTACGGAAGTCAAAGACACGGAGACTCTTCAGCAGGTTGCTGAGTATTCTGACATACTTCAGGTTGGCGCCCGGAACATGTACAATTTCTCGCTGCTTGAGCGCGTGGGAGAAGCCCGTCGGCCTGTGCTTCTCAAAAGGTCGTTTTCTGCAACTGTGGAAGAGTTACTGATGGCCGCCGAGTACATTGCTTCAAAAGGAAACTACCACATTATGCTCTGCGAGCGGGGGATTCGCACCTTTGAGACTTCCACAAGAAACACGCTTGACTTGAACGCAGTGCCCGTTTTGAAAAAGCTCTCACATTTGCCGGTGATCGTGGATCCAAGTCATGGAACAGGAGCATGGGATTTGGTCATTCCCATGGCACAGGCTGCCATCGTTGCAGGTGCAGACGGCCTCATCATCGAGGTGCACCCCAACCCGGATCTGGCCCTGTCGGATGGGTTTCAATCACTGCGGCCTGACAAGTTCAGACTCCTGATAGATCGCCTGAAAACTCTGGGCTCGTTTATGGGGAGAACAGTCCCCTCGGGTGTTGCTACGCCGATAAGTACTGAGAATTAAGGTATGGAAGCGGTCGATACGAAACGAATCAAGGTCCTGGTTGTCGATGACAGTCCTGACGCTGCGAAGCTCGTCGAAGGATACCTCAATCGAATTGAGGATGCGCAATTCCAGGTGATCGCAGCCTCGAGCGGCGAAGCAGCAATTCAGGAGGTCATGACGAATAAGAGCATTGATGTCATCGTGATGGATTATTTTCTCCCGGGCATGAACGGCCTGGAAGTGACGAAAAAACTCAAAGAACGGAAGATCGCAGTCCCCGTTGTCTTCCTGACAGTGCACAAGGACATGAGTCTTGCGGTTGAGGCGATGCGGATCGGCGTTCCGGATTATCTTATTAAAGACGATATCACGAGTCCAGTCTTTCCCAAAGCCATCATGAGCGTAGTGGAAAAGAAGAAGCTCAGCCGTGAAATGACGGAGCTGGAAATCCGAAAACGTCGGCTGGAAGCCATGCAGGAATTCGTCGTCGGCATCACGAAGGAAATCGCGGCACCCCTGGAAGCAATGAAAAAAGTGGTCAACAGCATGCTTGGAGGCGCGCCGCCCGAGAAAGCGGCAAAGTATCTTTCCCTCATCAAGGAAAATCTGGAGCGGTTGGACATCAAGATGGAGAAACTCAAAAACCTCAAGGAAGATAAAACTGTCCAGTATATCAAGGACATCAAAATGATCGACTTGTCGTGAGCAGGCGGAGGCTCCCGTGTCACTGCTATTGAAAAAACTGCTCTCGGATGACGACCTGGGGTCCATCGCCGATGTCATTGCGGGTGTGGAACGAACGACATCAGGAGAAATCCGGGTGTCTGTACGCGAAAAGAAAACGCGAAAAGAGCATGACGCCACTGTTGAGGCTCTCGCCCGCTGGGAGTTTGAGCACCTCGGCATGTCGAATACCCGCGACCGCACCGGTGTGCTGTTGTTTTTTCTGCTGGAAACCCGACAGTTTTATATTCTTGCGGATGAGGGGATCAACAGCAAGGTTCAGGACGGCACCTGGCAGCTCATCGCCGATATCATGTCGGACCATTTCTCGAAGCAGAATTTCCGTGAGGGAATTACGCAAGCCGTTCAGGCCATCGGGAAGGCACTGGCGGAGCATTTTCCGAAAAAACCGGACGACACGAACGAGCTCACCAATCAGGTACACGTGAGATAAGCCTCATGAAGTTTACCGCAGCCCTGGCTCAGGTTGATTCCCGTGTCGGGGACGTGCCTTCGAACATCGACCACCACCTCGAATTTATCAACAAGGCTATTCGTCAAAAGGCTCGTCTTGTGATGTTTCCCGAGCTCAGTCTTACGGGTTACACGCTCCGTGACCTCGCATGGGAGATTGCCATCGATCCCCGGTCGGACAAACGACTGGAGCCTCTCAAGAAAAGGAGCAAATCGATTTCAATCCTGGTGGGGTTCGTTGAGAGCGGACCAAAACACGGCGTGTATAACAGCGCCATGTTCCTGGAAGACGGAGAGATCAAGCACATCCATCGCAAGGTCTATCCTCCAACCTACGGCATGTTCGAAGAGGGCAGGTACTTCAGCTCGGGTGATCGTGTCCAGTCCTTCGACTCAAAACTTGGACGGTTCGGAATGTTGATCTGTGAGGACCTGTGGCATCTGTCGCTTCCGTACATCCTGGCAGTTGAAGGCGCTGAAGTGGTGTTCAGTCTGACGGCGAGTCCCACCCGTGTGGGCGGCGACAGCGCGAAACTTGAAACTGCCGAAATCAACCATGAGCACCACAGGTCGTACGCGAGATTGCTGAACCTCTACCTGCTCTTTTGCAATCGCGTGGGGTTTGAGGACGGCGTGAATTTCTGGGGAGGCTCGTCGATCACGTCGCCGTCGGGAGATCATGTTGCTCGCGGGAAACTGTTTGCGGAAGACCTGGTTCTCGGAGAGGTCGATTCGCGGGAAATTCAGCGCGCAAGGCGTTTCTCGAGACACTTTCTCGACGAGCGACCCGAATTGTTATTCAGGTCGCTCCAAAGGTTGCTGGACTCGAGCACCCGGAAGAAATAACCCTCGCAGCTTTTCATTGAATATCCCTCCTTTTTTTTGTAAATTGCTCTTCAATCGATAGCTCACACAAACCGACTCCCTGCGCGTCCACTTCTTTCAGAAAAAAACAATCACGAGCGTTCATGGATATCTTACAGCCCGCAGTGTACAAAGAACCCGCTCCCATCCTTGACAAAGAGAATCCTTTCGAGTCGATGATGCATCGCTTCGATGTGGCTGCGCACCTCCTCAACCTCGAGCCGGGCGTTTACGAATACCTTAAGACTCCCGTCAAGCAGATCATCATTTCCATCCCTATTGCCATGGACAACGGGGAAATCAAGGTTTTTGAAGGCTACCGGGTCATCCACAATGATATCCTTGGACCTTCCAAAGGAGGGATTCGGTATGCCCCGGATGTTTCATTGGACGAGATGAAGGCTCTCGCCGCCTGGATGACGTGGAAATGTGCAATTATGAATATCCCCTTCGGCGGAGCCAAGGGGGGCGTTCGATGTGACCCCGGCAAGCTGGCACCGCTCGTCATCGAAAAAATTACGAGACGTTATACGGCAAACTTGCTCGATATTTTCGGCCCTGACCGGGACGTGCCGGCTCCAGACATGAACACGAATGAACAAGTGATGGCCTGGATCATGGATACATATAGCATGCACCTTCGGCGCACGGAGACGGCTGTTGTCACGGGAAAGCCGCAGATCCTCGGCGGTTCGCTTGGACGCCGGGAGGCCACGGGACGAGGATGCATGATCGTTACGTTGACCGCCATGGAAAAGCTCGGCCTGAAACCAAAGGACACCACTATTGTTGTGCAGGGTTTTGGCAATGTCGGATCGACGACTGCCCAGTTGCTGGCGGAAAAGGGGTGCAAAATTATCGGCATCGGCGACGTCAGCGCGGCGTATTATAACAAGAAGGGGATCGACCTGGCGAATGCCTCGGAATGGGTGAAAAGCAGCCGCACGCTTGCGGGATTTCAAGGCGCCGAGCGAATCTCGCAGGAAGAGCTCCTCGAGCTGGAATGCGATGTGCTGGTTCCCGCGGCAAAGGAAGACCAAATTACGCATCGCAACGCCGCAAAGATCAAGGCAAAGATCATTTGCGAAGGAGCAAACGGCCCCACCACCGCAAAAGCGGACCCGATTCTTCAGGAAAAAGGCATTCTCGTCATCCCCGATATTTTGGCGAATGCCGGCGGAGTCACTGTCTCGTACTTTGAGTGGGTGCAGGATCGTGTGGGATATTTCTGGTCGCTGGATCGCGTGAACAGCAGGCTGGAGAGAATGATGTCAGAAGCGTTCATTTCTGTGTACGAGTCGGCGGAACGCTACAAAGTTTCGTTGCGCATCGGCGCTTATATTCTTGCGATCGACAAAGTCGCACGAACGCTGAAACTTCGCGGAATCTACGGCTAACTTCTCTTCGTGCGCCGAGCTGCCACATTCATCGTCCTCCTGACCTGGTCCTTCCCTGTTTTGGCTCAGCTGAAGCGAGAGACTTCCGCAGTCATGGTCTTGAGAGATCAGTTGAGAAGCATGGCGCAGGAAGTGGTTGCGAAGGCTCCACTCGACCGACCGGCTGCAGTTTTTGTTTCCGTGGAGACTGAACAACTGAAGACGATTGCGGAGAATGCGTTTCTCGAAGTGTTAACAGGCAGTGGGTTTACGGCGCTCTTGAATGTGCAGGGTGACGCTCAAGTTTCCAGTCTTCGAATTGCCATGCTGGAACAAGTTGTGGTGTATCGTGAACTTCCTCAGGGCACGTTTGAACGAAACATTCGTCAAACCCTTGAGGCAAGGTTCGAACGGCGTCGCGGCGAACCCGTTTCGTTCCTCGGTGTGTTCACGCGGGAAGCCGTTGATAGCGTTTCAACCAAGGAAAATGGGTGGAAAAAAAACAAGCCGGATGAGCCGGGGATTTTTGAGCAGGCGTTCAGTCCGCTGGTCGTTATCGCTGCGTCTGTGGCGATCATTTATTTCTTGTTTTCTGTGAGAAGTTGACCGGATGAAATCTCTTCTCCTGGTTTTCCTGAGCTGCGCCCAGCTTCTTTCATCGCAGGATGTCGACTCCGTTGCCCGCGTGACATTCCTTGCGTTTGGCGATGTCAATCTTGGCCGAACCGTTGGTCAGCGCATCCTGAGGGGAGATGTTGATTATCCTTTCGAAAAAATTAGGGATACTCTTGGCGCAGCAGATTTTGTCTTTGTCAACCTTGAAAGCCAGCTGAGCGACCAGGGTGGCCAGACCGAAGACCCGAAATCGAACGTTATTTTTTGCGGACCTCCTGTGGCCGCGGGTTCACTTCGCAGGTCGCATATCAATGTGGTCTCGACGGCAAACAACCATGCCTTTGACTATGGCTTGAAAGGGCTCATCGAGACAATATCGTTCTTGCGGTCGGAGGGAATTCAATTCGCCGGAACTTCTGCCGATTCCACGGGGAATTTCCCTACCGCCATAGTCGAAAAACATGGGATCCGGATTGGCATTGCTGCATATACGCAGTTTGTCAACGGCAGTGCTCAATGGGAGGGCCACATTTCCATCTTCGATACTCAGCGAGTAAAGTTCGAGATTGACGATCTGAAGAAAAAGACGGATTTTGTCGTGGCGAGTTATCACGGCGGCAAGGAGTATGCTGACGTGCCGGATGCCCGCACGCAGTCGGACATGCGCTCCCTGATCGATGCGGGTGCCGACATCGTCTTCGGGCATCATGCTCACGTGCCGCAAGGGATTGAAGAGTATCGGCACAAGCTCATTTTCTCTTCGTTGGGCAATTTTGTCTTTCTCCAATCGCCGTATTGGAGCCGTCGTTCCTACGGTGTGGAGTTGCTTTTTGAACGACTGATGGAAAAGACGAGTCTCGCGCGTGTCCGGCTTGTACCTGTTCGCGCCGGCTATCAGCCTTCCCACGATCTTAACAGCGATGAGCTGACGAAACTCATGCGGAGAGTCCAATCCCTCTCGAACGTTCAAATTGAAACCAGGGGCTCCATGTTTCTTGTGCGGGTTCCATCATTCACCAGTCGGGAAGAACAGTGAAATTCCAACTTGTTGTGATTGTTGTTGTCGCAGCCTTGTTCAACGCCTGCGGGTCCGAGGAAACAACCCAGCAGATCAGCGTCGAGCGGCGATTCGCCGTGGGAATGAAAAAATTCCAGGATGAAGATTATCTTGACGCCGTCGAAGATTTCAAGATTGTGACATTGCAGTTCCAGGGGAGCACCTTAGCCGACGACGCCCAGTTCTACATGGCGGAAAGCCGGTTTCTGCGTGAAGAGTTCGTCCTTGCAGCTTACGAGTACGACGTCCTCCTCCGAACGATGCCCACGAGCGAGTTTGTTTCGCGGTCGCGGTTTCGGAAAGCCGTGTGTTACTACCGTCTCTCCCCGGAATCCTACCGCGATCAGGAATATACACGCAAAGCGATCGACGAGTTCCAGGCGTACCTCGAGTACCACCCCACCGATTCCCTGGCAACCGATGCCGAAGCCAGAATCGCCGAGCTCAACAGAAAGCTGGCACAGAAGGAATTTGAGAACGGACTCGTCTACATGAAAATGGAATATTTCAAGTCTGCGACGGTTTCATTCGATTTCGTCTTGGAAAAATTCCACGACACGCCCTATGCAGAGC
>JACQPT010000180.1 GCA_016207415.1 Ignavibacteriales bacterium
AACAGGTAAGCGATGGAAGTTAATAGCGTCGTTCTAATATTGGTTCTCTTTGGTCACTCTGCAAAGAATTGTTTTAGGTCATTCTTACATGTTTGATCACACAACGGAAGAATCATCAAACAATCCATCGAGGTCTAAAGTGAAAACACTCCTTTTCATTCTCTCCTTTCTTCTCCTTTCCTGCGCCCCAGAAAAACCTCAGCCCTTTGCAGGCAATGTCATCGATCTCTCCTACGCATACGATTCCACCACCATCTATTGGCCCACCGAAAAAGGCTTTGTCTTTGAAAAAGGCCCGGAAGGCATCACACCAGCCGGCTTCTTCTACACCGCCCACAGGTTCTGGACACCGGAACACGGGGGAACGCACATCGACGCGCCGATCCACTTCTATAAAGACCGGAACACCGTCGATCAGATTCCCGTGGATCAGCTGATCGGCAACGGCATCGTCATCGACATTTCAGAAAAATGCGCCGCGGACAGGGATTATCGAATTCAGGTCGCAGATTTTGAAGCATGGGAGGACAAGCACGGCAGAATTCCCGACGGAACCATCGTCCTTCTCAGAACCGGCTTTGGCAAATTCTGGCCCGACCGTGTTCGCTACATGGGCACGAACGAGCGCGGGCAGGATGCTGTTCCAAAATTGCATTTCCCCGGGCTTCATCCCGATGCGGCAAAGTGGATCACCACCAACCGCAAAATCAAAGCGATCGGTCTGGATACGCCGAGTATTGATTACGGGCAATCCTCACGTTTTGAAAGCCACGTGACGTTGTTCGAGGCCAACGTGCCGGCACTGGAAAACGTCGCCAACCTGGAAAAACTCTCTGAAAAGGACTTTACCGTTATTGCGCTCCCAATCAAAATCAGAGGCGGTAGTGGCGGGCCGGTGAGGATTGTGGCCGTAACAAGATAATATCTCGCGTTGTCCTGCAAAAAAGGAACAAGTCCTAATTTCCCACCACCTCTCGAAAATAGGAATTGAAACGTACCGAAACAGAGAATCAGACTTTTCTCTCTTAGACTTCCTTTTGTAATTCTGCAAATCTCGCGTCTCGACATCCTTCCTTGGGGTGGCATGAAGGTTGCTCGGTTTTTCTCACCCGGGTTGGTATTAAGACTCGTTGACTCATTTCACTTTGGCGTGCGGAATTCCACTCAAGAAAGGACATCGTGATGAAACATCTTATTGTTATTCTCTCTCTCGCTTTGATTGCTTTCGTGTCAGTGTCGAATGCTCAAAAGACGAGAATCAACGGCAAGGCGGAAGATTATCATTTTGCGATGTTGCTCGACTTCAGCCATGCGGCCGACCACGCACAGGCCCTGTACAACCAGGCCGTTTCTTCCTATGAATTCAACACAACATTGGCAAAGGAAAGTCTGGAGGAGATTGGCAAATGTCTCGAGATCGCCAGAACTCATCATGCACTCGTGCACAAAAGCTATACCGCCGCCGAACAGGAAAACATCGGCGAAAACCATGAGGCGTTTTTGCAGTGTCACCTGAAGGCTAACGAAGCATACGAGAAGCTCAAATGCGGAAATGGCAAAACCCAAAGCGGATCTTGGCAAGGTGAAAGAACTGTCAACCGCGATTTATCAGCAGACCAAGAGGGCGATAGGCGAGCATAAAGACGCAATGAAGAAACTTGGCATTGAATTCAAGGTACCGAGCTGAAACCCATCCGCCGCTTGTTTCTCCAAACAGCAGGAGCCAGACCCCGCGGGGCCTGCCTCTTTGTTTTCAAGACCGCTGTTTATTCCTTCAACAACTCCGAAAACGAGCCCTCAAGCCATTGGTGGACCCAGCGAACCTTATCGTTGTATTGGACACCATCGGGGTCACGGCGATTCATGTGCGGGTGCGGTAGGTCAAAAAAAGAGCCTTCTCCTTTTACTGCCTTCCCGCCGCCCGTTTCGATGTAACAGAATCCTTTCCCCTCGAACTCACCTGAAGCAGCCTCTCCGGTAATTCTTCCGGCGATCTGTCGCGCAACAACAACTCCTTGCGAAGCTGCAAACACGCCTGCTTTAGGAAGAACGAGCGGCACATCGGGCTTGAACCTGCCGGGCAAGGAAACGCTGGTGACGTCGCCAACGGCGTAGACCGGAATCGAAGCCTGGCCCTGACTCACCGCCATCGTTTTTGGATTGACCGGAACCCAGCCGCTTTCATTCGTCAGCCCAGCTTCGCGCACGACACGGGGGCTTTCATGCGGCGGGACAGCAATTAGGAGATCATACCCTGTAGAATTTCCGTTTTCAAAATGGATTCTTTTCTCGGAGGCGTCAACGCGAACGACTTTGTGTAACGGACGATAGGAAATGCCGGCGTCTTCAAGGAGCCCCCGCACAAATGCGCCCGTCTCCGGGCCCGCCGTGGGCATAGGGAGAGGCTCAATCGTATAGAAATGTATTTGTGCCTTTCCTTGAATTCCACGTTTGTTGAACAAATCCTGCAACAGCAACGCCGCTTCGTACGGGGCCGGCGGGCATTTGAATGGCGTCCGCGGAATCAAAAAGACAACATCGCCCCCGGAAAAATCCTTAAGCGTCTGCCGCAAACGAACCGCACCGTCGAGAGTGTAGAACGTGTGTGCAGCCTCCTGAAGGCCGGGGACGGCCGACATATTGACATCGGCGCCCAGACCGATAATGATGAAATCGCCCTTCAACATCCCTTTGGTCGTCTGAACTTCGCCAAGGGCGAGGTTTATTGCTTCGACCTTCGCTTCCACAAATTCCACCCCTTGAGGTGTAAGCTGTCTCCTCTTGCGAGTCACTTCTTCGAGAGTTTTGTCCCCGAGCATCACCCACGTCTTTGCCGCGCCGACGTGAAACGAATAAGATTTGTCGATCATCGTGATTCTGTGGTCAGACGGAATGAGTGAACGGAGAGTATAAGCTGCGGCCAGACCTCCGAACCCTCCGCCCAGAATGAGTGTCGTCGTGCCTTTCATGGTTTTGTGTACACAACCTTTCCGTCAACAATCGTGTAGAGAATTTCGGCTTGGAGCATTTCTTTCGGATCAACTTTCAACAGATTTTTTGAGAGGACGGTGATGTCGGCGAGTTTTCCGACGCTGATCGAGCCTTTTTCTTTCTCCTCGAAATTCGCATACGCAGAATTGTACGTGTATGCTTTGATCGCTTCCTTGATGTCGATGCGTTCTTCCGGGAACCACCCATCAGCGGGCAGTCCGTCTAGAGTTTGGCGGGTTACGGCTGCGTAGAGACCCAACAAGGGATTGATCGGATATTCTGCCGCAGATGTGCCCGGCCAGTCAGTGCCGAAGCTGAGCATCGCCCCGCTTTTGAGAATCGACTTGAAGGCATACGCGCCCTTGCACCGCTCGTTGCCGATTCGCTCTTCCATCCACCGCATGTCGTCGCTGAGGTGAACCGGCTGCACTTCCGCGATAACACCGAGTGCGCCAAGCCGTTGGAAATCCTTTGGGGCAATCACCTGTGCGTGCACAAGACGGAATCGACGGTCTTTCTTTCCATTCTGTTTGTTCAACTCCTCGAGATAATTCAACAGCACGTTATTCGCTTGGTCGCCGATTGCGTGAACGCTCATTTGGAGGTTGTCGTTGTCGGCTTCCAGCATGTACTTCAGAAATTTTCCTTCCAGGAAATTTCCTTGTTCATCCACCATTAGCGCACGCCATCGCCCTCTGTTGTTCGGGTTGTTCGAATACGGCTCGAAAAACCTTGCTGTGCTCGTGCCCATGATGCCGTCGATGTGGCCCTTGAGGGAACCGAGGCGTATCCAGGGATCTCCGGAGCCGACGGTTGTTCCCTTGTCTGCGAGCTCTTTCCGGCGGTCAAGTCCATAACGAAAATGGATACGCGCAGTCAATTCTCCTTTCTCGAGAAGCTCGCGGTAGATTTCCAGCTGCTCGTCGTCCGACATATCGCTCACGTTCGTCACCCCGTATTTTCGCATTTCTGCCAGGGCGTTTTTTGTCTGATGAATTCTTCGCTCACGTGAGAATTTTCTCGGAACGATCTCCCGGAAGAGTTTCAAAACTCCTGTCCCTCGCATGATCCCCGCAAACGCACCGTCGCTGTGGTATAAGAACTCAACCCCGTCAGCCGCCGGTTTTACCGGGTCGAGGCCGGCCGCTCTGAGTGCAGCCGAATTCGCCGCGAACTCGCTGTCGTCAAACTTGCGTATGAACATCGGATGATCCTTCGTGAGCTCCTCCACGGCTTTCATATCGGGAACAAACGGCGTCCGACTTCGACCTCCTGTGCTTGCGGCCGCCCACTGGTCGTACGCGCCCCAATACCCGCCCAGAATCCATTCGCCCTTTGCCAACGCCGACGCAACATCTTTTACTCTCCGGAGGAATTCTTCCTGCGTTCCGACCGCCATAATATTGAATTCGAGGAATTGTGCCGCCGACGCAAAATGCACGTGATTGTCGTTGAAACCGGGAACCACAAGGGCTTTTTTGACGTCTAAGATTTCTGTGCCTTGACCGCTGAGTTTGATAATATTCTCGTCGCTGCCGACGGCGATGATTTTTCCTGAGCGGATTGCGACCGCTTCCGCCACCGGATAGCGTTCGTCCACAGTCCAGACAATGGCATTATGAATGATGAGGTCTGGGGGCTGACCGGGAAGCAGCGAGGGGAGGAGAAAAGCGAAAGCGGCGAGCAGGTCGAAGCGATTCATGGCGTTCACCTCGTGAGGTTTGAACTAAGGAAACCGAATTTTTCCGGGAATTGCAAGTATCGAACCCCGCGACAGGAAAATCTTGCATTTCTATTTTCTTTTTTATAAAATTGTTTCGCTTTTTGACGCTGCAGTCAGCGACCGGTGAGAGTAGTACACCCTATCAGGCATTAAACCCTCAACAACATGGCAATAGCAGTCCGCAACCTGACGAAATACTACGGTCGAGAAAAAGCCATCGATGACATTTCGTTCGACGTGAAATCGGGCGAGATCCTTGGCTTCCTCGGACCCAACGGCGCCGGTAAAACGACCACGATGAAGATCATCACGTGTTATATGCCGCCGTCCTCCGGGACCGTCGATGTTGAAGGCTACGATATTTTTGACCACGCTCTTGAAGTCCGCAAAAAGATAGGCTACCTGCCGGAGCTCAATCCGCTTTACCTCGACATGAATGTCATTGAGTATCTGGACTACTCCGCTCGTCTCCACGGAATGAAAAACTCCGGCCTCAAAGGCCGTATGCGGGAGATGGTGGATGCGTGCGGACTGTCGGACGTCCGTCACAAAGACATCGGAGAGCTTTCGAAAGGATATCGACAGCGTGTCGGCCTCGCTCAGGCAATGATCCACGACCCGGACGTGCTGATCCTCGACGAACCTACGAGCGGACTCGACCCGAACCAGATCGTAGAGATTCGCAACCTCATCAAGAAACTTGGCCGTGCAAAGACGGTGATTCTCTCAACCCATATTCTCTCGGAAGTCCAGGCCACATGCGATCGCGTCATTATCATCAACGAAGGAAAAATTGTCGCAGACGGAACACCTGAAAAACTCCAGCAGGATTTCCGCGGCGCCGAAACGATTTCCCTTCAGCTCAAAACGAAAGCCGGCAACGTCATGACCGATGTTTTTCCGAAGTTAAAAGGACTCGCCCAAGTGGAAAACGTCCAGTACGGCGGAGAGGAAAAAGAGGCGCATCGCTTCACCGTCCACACGGCGAAAGGCAGCGACCTTCGCGAGCAGCTGTTCCGGCAGGCCGTTGCCGAAGGCTGGGTGCTTCTTGAGATGTCGAGGAAATCCACAAGCCTGGAAGAAGTGTTCCACAAACTGACGACAGCGGAGCCTGTAAAGCAATGACGACGCCAACGATAAAGCTCGACGTTAAAGCGTACCTGAAAAACTTCAGCAACGTCGGCACGATCTTCCGGAAGGAGCTTCGTTCCTATTTCAACTCCCCGGTGGCGTATGTAGTGATCATTGTGTTTCTCGCGTTCATCGAGTGGTTTTACGCGAGCGATATGTTCAAGGTGAATCTCGCCACGATGCGCGATATGTTCAGCCTTGTTCCATGGATCTTCGTCTTTGTGGTTCCGGCCATCACCATGCGCCTAATCGCCGAGGAACGGAAAGCCGGCACGATCGAACTGTTGACGACAAGGCCGGTGCACGACTCCGAGATTGTGCTCGGGAAATTCCTTGCGGCCTGGGCGTTGATCTGCATCTCGCTGCTTCCAACGCTCGTGCACTACGTGACAATCGCCTTTCTCGGAGACATCGACAACGGCCCGGTGGTTGGCGGATACCTTGGCTTGATGCTTATGGCAGGAGTGTTTGTCGCGGTCGGCCTTTTTGCTTCCAGCCTCACGGAAAACCAGATTGTTGCGATGATTATCGGCCTGGCGATGATGTTCGCACTCATGATCCTCGACAAAATCCTGATTTACGTACCTGAGTTCATGAATACGATTGTGGAGTTCATCGGCGTGGACTTTCATTTTTCGAACATCGCCCGCGGCGTCATCGACTCCCGCGACGTGATATATTTTGCTTCCGTGCTGGGCTTCATGCTCTACATTTCGACGATTTCGCTGGCCAGACGCAAATGGTAAAAGACCCCCTCCGACCTCGCTCATGAAAACGAAGAAGACACAAGCTCTCATTCGCGTCGCTCTCATTCTGGGTATTCTCGTTGTCCTGAATTTTATTTCCGTCCGTCTCTTTAGCCGGCTGGACCTTACCGAGGGCGGCGTCTATACGCTCTCCGATGCGAGCAGGGCTCTCGTTGGCTCGCTCGATGACCGTGTGACCGTCAAAGCTTTTTTCACTGAAGACCTGCCCGCTCCATATAACGGCTACCGGCGTTCGGTGCTTGACATTCTCAATGAGTATAAGGCATACGCCAAAGGCAACCTGGCGTTTGAATTTATCAACCCTCAGGGAGAAAAAGGCGAGCAGAATGCGCGAGAACAGGGAATCGCGCCCGCACAGGTCAATGTGTTCAAAGAAGATAAACTTGAGGTGGCGCGCGCATACTTCGGACTCGTGTTCCTTTTTGAAGACCGAAAAGAGGTCATCCCTGCCGTTCAGAACCTCAGCTCGCTCGAGTATGACATCAGCAGCACACTGAAGAAGCTCACCACGGTCACAAAGAAAAGGATCGGCTACACGACGGGACATCAGGAAACCGCTATGACAGACCTCCGTCAGGTGAACCAGATGGTCAGCGAACAGTACAACCTTGTCCCCGTCGATTTGAGCTCGAGCAGCCCCGTCCCGTCTGACATTTCTGCCTTATTAATTATCGCGCCTCAAACGAAATTTTCCGACAGCTCCAAATACGCCATCGACCAGTATGTGATGGGCGGCGGCAAGGTGGCGTTTTTCATCAACAAAATGAACGCAAACCTTCAGCAGAGATTTGCCCAGCCGCTGGACGTCGGGCTGGACGACCTTTTGGAGAACTTTGGCGTGAGAGTCAACGGAGACCTCGTCCGGGATGCCCAGTGCGCGAACATCCAGGTGGTGCAGCAACAAGGACCGTTTCAGTTTGCGAGCCAGATTCGATTTCCCTACATGCCGATCAGCTCCGAGTTTGACAAGTCCAACGCCATGGTCAAAGATCTTGAGGGCATTACATTTTTCTTTGTGAGCTCGCTGGACACAAGCCTTGCGAGCATCAAAGGCGTGAAGGCAAGCGTCCTTGCGCGGTCCTCAAAGCAAAGCGGACGTCAAGCCGGCTTTATGATGATCGACCCGACGCATCGCTACACAGCCGCAGAATTCGGCGAGTCGGGAATTCCGATGGCGGCTCTTGTCGAGGGTTCATTCAAAACCCTCTTTGAAGGTAAACAGCCGGCGCCCAATCTGACGCAAAGCCCGAGCACTCGAATCATCGTCGTGGGTGACGGTGATTTCATGAAGGATGAACTTCGTTCACGCGACAACTTCGCCTTTTTTGCCAACATCGTCGACTATCTTGCCGATGATGCCGGTTTGATCACGATCCGGTCAAAGAACGTCGCCCAGCCGCCTCTGGAGCAAATTTCCGACGGCACACGGCAATTGTTGAAATACGCCAACCTGATTTTGCCGCCGCTCCTTGTGGCCGGATACGGCGTTTTCAGGTGGAGACGGCGCGTGACGTTAAAAAAATCGCTCGAAGCCCAGCTGTAATGTGGCAGTTTTGCAGATAATGCGGTATAAGCGCAAAAACAAACCGCCCCCTTTCTTTCCCCCTTCCGAAGGGGAAATGAAAAATGGGGTCGGCAAATAATTGACCTGCGACATCAATTCGAAATTGCGAGTACGTAAAAACTAAATTGGATCAACATTAGTTCTTAGCCTTGAAACAGAACACCATTCTCATCGGCGTTTTAGCTCTTCTGTTAGTAGTTGCCTATGTTGTTTTGCAGAAACCTGGCGAGCAGAGTCTCTCCGAAGAGGGGACCGGCAAACTCGTGGAGGTCGATTCTCTGAAGGTTGACAGGATTGAAATCAAATCTCCGACACTGGACGTCGCGCTGGAAAAGAAGGGCGCAGAATGGTTCGTGCAGCGGCCTTTAGTGTACCGGGCCGACCAAAACACTGTGGCCAATGCGCTTCATCAAGCAGGAAACCTCGAGGTAAAAAGCATTGTCTCGAGCAATCCTGAGAAACACTCGATGTTCACAGTCGATTCGACGGGAACGATGGTGAGGATCTACGAGGCAGGAAACGAACGCGCCGGATTCATTGTCGGCAAGCCGAGCTCCAGCTTTTCAGACACCTACGTCCGCAAAATGAATTCCAACGATGTTGCGCTTGCCGGAGGAGGCTTCGGCTACATCTTCAATCGTGCACTCCGGGAATGGCGTGAAAAAAACATTGCGACCATGGCTCAGGAGAATATCAAAGAAGTGAAGTTTCAGTACGGCGACACGACGTTTACGCTTGCGTTCAAGGATAGCGTCTGGATGATCGGCCGCGACTCTGCCGACAACTCCTCCGTTCAAAACATTCTTCGGAATCTGTCAACCGTCACCGCCGACGATTTCATCGATTCATCGTTGAGTCCACAGCCTAAAGTCTCCGCTCAAATCGCTTACAACGACATTCAACTGCGGTTTGCTTTTTCAAAGCCAACCGGCAAGTTCTACGTGCAATCTTCCGCGTCTTCACAATGGTTTGTCATGGAGACATGGCGAGCAGAGCAGTTGTTGAAACGAAAAAAAGAGCTGGTAAAACCGCATTCGTAAGCCATTCCTTCCCCTTGCTTCCTTGCGTCGCTGAGCAAATTTGGTTACTTTGGCTTCACGTTGATTGTTCTCTTGAATTGTTGGGAGTACTATGATTCGTAATGTTTTACTTCTTGTCGCTTCGGCGACTTTTTTTTCCTTTATCGGCTGCTCCGGCTCGTCCGTCGTCGCCACCATTGGCCCGGAAAAGCTGACCCTCGACGAATTCGAAGAGACGTATGCCAAAAACAACGGCGGCTGGGATGCGAGCGTTACATCCTCCCTTGAAGACCGTGAACGATTTCTCGATTTGATCGTCAAGTTCAAGCTCAAAGTTCTTGAAGCAAAATCCCTTGGCCTTCTCCAGGATACGGCAATCCAGAACGAACTCGACACCTACCACCTCTCCGTCGCACAATCCTACATGCTGGAAAAGGAGCTCGTGGAGCCCCGGTTGCGGGAGCTGTACCGGCGGAAAACAGAAGAAATTCGTGCTAGTCACATGCTGATTCGAGTTGCGTCGAACGCTACGCCCGCTGAAACACTGGCAGCATTTACAAAGGCCATGGAAATCTTCAGTTTGCACCCGCGCATGAGTTTCGACAGCCTCGCTTTTATCCACTCCGAAGACCCCAGCGCAAAAACCAACAGGGGTGACCTCGGCTTTTTCAGCCTCGGGAGGATGGTCCCGGATTTCGAAGACGCCTGTTTCAGCCTTCAGCCAGGTGAAATTACGAAACTCCCCGTGCGCACGCAGTTCGGCTATCATTTGATCAAGGTGACCACGCGAAGGCCGAGCCTGGGCGCCATGAGAATTAGTCATGTGTTGAAACGTTTCGCCCCCGACCAGCGCGATTCATCAGCCGTTCGGGATTCCGCCCTCGCAATTCACCGTCGCATTCAACAAGGCCTTTCGTTCGATCAGGCAACACAACTCTACAGCGACGATCCCGGGAGCGCCGAGCGAGGCGGAGATTTGGGTTACTATGAGCCAACTGTTCTACCGCCGGCGATATCCGAAGTCCTCATCTCTTTGCCGTTAAACACCGCTAGCGAGCCGGTACGCGTTCCTTACGGCTACCACATCTTCAAGGTCACTGAGCACCAGAGCGTCAAATCGTACGACGAGATGGAAAAAGACCTTCGTCAGACATACCAGCAACAGCGATACAATAAGGAGCTTGAGAATTACGTTCGAGGACTGAAGAAGCGGTACGGCGTCATTATTGACAGCTCGTCGGTCGAAAGTCTCAGCGTCTCGTTCGACCCCGCAAAAAATCCGTCCATGGAGGGATGGAGTGACACCCTCGCGGCGAGTTTTCTTTCCCGAAAACTTTTTTCCGTCCAATCAAAAGTGTTCACTGTGGCGGATTTTGTTGAAAAGATCAACGTCAGTGCAGAGTTCAAGACGCAGCCCCTTGCCCCCACCGTCATCAAGACCACTGTCGGCCGGTTGCTGGATGCACAGGTGCTTGAGGAGCACGCGCGAGGGGCACTGCAGCGACATTCTGCTTTCGCAAAGCTCATGGACGAATACCGCGACGGTATCCTTCTGTACCGGATCGAACAGGATGAAATCTGGAAAAAGGTCACGGTCAACGATTCCCTCCTGAGACCTTACTACGAAAAAACAAAAGAGAAGTACCGGTGGTC
>JACQPT010000181.1 GCA_016207415.1 Ignavibacteriales bacterium
AAGGACATCGAGTCTGCGCGATTGTTCGAGCGCAGTAATAAGCATGCCAGAGAGTCCGTCGAGTTCCGGTTCTTTCGTCTCGTTCACAAAATCGGCAACCACGACGGGAACACGTTCTTCGTTTGATGAGGACTGCGCGAAAAAGAGGAAATACGACAGGGCGGCGACCATCACGCCGATAAGCGCAATCCCCGGGATGAGTAACGAGCGGGCATTCAACGATGGGATGTTAAAAGTAACTGATGTTGTTGCATGCCGCTGTTGAGATTGTGAAGGCATTGATGGCTCAGGAGAGGCAGGCTGAGATGGAGGCGGCGTTTCATGAACAGCGCTCCGATGCACTTTGCTTGTTTCTTTCTTGAGCCGACGCAGGTCAATGACCATATCGTGCACGGTCTGGTAACGGTCTTCTGGATCTTTTTCGAGTGCACGTCCGAGAATGTGAGTGAGTTCAGAAGATGCGTCGGGAAGATATTTTGTTAGCGAATCGGGGTCTTCGTTGACAATTGAGTAAACCATGGCAGCCTCATGCTCGCCACGGAAAGGGGAGTGGCCGGCGAGCATCTCGAAGAGCATGATACCGAACGAGAAAATATCCGACTTCGAATCGACTTCTCCGCCCTGAATTTGCTCGGGCGCCATGTACGCGAGCGTCCCCACGGTGCTGGATGTCCGCGTGAGCTTGAGGGAGCCTTTCAACTTTGCAAGGCCGAAGTCCATCACTTTGATTTGATTCTTGCTGTTCACCATCATGTTCTCAGGCTTCACATCGCGATGAACAATACCTTTGCTGTGTGCTTCCTGGAGCGCGTCCCCGATTTGCAGTGCATATGCTATTGCATCGCCCGTTTTCAATTGCGAAGCATGTAGCTTGTTGCGCAGGGTTTCACCATCGACGTATTCCATGTCGATGAACTGCTGTCCGCCGTGTTCTTCGATGGTGTGGATGGCGCAGACGTTGGGATGATTGATCGTTGCGGCTGCCTGTGCCTCCTGGAGGAACCGCGCCTGTTCTTCCTCTGTCTTGGTGAGATGTTGAGGAAGAAATTTCAGCGCGACGATGCGTTTGAGTTTAATATACTCGGCTTTATAGACCACACACATGACGCCCTCGCCGAGCTTCTCGAGAATCTTATAGTTGTATATGTTTTGTACTATCATGACTTTTCCTCGCTCATTTTTCTAGGCTCAAGCCCGCAGCTTTCACTGCTCCGGAAACCACGCGCGGTTGAACTTGTCCAACTTATACTCGACAAATCTCGCTTCGCCCATATTGAACGCCGTCGCCAGTTCATTGAGCTGCTTCGGGTCTGTGCTGTTACCCCAATGTCCAGTTTCTAACCGACGAATCAACGTCTCCAGCGCGGCGGTACTCTCTCCGACGCTGAAGGTACAATGTCCAGACCTATCTACGAAAGCCGTACGGTAAAAGTCGGCCTTTCCTCGAGCGCGGACACGCGCATCATAACCCTCAATGAGAGTGACCGGAACTCCGAGGTCTCCAAGTGTATGAGTGCGAAGAACCGGTACACGCAAGTCGCCCGTCACCGTGCGGCCTTGTGTACTCCAGAACTGGATCTTTTCTGGGTCTGGGGCGACGCGGGGGAACGCATTGATAGAGTCTAAATCAGCCTCAAGGTTTAGAGCAGCTTCGCGATAGAGGTGATAGACTGCCCGCTTGTTGACCTCGTTGCCGTTTTCAAACGACTTCTTGTAGTCTACATTCTTGTTCCACGCTGCCTGGCCGGCTGGTTTAGACATATAGAATGGGCCGCTGATTCTTTCCACGCCGTCTAGAACGCTCACTATCATTGCCGCTCGATACGCGGCGTCATCGGTTAACTGGCCGAGAACCGAAGTATCCTGTCGCACCACAGACCACTGGCCCATTGTCAACGCAAGTGCCAGGCGTGCACGGCCGCTTGGAGTTCCTCGCGCAACCTCTACCACTCGACGCCAAGAAGAAACTATTGTCGCCATCGCCGAAGTATCATGTGGAAAAACTGTCACGGGTAACTGTGGAGCAAGTAATGCTTTCAGGACAAACCAGCCGTCCAGCCTCATGTTCATACCCCACAGCGGGACATGTGCACACGCAGCCACAACACCATCCACGCGATCGGGAAATTGTTCAGCAATGAGGAGTGCAACAAAGCCGCCACCTGAGCCTCCGTGCTGGACAACTCGCTTTGGTTTCCCGAAACGCGCCTCGAATAGATCAAGCACCCTGATGAGATTCGAAATCTCCTTCGATGGATCGTACTGGAATCTTCGGAGGGGATGGCGAGCTGTGCCTGACAGCGCATACCCTCTTTTGAGCCAATAAAGGTTCCTTTCACTATCAGCATTATTGGCATAGTCCAAGTCATTGATGAGGGTTCCGTTCCAGTTGGATGGAACTCGCATGCGGTACGCTGTTCCATCGGGCAACGTACCTGCTTCTTCAGTAAATGTTTCCTGCGCTCCAGCCTTTGTGTGCAGAATGGTCAATCCTACAAGCAAGATGATCATCCGCATCGCAACCGGCGAGATTCCGAGAATCACCTTCATTATCGCCTCCTCCTTGAGGTTGGCTCAGTAGACAATAAGTTTTTGACTTCTAATTTGAGGCCTCATTCTTCTCCCACTCCTCTACCTTCCTCCGCTCTTCATCCACCATGGTCTTTACCTTCGACATCAATTGTTGAAATTCACCTTCCGCTCGAAGACTTTCGAGGAAAGGATCAATTTGAGCAATGCGATACAGCCGCCATCCTGCGTCGACTGCTTTCTTAAGCCACTCGAGGGCCGCTTCTTTGTTGCCTTGAACGGCATGAACAGCCGCGATGTTATAC
>JACQPT010000184.1 GCA_016207415.1 Ignavibacteriales bacterium
GACTCATTACAAGGCGTCGGTACCCGCCCTTGTCGAATGCCCAAATTGTCACGAACAAATATTACAGCATCGAGCCTGTCCGAACTGCGGCTTTTATAACGGCCGCTCGTTTATCATCCCGAAAGAATCCTGATTTCTTCCAGCCTCTGCGTGCAAGGTGAGGTCGTTCTCCATTGAATGGACTCTGAGCGAAAACTAAGAATTGTTGTCGATGCCATGGGGGGAGATTTCGCTCCAACAAACGAAATCGGAGGGACATTGTCAGCCCTTCAGGAGACCGACAACGGGTTTGAAGCTATCTTAGTTGGCAAGGAGGCCGAGATTCAGGCCCATCTCAAGAAACATGCTGCCACGGGATATTCACTTTCGGTCGTAAACGCATCCGAAGTCATTACGATGGAAGATTCGCCGACGGCTGCTTTGAAGCAGAAAAAGGATTCATCGCTGGCCGTGGGAATGCGGCTTCATCGGGAAGGAAAGGCGGAGGCATTCGTCAGTGCGGGAAATACTGGCGCAGTGCTTTCAGCTGCCACTTTGATCCTCGGTCGGGTGAAAGGCGTGGGAAGGCCCACCATCGGCGCGTTTTTTCCGTCTGAACAAGGCGTGTTCCTTCTTCTTGATGCCGGAACTAACGTCGATTGCCGGGCACAGCATCTTTATGAGTTTGCCGTTATGGGAAGCGTGTATGTCAAAGAGATCATGAAGTACGAACATCCGACGGTCGCTTTACTGAATGTCGGCGAAGAAGAAAAGAAGGGAACTGAGATCGTCCAGCAAGCATACAGGATGCTCGAATCGGGCGATCTCAACTTTATCGGAAACGTCGAAGGCCGGGACCTCCTGGCGGGGAAGGCGAACGTGGTTGTGTGCGATGGCTTCGTCGGCAACGTCCTCTTGAAATTCGGCGAAAGTGTACCGTCTTTCCTGAAGAGTCGACTGAAACGGTACGCGAAGGGTGGGTTCTTCCGAATGCTCCTCGTGGGTTTGATGCGAAGCCCGCTGCGCACGTCTCTCAAGGATATGGACTACGAGGAACACGGCGGTCTTCCTGTGCTGGGCGTGAACGGTGTTTCTATCATTGGCCACGGAAGTTCGTCGCAGAAGGCCATCAAGAACATGATCCTGAAAGCCATGGAGGTAGCAAAGAATCGGATTAACGAGAAGATTGAAGAAGCACTCGCTCAATCTCCGCCTGTTATCCCGTCAAGCGGTCAAGCGGTCGCAAGGGCCTGACAAGATATGACACCACGAAGAGCAACGATTACTGCCATCGGCCATTATGTTCCAGAGAAAGTTCTTTCCAACAAGGAACTGGAAAAAATGGTGGACACCAACGATGAGTGGATTCGCTCGCGTACCGGAATCCGTGAGCGGCGCATTCTCGCGCAAGGCGCCACTTCGGATCTTGCTGTGAAAGCGATTGAAAAAGTGCTGGAATTTCGCGGAATCAACGCAACAGAGATCGAGGTCATCATTGTCGCGACCGTTACGCCCGATATGTTTTTCCCCGCAACCGCGTGCATCATTCAGGACAAGATCGGTGCACATAACGCCTGGGGTTTTGATTTGTCCGCGGCGTGTTCGGGGTTTCTGTACGCACTGACGACCGGCGCAAAACTTGTTGAAAGCGGCACATATTCAAAAGTTCTTGTCGTCGGTGCAGATAAGATGAGCAGTATTGTCGATTACAAGGATCGTAATACCTGCATTCTCTTTGGCGATGGGGCGGGAGCAGTGCTTCTGGAGCCGAGCGACGACCCGGGGTATGGAGTTCTTGACAACCGGTTGTATACCGACGGGTCGGGTGGAGCGTACCTGTATATGAAAGGTGGCGGCAGTTTGCATCCTGCAACACATGAGACTGTCGACAAGCGCATGCACTATATTTACCAGGATGGGAAAGCTGTCTTTAAAGTTGCCGTTATTGGGATGGCGGAGGTTGCGTCGGAAATCATGCAGCGCAACAATCTCAAAGGCGATGACGTCGCCTGGCTTGTTCCCCATCAAGCGAATCTACGGATCATTGACGCAACGGCCGACCGCATGGGTATCAGCAGGGACAAGGTAATGATCAACATCGATAAGTATGGAAACACCACCGCTGCCACGATTCCCCTGTGCTTGTCTGAATGGTGGGAATGCGGCAAACTGAAACGTGGACAAAACATTGTCCTCGCAGCTTTTGGAGCCGGTTACACTTGGGGAGCTTCGTTAGTGAAATGGTCGCTGGCGAATCCCGCGAAAAGTTGATTCATGGGAATGGTTGCGTTTGTCTTCCCCGGTCAGGGCTCTCAGTACGTCGGTATGGGGAAGGACCTGCACGAGAAAAGCGCAGACGCAAGGTCGCTTTTTGAAGCAGCCGACAAGATCTTGGGTTTTTCCCTCAGCAGACTTTGCTTCGATGGCCCGGACGAAGAACTCAGGCAAACGAAGAACACGCAACCGGCAATTTTTCTTCACAGTGTAGTTCTCACAAAACTCTACCGTGGTCCCCTGGCGGCGATGGCGGCCGGACATTCGCTTGGGGAATACTCTGCGCTGGTGTACGCGGGAGCGCTCAGTTTCGAGGACGGCCTGAAGCTCGTACGCCTTCGTGGCGAGTTGATGCATCGGGCTGGAACTGAACAGCCCGGAACGATGGCAGCGATTGTGGGATTGGATCCCAAGACTATCGACGAAGTCTGTGGTGCGGCGACAAAAGAAGGCGTCGTTCAGCCTGCAAATTTTAACTCTCCGGGACAGGTAGTAATCTCGGGTTCCACCGCCGGCGTGCGAAGGGCGATGGAGATGGCTAAAGGACGCGGAGCAAAGCTGGTGAAAGAATTGCAGGTGAGCGGAGCCTTTCATTCTCCGTTGATGGAGTCCGCGAAAGCCGGACTGAAGAAAGCTCTTGAGGCGACGAAGATTTGCGATTCGAGCATCCCCGTCTATGCGAACGTGACGGCGAAGTCCGTTCTCAGAGGAGAAGAGATACGCGAGTTACTGGTTCTGCAACTCACAAGCCCCGTCCGTTGGGAAGAGAGCGTAGTCAACATGGCCCGAGACGGCGCAACCACCTTTGTTGAAGTTGGTCCGTCGAAAGTGCTGCAGGGACTGGTCAGGCGCATCGACGGGAAGGCCGAAATCAAGGGAATGGAAAAAATCACAGATCTTTCAGCGTAATGGATCTTCTCAAGGATAAAGTCGCGCTGGTGACAGGCGGGTCGCGGGGAATTGGCCGTGCGATCGTCCTGGCCCTTGCAGACGAAGGCGCTCATGTGGCCTTCACGTACAAAAGCGCTGAGGACGCAGCTAGGAACGTCTTGGTTCAGGTTGAAGAAAAAAACCTCCGCTCGGTCGCCTACAAGTCGGACGCGAAAGACGCAAACTCGGCCAGCAAGGTGGTGGAGAGCGTGGTTCAAGAATTTCAGCGCCTGGACATTCTGGTCAACAATGCCGGCATTACGCGTGACAGGCTCATCATGAGGATGTCGGAAGAGGATTGGGACGAAGTGCTCGACAACAACCTCAAAAGTGCTTTTAATTTTTCGAAGGCCGTTAGCCGTCCGATGATGAGCCAGCGGGGCGGAAAGATCATTAATATTAGCTCTATTTCAGGTGTCATTGGCAACCCGGGGCAAGCGAACTACTCGGCGGCGAAGGCGGGGATGATTGGCCTCACAAAAACGCTTGCGAAAGAGCTTGCTTCTCGCAATATTCAAGTGAATGCGGTCGCTCCCGGCTTCGTCGATACGGAGATGACCGAGAAGCTGACGCCCCAGCAGAGGGAACAACTTCTTACCATGATCCCGATGAAGCGTACGGCGAAACCAGAAGAAATCGCCGGCGTCGTCGTTTTTCTAGCTTCATCAGCCGCCAGTTACATCACCGGACAGGTCTTGTGCGTTGACGGCGGTATCGTCATGTAGAATACCCAAGCAACCTTCTTACCCATCACAAAGGAGAATCAACTATGGCAGACGTTGCCGCAAAAGTGAAAGAGATTATCGTTTCAAAACTCGGTGTTGACGAGGGTCAGATTACGTCGGAGGCTTCCTTCACCAACGACCTTGGCGCGGACTCACTGGATACGGTGGAGCTTGTCATGGAGTTCGAAAAAGCTTTCAACATCCAGATTCCTGATGAAGATGCTGAGAAAATCTCGACCGTCGGAGATGCTGTCAATTATCTCAAATCAAAGGTCTCTTAGGACGCTGAAGGGGGCTCATGAGTTTTAACGGACAAGCGCGACGCGTCGTAGTCACGGGGATGGGAGTGGTTACGCCCGTCGGACTTTCCCTGGACGAATTCTGGCAGAATCTTCTGGCCGGCAAAAGCGGTGCGGCTCCGATAACGTACTTCGACACGAGCGGTTACGACACGAAATTCGCGTGCGAGCTCAAGGGTTTCAACCCGCTGAAGTACATGGACCGTAAGCTGGCTCAGCGATGCGACCCGTTTACTCAATACGCGCTGGCTGCGGCTGAAATTGCGCTCAATGACGCCGGCTTGACTGCGAATAACATGGACAAAGAACGGGTGGGCGTCATCGTTGGCTCGGGTATCGGTGGGATGGGAACGTACCATAAGCAACAGGAATTGTTGTGGAGTGAGAAAGGACCTCACCGCATCAGTCCTTTTTTCATTCCGATGATGATTGCCGACATGGCGGCCGGCAGGATCTCCATGCGATACGGACTGAAGGGTCCCAATTATGCAACAACGTCGGCGTGTGCGACATCCTCGCATTCTGTTGGAGATTCTTTCATCCTGATCCAGCGGGGTGATGCCGATATTATGGTCACCGGAGGCTCGGAAGCGGGGATCTGTCCGATGGGAATCGGTGGTTTCAATGCTATGAAAGCGCTTTCGACGCGTAACGATTCTCCACAGAAAGCAAGCAGGCCGTTTGATGCTGGGCGGGACGGTTTTGTGATGGGCGAGGGTGCGGGAATTCTCATCCTGGAGTCTCTCGAGCACGCGACGAAACGTGCAGCGAAAATTTACGCTGAGGTGGGGGGAATCGGCTTTACGGCTGATGCACACCACATCACGGAGCCTGCGCCCGGCGGCGAAGGTGCGGTGCGATCCATGCGGACAGCGATCAAGGATGCCGGTATCGGCGTCGATGAAGTGGATTACATCAACACCCACGGTACTTCGACGCCCGTCGGTGATAAAAGTGAAACGGCCGCGATCAAAACGGTGTTCGGCGACCGCGCATACAAGCTTGCAATCAATTCGACCAAGTCCATGATAGGCCACCTCCTCGGGGCGGCCGGAGCGGTGGAAGCCGTGGTGACGATTCTGTCTATCTATCACAACAAAGTCCATCCCACGATTAATTATGAAACGCCCGACCCAGAATGCGACCTCAATTACATTCCCAACAAGGCACAGGACTGGAAGGTCGAGGTGGCGATCAGCAACACGTTTGGGTTCGGCGGTCACAACGCGTCAATCCTCTTTAAAAAGTACCGACAGTAATTCGTTGAGATGCGGAATGTGTTTCCGCCCAGCGTCGTGAAACAGTCATTCCTTCGGTTGTTCTATTCTCTCGGTTCGCGTGCTCGAGCTAAGCGATGGGTTCGGGAACTGAGCCGTGAGTCTTTCGACGTCAACCTTTTTCAGAAAACAATCGGTTACCATCCCGTCAACTGGAAGTTTTTCTTTGAATCCCTCCTGCATCGGTCCTATCTCCAGCTTGCGGGCGGCCAGTGGAATTCCAATGAGAGGCTCGAATTCCTCGGAGACGCCGTCCTGAATTTTCTTGTTGCGGACTATCTTCATTCCGTCCATCCGGGTATGGAAGAAGGAGAGCTGACGAAGTATCGAT
Source organism: Ignavibacteriales bacterium (assembly GCA_016207415.1). Lineage (GTDB taxonomy): Bacteria > Bacteroidota > Ignavibacteria > UBA10030 > UBA10030 > JACQPT01. The sequence goes on from JACQPT010000184.1 coordinate 5,816, forward strand.
CCCGACTCGTCAATCGAAAGATTCTCGCGCAGCGGGCAAAGGAATTCCGCATTTCGGATTTTTTGTTCTTAAGTTCCAGTGCCGCCCAATCCATTGACAGCGGCTCCGAGTCCATCCTCGCTGATGCGTTCGAGGCGATTATTGGCGCGCTGTATCTGGATGGCGGAATGGAAGCCGCCCGTGCGTTCGTCCACCGGACCATTCTCTCCAAGGAACACGTCCTCATGGGTGCGCGGGCTGACGATAATTACAAAAGCACCCTCCTCGAATATGCACAGGGCCGCGCATTGGGAATCCCCAGGTATGCGGTCGTCCGTGAAGAAGGCCCCGAGCACGACCGGAGGTTCACCGTGGAGGTCTTCGTCGGATCCCGGAGCTACGGGACGGGAAGCGGCAGAAGCAAGAAAGATGCGGAACAGGCAGCCGCTGCGATGGCGATCTCAAAAATCAGCAAGGAACCTGCCGCCGCCACCCCTTCCGAGCACCATGCCGGTTGATGACGACTCCACGCTCAGGAAAATCCTGACGGAATCAAAGACCATAGCGGTCGTCGGAGCATCTGACAAGCCCTGGCGCGACAGCAGGAACATTGCCGATTTCCTGATTCGAGAAGGATATGAAGTCATTCCGGTCAACCCGAACTATCACAGCGTACTGGACCGGACGTGCTACCCGGATCTAAAATCGCTGCCGATCCACGTGGACATTGTGGACATCTTCCGGAATCCTGATTTTGTCGACGAGATTGTCAGCGAGGCGATTGCGGTGAAAGCAAAGACGATTTGGATGCAGCTCGGTGTGGTGAACCTGGAAGCAGCACGAAGAGCGGAAAAAGCGGGAATGCGGGTTGTGATGGACAGATGCATCATGGTAGATCACCGAAGACTGTTGTGATGATGAAGGTTTCGAATCACATCGAAACCCCTTCCACGGGAAGGGGTTTTTCGTTCAAGGAGAACTCTGCGGTGTTTCTTCGGTTTTTCCTGGTGAGTGCGTTCGTGGCAGCGACATCCTCCGTCCTCTGCTCAAAAACGGCGTTGGACTCCGCGGCGATCGTTAAAGAAATCATTGTCGAGGGGAATGAAACGACGAAAGAACACGTGATCCTGAGGGAGATGTCGCTCAGGGTTGGCAGCCGGATTACCACAGAGGCAATCGAGAGCGATCGGGACCGCATCTACAGCCTTCAGTTGTTCAACAAGGTCGACATTGAAGTTGCGACTCAAAGCGACAGCGCGACCGTTTTCGTGCGGGTGCATGAGCGATGGTACCTCTTTCCCTTCCCTGTTCTCGGCCTCCGCTACCGCGACCTCAACAAGGTTTTTTACGGAGCCGGTCTGGCCCATCAAAACTTCCGGGGAAGGAATGAGAAGCTGTTCCTTTCGTTCGCCCTTGGATACGATCGATGGGTTTCGCTGGCCTATCAGAACCCGAAACTGACCGATGACGACGACGTTTTTTTCCGTGGCAGCATCTCCTATCAAAGAGTACACAACCTGAGTGTTATCAGCGGAGAGTACGAACAAACGAACTTCGGCACGGGCATCAATCTGGGGAAACGGTACGGCTTATTCCAGACATTCTTTGGCTTTCTCAATTACGATGTGTGGCTTGTTTCAGACCCCCAGGTTGGACGGACTGCTTCGCACACGGGGAGGGATGCGTTCTTCTCGCTCGGGTTGCGGTACAGCTACGACGCGCGCAACATTCGTGAGTATCCGACCGAAGGAATTCTTGTTTCCCTCGGGGCCACGAAGGCGGGGTTCGGCGAATGGGAAGTGAACCTGATGACCTATGCCTTTGATGTACGGGCGTACATCCTCCTCACGGAAGAATGGTCGCTGGGAGTCCGGTCCTACGGTGTCGCGATTGGCGGAGGCGTGACGCCTCCGTATCGTCGCGTCTTTTTTGGCTATGATGAGAGAATCCGGGGGTACTTCAAAGAGGTCTTCGAAGGGGAAAACATGCTCGGCGGGAATATTGAACTTCGGTTTCCCATCTTCAACCCGAGGTATTTGCATGTACCGATTCCCGTTTCCCAGTTCAGCATCCTGCGGTACGGGCTCTCTGCAGGTATTTTTGCTGATGTGGGGAAAATATGGTACAGGGGGGAATCCCTTTCCGCTAAGCCCTGGTTGTCCGGTGTTGGCGGCGGCCTGCACTTTCTCCTGCCTTACAGTGTCGTAGTTCGGACGGAATACGCCTGGAACGATCGACGGAGGGGACAGTTTGTCCTGGATTTTGGGGTCTCGTTTTAACATGGACTGCTTTTTTGCACAACGGGAGGATATCCACGGCACCATACTCGTTTTGCGCGACGAAGAATACAAACATCTTTCGCGGGTCCTGAGGAAAAAAATCGGCGACCACATTCTCGTGACCGACGGCGATGACAACATGTTCGAAGTCATTATCACTTCGTTCGACCATTCACATGCAGAATGCGAGATTGTCAGCACGAAACTTCGAGCCAACGAGCCCAAAACCGACGTTACCCTCGCGGTCTCTCTCCTGCGTAATCCCGCACGGCTGGATTTTCTCGTCGAAAAAGCGACGGAACTCGGCGTGCGTTCCATCGTACCGCTTTTGTGTGAGCGGACCATTCCAAAACACGAGAAACATCAACGGCTGGAAAAAATTGCGCTAGCTGCGGTGAAACAGTGCGGTCGGTCATATCTCCCCAGAATATTTGAGCTCACGAATTTTGAAATGCTTGTCAACCAGTCTCGAGATTACTCGCTCCGCCTCATTCCGCATGAAAAGACAGAGCAATCGCAATTCATCGGTTCGGTACTTCAACATCACAAAAAAACCCAATCGGTCTTGCTGGTGATAGGCCCGGAAGGAGGATTCTCGGATCAGGAATTACGCCTTGCCGCCGAGAATCGGTTTATACCGATTTCGCTTGGGCCTCGCCGGCTTCGCTCGGAAACGGCGGCTCTTTCGGCCCTCAGCTGGGTGATCGCGGGGTGGTAGAGCGCTCCGGTGTCCGTTTGCTACAGTTGAATGACTCCGGTCATTCGATGTTGAATCAGAAGATCCTGCGCTGAAATTGGAAAATAGATGATGGTGCCAGGATAGAAAGAATATGGATAACTAAAGTAACTGATGGAAGGGACGAATGAAAAAGAATAATCCACGCGGAACAAAGGAAAATGATACGAAAAACCCCCGCTTGCGTAGAGTGTGGAAGCAGTAAGCCCCGTCCACACCTGTCTTGACTGGTAGTAGTTGCTCTTCACTGTTCGTTCCCCCGAGCCCCACGAGCCTTCAACACCGGCGCGCACAATAAAATCAGAAGTCACAGAAATCTCGGCGCCAATTCTTGCAACCTGCATTGTGCTCTTCAATTCATATTCATCCGAGATATCGCCCGCCCTGTAAGGAATGCCCGAAGAATTTGTTCCGGAGGTTGTGTAAAAATTTTTTTGCTGATAATGAGAAACAATGACGCCCGCCTCAGCAGAGAACAGAGTTTTGTCAGACGGATTCCACGATATTCCGAAGCCGCCCTCATACAGGGTATTTTCATCACTGCCGGTTTTTCGCCTTTCATAAGTCGACTGCGGTGAGGTAAAATCATAATACCGGTCTTTTCGAAAGCTGTCGGAGGAAAAACCGTCGAGCCTCGCTCTTCCGCCCAGAAGTACCGTTTCAGAAATGCGATTCCGAGCTTCGGCAACGAGTTGAAGATTAGACCCTTCGGATGTGTTAATGGGCGGTTCCTGGAGTTGTTGTCTTGTTCCGTTGAACACAAGGCGGGTGGGTTGTGATTCATATTTGTCTTGGCGACGAACCGCGAAGAGTGAGAGCTCAAACCCCTCGGTCGACCCAAGAAGGGCGCCGGCGCGCATGGTGAACGAAGTGTTGTCCGATTCATAGTCATACTCGCTGGAGTTCGATCCATACTGGGAGGAATTGCGATACGCTGAGTGATCTTCTCCAGTCGCCTTTGAAGTGGCAATAGCGGCTCCAACCGCAAATCCGCTCAGGGAGAGAGCTCCGAGAGCGCTGAAGCCGGTTGTAGCAGTGGAAAACTCACTGGAGGACGAACCTGTTTCGCGACTTCCAGAATATGTCCTGTCGTAATTGTAGGAATCGCTCGAAGAGTTTGGGGCGTAAGAAACAGAACCCCCGACAAACAATGGGTCAAGAGAGAGAATCCCTTCCACCGGAAATCCTGCCTGGGTGATAGTTGCCTCCTGAGTTGATTTTTCAACGGATTGCCCGCTCGTGGAATAGTCCTCCTTATGGGAGTTCCTCAGGTAACCTGGGTTAGCGCGTAACATCAGGCCGCTAATGCGAGCAGCCTTTGCAGGATTGAGGAATGCTTCGCTTTCGAAGTCGGGCACCGCCATGGAAACATTGCCCATCGCAGCGAGCCTGGCGGATTGGGAGAAGGCAAACTGCGAGAGCAAAGTCAGGAACAGAAAAGCTATGAATGGACGCATAAGGCCTCCGTGGGATGAGAAAACTCTTGCAATAAGGCTGAATGAGTTTATGAACTCATATTGGCACCAGACGACTTTCAATGCTTTCGGAATCGTTGGGCATGATTTCCAAGTTGTGAGAGCGAAACATTTCTCGTTCTTGGAAAAAGGTTCTCAGATTTTAGTCTGCACAACTGTCACAACCTCGTTTGTTGTCGTCGTCACTCGCCTTGCAATACCGTCAGCCTGCTGAAAGGTCTGTGCCGAGAAGCTCTCGTCGGTCAAGTTTGCAAGGTTTATGCGCACATTTAAATACGCCCCTTCGCACCCGGCCATGAGAATCTTCGCAGCCACTCCGGCATCGCTGACAGAGTTGACGTTCCCCTTTTCAGCGACGACTTTTGCCAATTGAAGGGCTTGTTCACATACTTCCATGAGTTTGAGGGGGACGAGGGTGGCTTTTTTCGTGGCTTCCTGGATTGCAGCGTCGCGCCTCCTTTTCAGTTCATCGGAGTCTTTTGGAAGCGCGAATGCGGCCATCACCTTGTTGAATGCTTGTGTGTCCTCGTCGATCAGCGCAGTGAAACGTTGTCGATATTCCTCCGATTGTCTGAGCACGTCTTCCAATTCTGTTTGAACATCTGCGTATTTCTTTTTTCCAATGGTCAGTCTGCATACCATGGAAGTCAAAGCGGCTCCTAAAGCAGCAGCCAGGGCCGAAACGCTCCCGCCGCCGGGAGCAGGAGAACTGGAAGCAGTCTCGTCAAGGAATTGCTGAACGGTCTTTGATGTAAGCATGAGGACTCCGACAATTATCCAGCTGAAGAATCCAGGGATCCTACAGCTGATATTCGATAATCTTTTTTACCGGATCGAAGGGCTCCAGTTGACTCAGCCCCAATTGTTGAATCGCGTTTTCCACAAGCTGTTCTTCCGACCATTCTTTTCCGCGTCCTCGGTCGGCGTAGAAACGACCCGCCTGCAACATCGCCTGCAGAGGAACAAGGCCGACGACTTCACTTCCTGTCGCCTCGACACCGAGAGAACGTGCTTGTCTTCTGACCTCCTCAAAAGCCTCGTGCATGTTCGTTGTTTCAAAATCCACCAGGTTAATGGAGACCTGAGCTATGTTGAAACGCTCCAGGAGTACCCCCATCGCCTTTATAGCCTTTAACGTGCCGGGAATTTTCACTGATTCCCCTTTTTCATTTTTCACGACCTTGCCCGATGCGTCTTTCTTTGGGCGGCCACTCTCACGGATGCGTGCGGCAATTTCGCTGGCAATGGATTGATCGGGAGTGTTCAGGTTGACGTTGTACGCAATAAGGAACTTTCTCGCTCCCGTCACCGTCGCACCCGATTTTGAGTTAAATTCTGCAGGTCCGTAATCAGGGCTCCAAAGAGGGTCGATAATTTTCTGGGCCAATCCTTCATACTCGCCCTTCCGGATGTCGGCGAGGTTTCTCCTTTGTGGCGAGCGAGCTGCAAATTCGTACAGGTACACCGGTATGTTCAATTCGTCAGCGAGTCGCTGACCAAACTTGTTTGCTAGGCCGACACAATCTTGCATGGCAACGCCTGAGATTGGAATAAACGGGACGACGTCTGTTGCGCCGAGTCGCGGATGTTCTCCTCTGTGGTTTTTCATGTCGATAAGCTCTGAGGCCATTTTCGCAGCTCTGAAAGCCGCCTCGACAACGGCCTCGGGTTCTCCCACAAATGTCACGACCGTCCGGTTGTAATCCTTGTCAGGTTCAACATTGAGCAGTCTAACGCCGGCAACGCTCTTTACACTTGCACCGATTGCGTCAATGACATCCTGTCTCCGTCCTTCGCTGAAGTTTGGGACGCATTCGACAATCTTCCTCATCGTTTCTTTGATTTCCCGAGTAATTTCGGAATGATAATGGCACCCTGACGAAAATTCCCGAGGATCTCTGCCTGTCCTTTGAGGAAGAGCTTTCCTACCAGCGCCCCCGTGACGGCATCGAGTTCATCTCCGTTCATATTTTTCCCCAGGCCTTTCAACCCGAGTTTTTCCAGGCCTTTTCTGAGTTTGCCCAATCCGTCCTGCTTGCGCGCAATTTTCCAAACGTCCTGTGCAGCGCCTGGATACATTTCGATGACCTTCATTCGCCGGCGGGCGAGTTTCTTCTTCAAGGAGATGCCACGAGCTGTCAATGCGCGCATCGGCCCGAGCGTTATCGGAAAGAATCTTATGCCACGGGCGAGCAACTCGCGATCGCAAGGCCGGAAATGCTCCCCATTCCTGTCGTCAATGGTTTTTCGCCCGGGAGGAAGATTCAATGGAGCATCGATAGCGATGAGTTTTGGTTTGTATTTAATGGTAAAATCCAAAATCTCCCTGTCACTAAACACCGTCTGACAATCGAGGATTCGATTCCCGTCAAGAACACAGATGCCGGTGTTTCTTTTTGGGCTTCCGGCAAGGTCGATCCCCACGATTCTAGGAGAACTCAAGGATCGTTCCCTTTTTAATGACTTTTGAAATGAGATTCACGCCGAAATGATACGCCAGATATTTATAGTCCGGAATTTCGCACAACACAATATCGGCCTGTTTGCCCGGTTCGATGCTGCCGAGTTTGTCGGAAAGTTTCAGCGAAGCTGCCGCATTAAGCGTGGCCGCGGAGATCGCTTCCTCCGGTGTCATCTTCATTTGCGTGCAGGCAATCGTCATCATTAACGGCATGGAAAACGACATGCAGGAGCCGGGGTTAAAATCTGAAGCGATGGCGACAGCAACTCCGGCGTCTATCAATCCGCGGGCGTTTGCATAACCGTGGCCAAGAAAGAACGAGACTCCCGGGAGAAGCACAGCGACCGTACCGGCTTTTTGGAGCCTAGTGATTTCCTCCAGACCGATCTTCTCTAGATGTTCCGCCGATGTTGCGCCCAATTCCGATGCAAGAGATGATGCGCCGATGTTGCTGAGTTCGTCCGCATGGATTTTCAGTTGCAGCCCAAGCGATTTGGCTTTCGTCAGGATCTTTCTCGCCTGGTCGACTGTAAAGTATCCCCGGTCGCAAAAAACATCGCAAAATCGAGCCAGATTTCTTTTTGCGATATACGGCAGTATTCTTTCGCAGATTTCGTTAACGTAATTATCAGGGCGATCTCGATATTCGGGCGGAATTGCATGCGCACCGAGGAATGTCGGCACGAGCGACATCGGATGTTCCTTTTCCAGCTCATAAATCGATTCCAACATCTTGATTTCACCGTCTTCGTTGAGCCCATACCCTGACTTGATTTCTGCCGTTGTCGTTCCTTGCTGCATCATCGCATCAAGTCGTTTTTGTGCAATTTTTTTCAGCTCCTTTTTGGTGGTTCCGCGTGTGGCTTTGACGGTATTGAGGATGCCACCCCCCATTTCGGCGATGTGCTGGTACGTCATTCCCCGGGCGCGCATCGCAAACTCGTTTTCGCGGCTCCCCGCGAACAGCAGATGCGTATGAGCGTCCACAAAACCCGGGAGTGCAACATAGTCCCTGGCTTCAATGACATCCGCGTCTTTCCTGAGTTTCTCGCGGAAATCATGTGCTGGCCCTGTCCATCGAATCGTCCCGTCTTCAATAAACACGGAGGCATTCTCTATGATCCCGAGATCGCTCATACCATTACCTGTTTTCACGAGGCCGCCGTTGGCGCTGACCGTGACAAGCTGTCTGATATTCTTGAGGAGTAACTGCACGATTGATTTTGAAACTCAGGTGGTTACACAGCGAACGAAAAGAAACAAAGATAATGCTGAAGAAGCAAGATTACTGATTCATGTCCGGTGATTGCGAGGACACGCGTTTGAAACCATCACAGGAGAAAACGGGAAGGGTTGGATATTTGTCAAATCGAGAATCAGTCTCAGAAAGTTTACAGAGGAAAAAATCGCTCCCCCGTTTGCTCTGAACGACTCGTGCATGTCCGCACATTTTACAAAGCCCGACCTTCTGATCCAGTGCTTTGTTTGACGAGCTGTCCATGGGCATTATTGATTCGACAGATTCTGAAGATGCTTCAGATGATGGGGGAGGAGGGCGGAGTAGATGGTGTCATGAATGGGAGTGGGAACATCGTAATCGTTCCCGAATCGAACGACAGTTCCATTGAGTGCCTCGATTTCCATCGGCTTTCCGTTGATGAGGTCGTAATATAGCGAAGAACGTGTATTGGAGTCGAAGCGTCGGATTCCCTCGATAACTTTCTCAGGCTCAAGCGATTGGATCATCACTCCTTTCGCTCTCCCCACAGCTTCGACTTCTTTCATCGCTGCGAAAACAGTGTCCATCGTTTCCATCGATGCCAGGATTTCACCCTGCGTGAGCCTCGAAAGTGCGGTCATCGAGCCCATCGATGTGATAAAAGTGAACTTTCTCCATAGTTCCTGAAGAATATTCGGGTTGAGTGAAGCATTGATCCTCGCCTTTGCTAAGACATCTAGGATCTCCTTCGCACGGTTGTTAGCCATCCCGTTCATCGGTCCAAACACGATTCGCTGGAGCCCGCCGGTTTCGGTTATTTCTCCCGGGGCAGAGATCCGGGCAGAAATATACGCCGCTCCTCCAAAAACCACTCCTTGCCTTATTGAACGCAGGATTTTTTCCTCGTTGTCAATGCCGTTTTGGAGGCTGATGACGACAGATGTCTCGTGCAAGACGGGATTCAGTGCGGCTGCGGATTCCTCCGTGTCGTAAGATTTCACGCAGAACAAAACGACGTCGACAGGACCGGCTTTAGCCGGATCTTCGGACATCTTGCCGGGGGGAATCGTGAAATCGCCGTGTGTCGTTCTCACTTTTAGTCCGGCGCTCAGCATGTGCTCCAAATGTTTTCCGCGAGCCACAAACCAGACGTCTACGCCCGCACGTGCAAGTTCAGCGCCAAAGTAGCCGCCAACGCCGCCGGTGCCAAGGATGAGGAATTTCATTTAAGGTCGTGATTCTGATAACAGATTCTGAACTCGGGCGATCAGTACTCGAGAACTGAACGGCTTACGAACATAGTCGTCGGCCCCCAAAGAAAGGAGTTCCGTTACATCCTTTTCGAGACCCTTAATGGTTAGGATGATAAC
>JACQPT010000186.1 GCA_016207415.1 Ignavibacteriales bacterium
AATCCCTTCAACGCTTCAACAACTATTGCATACGGATTACCGCAGGAATTGAAGATTACTCTTGAGGCCTTTAACTCGCTCGGTCAGCGAGTCACAATCCTGGTGGAGGGAATTCAAGGCGCAGGATCATACGAGGTGGCCTTCGAGAGCCCCTTGCTCCCTTCCGGCGTTTATTTCTATCGCCTGACAGCCGAGCCGCTCAGCGCGCCCACGCGCAACTCCTGGTCTCCATCTCCGAATCCGGGCTTGTTCCGCGAGACGCGTAAAATGTTGCTGCTCAGGTGAAAACAGATGGCACACCTCTTGAGAATCCAGGACTTGTCAGGAGATTCGACTGGAAACCGCAGCATAACCCCCTTCGGAGGATGGGTTCTCAAGCGGGGATCTCATCAACCCTACGTGTGGCCGTTGTAGTGATGAAGTTTGTTGTGAAGAGTCTTTCTGCTGATGCCCAGTACTTTTGCGGCGCGAGATTTGTTGTTGCCCACATACGCAAGAGTCTGCTCGATGATCATTTTCTCGGCTGCATCCCTCGAGACTCCTATCGGGATCTTGATATGCTGTGACGGCTCTTTGTGGTGTACCAAGCGGGGTGGGAGATGTTCTTGCTTGATTTCCTCGTCCGGGCATATAACAACGAGACGCTCCAACACATTCCGTAATTCCCGCACATTTCCAGGCCAATCAAAATCGGCAAGCAGTTCGACCACACCGTCTGATAGGCGCTGATTCGGCTTGTTATACTGTTGACGGAATTCAGCGAAAAAATGCTTTGTCAGCAAGGGTATATCCTCTTTGCGTTCCCGAAGCGGTGGCAGGAATATTTCGATCACGCTGAACCTATAGTATAAATCCTGTCGAAACTCTCCGGATTTCAAGGCTGAAGCGATTTTCTTGTTCGTCGCTCCAACCATTCTGACATCGACATGTACTTCCTCTTTTCCTCCCAGGCGGCGGAAGGAATGGTGTTCGAGAACACGAAGGAGTTTTGCTTGTGTATCAGGGTTCATTTCGGCAATCTCATCGAAGAACAGCGTGCCTTCATTCGCCATTTCGAAGCAACCCGCCTTTTTCACTAATGCGCCCGTGAACGCGCCTTTTTCGTGCCCAAAGAGCTCGTTTTCAATGACATCTTTGGGAAAAGCAGCACAATTGATGGCGATAAAAGGCTTGTCTGCTCTGTCGCTGAGCCTATGAATGGAACGGGCGACGACCTCTTTTCCCGTCCCGCTTTCGCCCGTTATCAGAACGGCCGTCTTTGAATTCGCCACCAGGTCGATGGCGGACCGCACTTCCTCCATCGCGGGGCTTTGGCCAATCAACACGACATCCCCTTCTTGAGGGACGTCGTGTGCTTCTTTAGGCAGTGCCTGTTCTCCTTTTGACGAGAGGTTCTCCAAAATGGATTCGGCAAGCTGTTGATCGATGTCCTTTGAACCGACAAAGTCTACCGCACCTACTTTTATCGCCCGCACGGCAGCATCAATTTTACTCCGATTTGCGGACACAATCACGAGGACCGGTAGCTTATGTTTTCGAATGAATTCGAGCAGTCTGAGCGGTTCATCGTTGAGAGTGTCTTTCCTGTCGACCAGAAGCCTGTATTTCCCCGACAAGAGCTCCCGTTGAGCTTCGTCGAAAGACCGAACTTCGTTAAGCTCAATCCCGTGAACCTCTAGCTGTTTTCTAAACTCCGAAGTAATGGAACCGTTTTGTGAAAAGAACAAGACATTGTTTTTCCCCACCGAAATTCCCTCCTGCGATTTTCAAGAATCAGTGTTTGAAACGTGGTCCCGGCCTCGCCTCTGCGCACAACACAGGACATAGACTCTACTTTCCGATCACGTCCCGATTAGTTAGCACATCTCCCCCTTTGCTCACTTCAGCTTCACACAATGGAAACCTCTCTCGGAACCTCCCGCAACCGTCCTCCGCGCATCCTCTTCCTCGCCCGTTTATTCACCTTTTTACGCTCGTTCCTTCGCCTCAACATGAGTCCCACTTCTTCATCCCACGAGTGAACCAACCTAAAGAAACGTAAGGTGAGAAAAATGAGTGCACTGTAGATGCAGAAGGCGATTATTAGGATCATTGATAACTGTCCCTCATTGTGGCTATCAATGTCGTCAATCAGACGGGCATGAACAATCGCATGACTTGTGTAATTTCAGAATTACACTAGTCATAGGGGGATTGTTGAGATTTGAGTAGTTAAAACTAAGTAAGAAGGGTGTTTTTACACGGTTGCTTCAGCCCTGACGAGTCCTTCCTGGATGGCAAACCGAACGAGGCTCGCAGTATCGTGAATGTCGAGCTTTTGCATCATATTGGCCCTGTGCGTATTGACAGTACTAGGGCTCAGGTAAAGCTTTTCAGCTATTTCCCTGCTCGTAAGCCCTTGAGCGATAAGCCTCAAAATCTCTTGTTCCCGTTTGGTCAGCTTCTGGTCGATGAGTGACTTTTCGGGACTGGGCTCCTTCGCCCTTTTGACGAATTTTTCAATAATCAGCTTAGAAATATTCGGGCTAAAAAAGGGCTCAGCTGCGGCCACTGTCCGCACAGCTGTGAAGATTTCTTTCTTTTCTGCATCCTTCAAAACATATCCGTTGGCGCCGGCCCGGATCATCTCGTAGATATACTCTTCATTCGCGTGGATCGTGAGGATCAGCACTTTTATCTGGGGACTTTGCTCCTTGATGAGCCGCGTTGCTTCGATACCAGTGAGCTTCGGCATCGAGATATCGAGGATCGCTATGTCCGGATTCAGCCGTCCTGCCAGGCGTACGGCATCTTCGCCGTTGGAAGCCTCCCCGACGACAACGAACTCTTTTGTCGTCTTGAAGAGAGACCGTAAGCCGCTGCGAACGACACTGTGGTCATCCGCGAGGAGAATTCTGATTTTTTTCATAGGGTATCTTTTGAAGATTTGGTATCTCTACGCGAACTGTTGTGCCTTTTCGAGGTACGGAGTCCAACTGAAAGACACCGCCGATCAACATAGCACGTTCTTTCATACTTATCAAGCCGAATCCTGAATAACCTTTGCGCAGCGATGCCTTCTGCAATTCAAAGCCCCTTCCGTAATCGCGAATCATCAGTGCCATGGTATCGTCCTTACGCTGCAACTGAACCTCAACGCTCCTGGAATGAGCGTGCTTCAAGACATTCGAGAGCGCTTCTTGCGCGATGCGGTACAGGGTCGTTTCAATGTGCAGGTCAGTTCCGTTCTGTGTGTGACCGTCCGAGACGAAGCGGACTTTAATGTTGTTCGCCTGCTGGAACTCCCGGCAGAGAACCTCCAGCGCCTTCACCAATCCGAGGTCATCCAGTGTCGCCGGGCGGAGATTGGCCGAGATTCTCCGGATTTCATTGATCAATGCCGTCACTTGCTTTCGTGATCTTTGGAGTTGTCTGAAGAGCGAGGTTTTGCGGTTTCGAAATTCATCCTCCATCGCCTCCATCTGCAGCTTGGCCGCGGCCAGACGCTGTCCCACATCGTCATGGAGCTCACGGGCAATCCTCTGACGTTCTTCTTCCTGAGCCTCCACAACGCGTTTTGCGAGCGCCTGAAGAGATTCGTGCGCCTTCTTGTGCTCGGTAATGTCCTGGCCGGTGCCTACCATGCGAACGGGATTCCCTCTTCCGTCGACGATAACCTCCCCACGTGCTTCCAAAAACCTTATTCCGCCATCAGAGAGAACAATGCGATGCTCATACACAAACGCCTCTTTTGATTGCAGAGCATCTCCGACGATCTTGCGAACGTACGCTCTATCATCAGGATGAACTCGATCGAGAAACGCCTCATACGACCCCGAAAATTTGCTCGGTTGAACGCCATAGATTCGACACATCTCATCGGACCAGCTGACTTTGTTCGTGTCGATACTCCATTCCCAGCTGCCAATATGAGCTAGCTGCTGAGCTGCGGCAAGAAGTTTCTCGCTTTGTTTCAGCTTCTCCTCCACGATCTTCCTCTCGCTGATATCCCGGGAAACCACGACCACCTGTTCAATCTTTCCGCCCTTATTCCGAATGACATTCCCCTGTGATTCAATATGGCGGACTGCACCATTCTTCGACAGCAGGCGATATTCTTCTCTGTGCCCAAGCCCGGATGCGACAGTATTCAAGAATATTCTCCTGATCCGGTTCCGATCGTCGGGATGAACATCAGCGAATGAATCTGTTCCAAGGAGATCCTCGGGCAAACCCAAAAGAGGTCCGTAAGACGGGCTATTATAGAGGCGCCTTCCCTGGGTATCCAGTATTGCTATCAGGTCGGTGATATTCCCCGTGATGAGTCTGAACAGCTCCTCGTTCTGTCGCAGTTTCTCTTCTGCACGCTTTCTTGCCGTAATATCCCTCGCTACTCCCAGCGCTCCCACAACGATGTTGTTATTAAACTGGGGAGTGGAGACAAATTCGCCAACCAGAATCTCGCCACTTCTGGAAACAACCCGCAACTCAAAGAAGGCAGGGGATTCGCCACTGAGGACCTTTTGGAACATTTGCATGGCCAAGCCCAGGTCGTCAGGGTGAACCAGAGGTTGGAACGCTTTGCCGATCCATTCATGTCTCGGCCATCCGGTGATTCGCTCGAATGCCGGATTGAGCGTGGTGATGATTCCTTCCGGCGAAAGGGTGTAAATGACATCCCGAGCGGTATCGATAAGCAGACGATACCGTTCTTCCGACTCGCGCAGGGCTTTTTCTACCTGCTCCTTCTCATGTATTTCCTTTTCAAGCTGTCTGTTGATATCGGCGAGGTCAGCCGCGCGCGCTTTGAGTGTCTCAATCGCCTCCTGAAAACCTCTGCTCGTCATTTCATACGGTGAAAGACTTTCCGCAAAAAATCTCGTTGCCGTATGAACATTGCGTGCGAGTTCTTCGGTGGCTCCATGGTTTTCGCGCATGATGGCATCAACGACATCTTCATGCATCTTGAGCAAGTCGAGGCAACCGACTCCCTCTTCCACGGCCTTCCGGCCGAGCTCATACGCCCGCTCCAGGCCAGCTTCTCCGGCCCCCTTCAGATATTCGTAGAGCACCGTGCTGTAGAGATCAAACAGTGACTGGAGACTCTCCTTCATGACTTCAACCCCACGTATCTCGCTACAAGAGCCAATGCGTCATCGGTCCCTTTTCCGTACTGAGAACAAATCCTGTCCGCGATCTTCTTGGGTGCTTCATGGTTCGCGCCGAGCGATTCGTAGAAGCCGTTTTTTATTCCGTCGGTCGTAAAAATGAGCGTGTCTCCTTGCGAGATTTGCACAACGGATGCATAGAGTTGTGGGAGTTGATATCCGACGACACCTCCCCGCAGCAAAACAACCTCCTGCGACGGGCTTATGTGTGGGTCAGAGCGCAAGAGTATTCCTTCGACGTTTCCGACACCGAGCCATGTCATCGTATTTTCGACGATATCGATCGAGGCAAGAGTCATGACGACACCCCTCGTCGATATCAATTCTTCGTGCACTCGACGGATGAGGGAAATCACCGATTCATGGGCAAAATCATGTAAGATCTCCGTTGCGATGTTGGCAGCCACAGCCGCTTCGTTTCCATGGCCCAAGCCGTCAATGGCGCCGACGAGAACTCCCTTCTCAAAATATTGCACGACATGACGGTCTCCCGACTCAGTTTGCCCCGGAAGAGTGATCGATGCGACACCCCAGTCGAGCAGACTGTTCTCAGGGCCCCGTGTCATACTCAGGGCTCCATTTTTTCATGACAACGGTCGTTCCTTTGCCGACATCGGATTGAATCTCAAACTCATCCATAAGCCGTCGGCAACCGGGTAAGCCCATTCCCAGTCCCTTTCCCGTTGAATATCCATCTTGCATTGCCAAATGGATATCGGGAATTCCGGGGCCTTGATCGCGAGCGACAACAAGAATTCCTCGACGCGGGCTCCGTTGAAACGGGCTCATGATCATCTCACCGCGCCTGGCAAAGTTGATAATATTGCGCGCAACTTCAGAAATCGCGGTTGCAATAATGGTCATGTCGCTGGCGGAAAAACCCAATTGCTCGGCCATGGCGCGTCCTTGCTGGCGGGCTATGACAATATCTGCGTCGGAGCTGATGGGAATACGAATCTCTCCGTTTACAGATATTGGCGCCTTCGCGAGCTTGGAGATCAGCGACTCCTGGGGCTCATTTCTCACGTAGAACGCCTCTCTTTGCGCGCTGATCTACCAACGCGAGACCTTTGCCGGTTTTTGTTCGCTGGTCCATAATCGCAAGGCCTTCTTCCAAATCTAGTGCAATTCTCACACTCTCCAGCGTCAGTCCTAATTGAACCATGGCAAAAGCAACCTCTGGCTGAATACCGACAATAACCGTATCCGCACCCCGGAGTCGTACCATATAGGCTAGACTGCGGAGAGTGCGTGCAGCAAACGAATCCATAACGTCGAGTGCTGTGACATCAATAATGACCCCCCGGGATCTGTATTTCCCAACTTGCATAACAAGGGCATCCTGCAGCTTCAGGAGATCTTCGTCTGTCAGCGCAGCTTGAAAGGTTGCGATAAGGTAGGAACCTTGCTTTAGTATAGGGACTTCCACAATGTCTCTCCCTTGTGTTTAGTCGCTCTTTTGGCGAATGTGATTACAGAAACGTAGAACAGGAATACGTGACCGATTATGCCAATTGAGCGGTTTCGCTAATCGGCACAACCTTGTAACCAAGCAGTCGCTCCGCTTCTTCGATACCACCCTGCAAGTCACCGACGGTATTCATTTTCGCCAGATCCACGCCGATCGTGACAAGAGTCTGAGCAATCTCCGGGGAAAGGCCGGTGACGATAACGGTAGCACCCAGCAAGCGCGTCGCCTCCACCGTCTGCACCAGGGCGTTGGCCACATTGGAGTCCATGGCGGCAACACCGGTGATGTCGATAACGACAACCTTCGCACGGTTGGTGCGAATTCCACGCAGGAGTTGCTCGGTTAATTGACGGGATCGTTGTGGGTCAATAACCCCGATGATAGGAAGGATCAGCAATCTTTCGCGAACCTGCAGCACAGGAGTCGACAATTCTCGGATAGCTTCCTGCTGCTGACGAATGGTTCGTTCACGCTCTTGCACGAACCCTACCGATACCGTGTTCGCGATTCTATTTGCAGCCGGCTCGTATGCGTCCAGAATCCTGAAGAGCAGCGCGAAGTCGTGCTGGTATTTGGCAAACAACGAGCGCGCAAGCACGTCGCGCAGCAACAAGACGATTCCAATAACTTCATGCGTTTCAACGCCTCGGGGAATAATACGTTCCGAGAGGTTTCGGGCGTAAGCCTGCAGTGCTTCAAACGTCCCCGTTTCTAGGGCCTCAACATAATTGTCGTACACCGCGGTGGCCTCCGTGAAGATTTCTTCCTGGCTCATGGCGGTCAGGAGTTTTGCTTCTGTAATACGCCGGGCCCATTCCTGACGCAATTGCGTTCGGTTTTGCCTCAAGTGGGAGACAAGTTCCCGCAGCAACGCAATATTGTCTTCCACCGTGGAAGATTTTTCTGTCGTGAGGGTCCCCAAGTCGTGCAGTTCTTTATTGCCTTTGGGCATATGAAGCCTCCTATTATATAGTGAGATGCTCTTTTTGATTTTGTGAATTGATTGCCATCACCAAGAATTGTCAACTCTCCGCCTACAGCAGTAACTTTCTTACACAAACGGCACGATCACGATAGATAAATACTTCGACGGGCACAATCAGGCGTTCTGTGTAATTTCAACCTACGTTAGTACAGATGAGAAGATTACAGTATCTTGCCTAGTAAGAACATATGAGGTAAATTACTGACCGACCTCTATGGTTTTTTTCGTGTTCGTTTTGCAACATAAGCCATGCAGTCAGCACGAAAAACCCCCACGCCCAGCCTCTCCAGCCCCCCGAATTCCACCGCGCAGGTAGCCCAGGAAGAGCGTCGGACCCGGGTAAGCGCATTGCTCAAACAAGCAGACCAGGCCGTAAAATCAAATGATTTGAACGCAGCCCTTGCCAGTGTCCGAAAAGTATACGAGCATGACCCAAAAAACATGTATGCGCGAGCCTACGAAGACAGGATCGTGGCTCTTATTACCGAGTCTGAAGCAAAAAAAGGAGTCCCTGCGAGTCAACGGGATTTGCCACAGCCCGACCCGGCCATGATGCACGAAAAGGTCAATGAAATCCATTCCCTCCAGGAGATGGAAGCCCAGAAACGGAAACAGAAGGAGCAAGACGCGGAAGAGCTGGAACAGCGGGCACGCCAGGCTTCCGTCAATGAACGCAAAGAACTCCTGGCAAAAGACCTGCAGTCGCTCGAGGCGGAGGCGCTGAAGCGCGTGGAAACGATGGAACAACGGATGAGCGAACAAGTGAAACGATTGCTCGAAGAAGAAAAGCATCGCCTCGAGGAACAGTCCCGGGGAGCGCTCGAAGAACTCAAGGCTTCGGTTGAGCGGGCCCAGGCGGTGAGTAAGTCAAAATTGGAAGAGCAGAGCACTATGGATAAGCTCAAGGCTGAGACCGAAGCTGAATTAGACCGCATGAAGCAGCAGTTTAAGCTGCAAATGATCGCCAAGACGGAAGCCGAGCGACGCCAAATCCAGGCTGAAATATTCAAGAAACTGAAGGAAGAGCAAACCAAGAAAGAAGTAGAGCTTGCTGTCCGAGTTGAGGATGAGCATCAAACAATTCTCCAAAGAGCAGAGCAAAAAACAAGGGAGGTCGCTCTCGAGACCTACCGCACTCAAATGATGGTTATGATGCAATACAAGCTTCCCCCCGATGTACTGGAAGATCTTTCGAAGGGATTGCGAATATCGCTTTCAATCACGGACAAAGAACATATTCAGATTCAACAATCGGTCAGATCGAAAGCGTTCATCGATGCCGTAAAAGAGGCTTGGAAACATGGGAGACTGTCGCATGATGAATCCGAAGTTCTTGAAAACCTCGGCAACTTGTATCAAGTCCCTCCGGCACAGCAAAAAGCGATACATGCACAGGTGCGGCAAGAACTAGGAGTCACGACTCAGCCGGCGGTTATTCTTGCGCTCGATGACGAGGAGTTTATACTGGAATTCATCGAAATGATCCTCAAGCAAAAATACGGAAGCGTCCTGACCGCGAAAACTGTCAACCAGGCCTTGAAATTGATGAAGCAAACAAAACCTTCACTTGTCATCAGCGACGTCAACCTTGGCACGCCTGATATCACGGGGTTTACATTCTGTGAAAGAATGACTCAGGGCGAGTATGGAGAAGAGTTCAAGGGCATCCCGTTTATCGTCATGAGTGCAATTTCGGACGATTTCTTCATCAAGAGTGCGAAGCAAATTGGGGCAAAAGCGTATATGCCGAAGCCCTTTACGAGGGAAAAACTCGAGCGGACGATTCAGTTAGCGTTAAGTTGACAGAAGGGGCTTCCGAAATTTTTCCCCCTTTTTCCCTCGGAATTTCTGAAGTCTACCCTCGCGGGAGAGTTAGATTTGCGGAAGCTTATGAGTGAGACTGAGTTAAACCTCGGAAGTCCAGGAAGTTAGTTTATTATTTCAATTTCGTTCGCACTTTCGTTCACTCGCATCCGAACCCTAATCGTATCAACTCCCGAAACGACGCGTCCCACGCCAACAAGAACAACCTCATCGGATGTTGTATTCTCGATATAGTAACGACCGTTATCTGTTTCGGTCCGCGCAGAGAGCTTTGTGATATCGATTCCGTCGAAACTTTTATTCCCACCCCCCAGGTTATACGGCTTCCAGAAGTACGACCGTGCTTTGGTGGCAAAGTATAACAAATCGTCGATGAGTGCGTTACGGCTGGATTCAATCGCATTGGACTGGAACGCTGATACGCCGACAACGATGGCAACACCGACAATGATGACGCCCAGCGCAACATACAACATCTGTTGTGTTCCCATAAATCCTCCTCAAAACCGATGGACATCGTGCAGACAATGCAGGGTTAGTTTTTCAAACCTGCAAGAACTTCCTGCAACGACCGTAGAAGCTTGTCCGCCGTGTAAGGCTTTTCCAGGAATGCCTCAACGCGCAGACTCGCAGATTCAGTTTCCTTCTTGTGTTCTGCACGCCCGCTTGCGACGATAACGCGAACCTGCGGGTCAATTCGGCGCAAGGCACGAATTGTCGCGATACCGTCCATCACGGGCATGCTCATATCAGTAATCACCGCCCTGATTTCGTTCCTATTCTTTGCAAACAACCCCACCGCTTCCGTCCCTTCCATCGCTGCCACAACCCGATAACCGTGTTTCAGAAGGGTTGCCTTCGTAATCTCAAGGACGGACGATTCATCGTCAACGATGAGAATAAGCTCTCCATTGCCCGGCTGAATCGCGGTCTGTTCCTTCTCCTGTTCCATCGATGTGCTGGCAGAAAGTGCCGGTAGGTAAACGCTGAATTGAGTCCCTTTGCCCACTTCACTGTACGTATTGATAAAACCCTTATGGTTCTTGATAATGGCGTGCACGGTCGACAAACCGAGTCCCGTTCCCTTCCCCGGCTCTTTCGTGGTAAAGAATGGCTCAAAGATCTTGTGAATTTTCTCTTGTGCGATCCCGACGCCCGTGTCGGCCACCTGAAGCACAACGTAAGGCCCCGGCTTTGCATCGAGATGCATTCGTGCGTAATGCTCATCCAGTAGAATATTTTCCGCAGCCAGTGTAAGCGTCCCGCCGTCGGGCATGGCATCCCTTGCATTCACGGCAAGGTTCAAAAGAATCTGGTGAAGCTGTGTGGCATCTCCGAGGATGGTCCAAAGGTCTTTCTGGATGTTGGTGTGGATCTTGATCGATTTCAGGAATGTTTCCTCGGCGATCTTTGCCATTTCTTTGATGAGGTGTTTAATTTGAACTTCAGCCCTCTCTCCTTCGACTCTTCTTGCAACGGTGAGGATCTGCTTCACAATGTCGGCCCCACGTTTTGCGCTCGACTCCACCATGTCCAGCATTCTCTGACTCTCTTCATCGTCAAGCCTGTCCCGGAAGATCTCCGAAGCCATAATGATCGGCGTCAGGACGTTATTAATATCGTGCGCGATGCCCCCTGCAAGTAGACCAATCGATTCGAGTTTCTGTGATTGGAGGAGCTGCTGCTCAAGCTGCCTCCGTTCTGTAACGTCGCGCATGATACCACGGTAGGCAAGAATCTTCCCCTCCTGATCGCGCATGGCGCTTGCGGTGACGGCGACGACGACTTTCTGATTGTCCCTCCGCTTCAACTCCAGCTCAAAATCCTTGACGTAGCCTTGAGTCCGCAGGAGGTCGTGATACCGTCCCTGATCTTCCTCGCGGAAGAACAAATCGGAATTCGTTATTGTCAGGAACTCATCTTTGGAGGAATACCCGAAAAGCTCAACACCGGCAGGGTTGATGTCTAACAACATGCCGCCAGGATTGCTCACAAAGACGACGTCCTTCGATTCTTCAAAAAGAGTTCGATATTTTTCTTCGCTCTTTCGGAGTTCCTCCTCAGCCTGTTTCTCCTTTGTGATATCGCGCGAAATCCCCATGTAACCGATCACTGCTCCACCTGCATCTTTCAACAAGGAAGCGGAGAGAAGGCTCGGGAAGGTTTCTCCATTCTTACGCTTGTTCAAAACCTGCTGTATGTAACCTCCCTTGTGAATCGTATTCTTGTGGACTTCGCGGGAATCAACAGTCGTGGCATATAAAGTTCCAACATCTTTTCCAATAATCTCTTCACGGGTAAGACCGAATGTCTCCTGTGCCGTACGATTAAACTCTATGACTCTGCGTTCGGTGTCCACAGCGATGATCATATCAATGGAACTGTCAATAATGTTGCGCGCGTATTCCTGCGACAACCGAAGTGCTTCCTCGGTCCGAACGCGCTCCTGGACCTCCGCAACAAGCCGCTCATTTGCCGAACGTAGTTCTGCAGTCCTCTTTTCAACCCGCGTTTCAAGTTCATCCTTTGCCTTGTTCAGCTCGCTTCGCATCGTTGCAAGCTCTTTGTTTTTCGTCAACAATTGCTCGTTGATTTCGTGCAGCTGCTCTGTTTTGTCGGACAACCCTCGACGGATTCGACCGAGGTTGAGGAGAGCGATCTTCTCCCTGTCAAGGAGGTTGTCGGGCAAGAGGTCGATAACAACGGGGAATGTCTCCAGGCCGATGTAGCTGTCGGCAAGGTCGCCATAGGCTTGTTCGTATATCTGAGTCGTCCCCCTCTCGCCGATATTTGCTTCCAGCTTGCCGTACATTGTCCGGGAGCATTTCCGCAGCAACTCCACCCATTCACTCTCTTTAACGGGAATTGCTTCCATTTCTCCCAGCATGGCCGGAATTCTCGACACGTGAGGAATTCTATTCACCCATTGAAGCGCAGAAGCAATCTGACCTATCAGGTTTCCCCAGGCCGCGGGAGAGGCCAACGACAGTACCGACGAAAGGAAGCGCTGACATAAAAGCATTTCCTGACGCCCGGCTTGATGGAAAATTAGTTGGAAATGTGGGTGACCCTCGACGAGAGCCGCATAACGTGTCTTTATAATCTCTCGTAGTTGCTCGCGCAGAAATTTCTTGTATGGGTCAAGCTCCACAAGGTACTGCTCCGCCTGAAGATAGACGGCGGGGAGTTGCTCGTCCTGGCTTGCCGGAACCTGCCGGCGGAAGTCTTCAACAGCCGCCAGAACAGATCGAGCCGAGTTAGGATCTGAGAGATGGGATACGAGGTAATCAAGAAGAGCCTCGGCGGGCCTTAGTCGCGAATTTTCCGCCGCAGGAATCTGATCGTCTTTCGCGTCGGGCTTACGAAACCAGGAAAAGATGGGTGTTCTTTGAGCAAGCACGGTGTCAACTCTTCCGAAGCACTTCGCTGATGGTATGGACGAGCTTGTCGGCCGTGTATGGCTTCGGAAGGAAGGAGATGCCGTCCCGACCGATGACGTCCTCAATCTGTTCTCTGGACGTCAATCCGCTCGTAGCAATGATCTTAGCGTGTTCGTCGACTTGCAGTATCGCGCGGATCGCCGTGTCTCCGTTCATGCAAGGCATCATGATGTCCGTGAGAACGAGTTTGATCTCATCGTTGTGTTCAACGAATAAGGCCACTGCCTCTGCCCCGTCGCTTGCAGTCAGCACCTTATAGCCATACGTTTCCAGGGTCGCTTTTGTAATCTCGCGAATCGCCGCTTCGTCATCCACCACGAGAATGGCTTCTCCTCCGCCGAGTGGTAATTCTCTCTTTCGACTGTGCGGCACAGCAAGTTCATGCGTTTGTATGGCCGGCAGATAAACTCGGAACTGCGTTCCCTTGCCAACCTCGCTGTCAACACGCACAAAACCCTCATGACTCTTCACAATACTCAGGACGGTGGACAAACTAATCCCCAGGTGAGAATCGCTTGCTGTCGTCGTGAAGAATGGATCAAAGATTCTTTCAATGTGATCCTTCGGGATACCTTTGCCCGTATCGGTGACTGACAACAGAATATAAGGTCCTGCTTTTGCTTCCGGATCCATACCTGCATAATTTTGGTCGAACTGCACGTTCTCTGCCGTTACGGTGAATACACCACCCTGTGGCATGGCGCTGTTCGCATAGACGCAAAGACTCATGAAAAGCTGCTGCAGCTGGGTAATATCGCCGTGGAGCGTCCAGAGATCCGAGGGGACGTGGATTCTCACATCGATTGACTTGGACAAAGCCCCTGATGCAAATTCCTTCAATTCCTGAAAGAGGGCTGCAAATTGGACCGGAGCTTTTTCCCCTTCAATTCCTCTGGCGAAGGTGAGAATTTGTTTTATCATTTTCGCGCCGCGAGTGATACTCGACTCTATCGACTGAACTATCCCTGGACATTCTGAAGCCTGGACTACCCGACCGAGGGATTGCACACCCAGGAGAATGGGCGAAAGCACGTCGTTCAGGTCGTGCGCAATGCCGCTCGCCAGCGTACCAAGGCTTTCCATCCGTCGAGCTCTCATGAGTCGTGCCTCGAAGTTCTTCCGTTCCGTGACATCAGTATTCACAATAAAGACCGATGCCGGAAAGCTGTGGCCGTTCGTGATCAGCATCCAGCGGCTTTCGATAGTGATCTCTTTTCCATTTCTGGTTTTCCGAACGATTGTCCCAAGCCAGTTGCCCCGTTCAAGCACTGAATCAAAGGCGCCCGGAATCTCGCCCGCATCCGACGCCATCATCGCCTCCGATACATGTTTTCCCAGCGCCTCGGCAGCAATGAACCCGAAGAATTGCTCGGCATTCTTGTTCCAGTACGTTACTTTGCCGGCGATATCGCAAACCACGATCGCGTCATGGGTCATGTCCAGCAGGGCAGCCTGTTCACGGATTCTCTCCTCTGCACGCTTCCGCTCGGTGATGTCCCGCGCAATCCCCAACACGCCCACCACATTTCCATCCTGGAACTGCGGTGTTGCTTTGAACTCTCCGACAAGTATGCTCCCCGATTTTGCTACCACACGGAGTTCAAACATCTCAGGAATCTCGCCGCGAAGAGTTTTTTCAAACATTGAGAGCGCCCGCCCCAGGTCCTCGTGGTGGATGAGACCGATAAAATGCTTGCCGATCCACTCCTCGCGGGACCAGCCGGTAATCGCTTCGAAGACCGGGTTGAGCGATGTGAGCGTCCCATGAACGGAAAGCGTGTAAATGACGTCCAATGCCGTTTCGACCACAGTACGGTATCGTTCTTCGGACGCTTTGAGCGTAAGGATTGCATCCTGGAAACCTCTGTGACTCATTTCAATGGGGGCCAGCGTTTCCGCAAAGAAATTCGAACCCAGCTTCGCCACCCTCATTCCTTCTTCGAGGTTTGGGACTTGAACGAGATTATTGGCAAGAGCGTCATGATGAACGAGGGCGAGGTCAATGCTTCCCATGCCCTCTTCAACAGCCTTGCGGCCCAATTCAAATGCGCGTTGAAGTGCCGGCTCACCAGCCCCGGCGAGATAACTGCGCAACGCCGCCTTGTAATCACGCGCCAATTCGTATGTTTTTGCAGCTATCATACTGTCTCCACCTTCATTGACTGTTCGTCGGTTTTTGGAACTCCCGCAAACTCGATGACATAGTTGCCAATCTCTATCTTGTCCCCTTCCTTCAGAATATTCTTTTGAATCTCCTCACCGTTGACAAAAGTGCCGTTGGCGCTCCCTAGGTCATAGACAACAAAGCCGTCGCTCTCCTTGCGAATCTTCGCGTGCAAACGAGAAACACTCTGGTCGGAACAGAGCACTCTGCATTGTGGACTGCGCCCGATCAGCACCTCATGAGATTCGATCTCTATGACCTCGTCTTTTCCTGGCCCCTTCACCGCAAGATAACCCAAAACGTGTTGCTTCCTCTTCCGCTGGTCCAGGATGACTGTTCTTTCGTCGACGTCGATTTCAGGGTAGCCCATGGAGCGGGTTTGCTCTGAGCGAAACTGTTCCAACTGGTTGAAAACCATTCTGGGCTCGTCCAACTTCTCGTTCCCACGATGGGAAGCCGGGTAGTTCGTCGATCCCTTTCGCTTTCTGACAAACACTAGTGCCCCGCCAATCCCCGCCAGGACGAGAAAAATTCCGCCTACATAATACACTGGCTTGCCGGGCAAGAGTTGGGCGCTGCTGGAAAAGGAACTTTCATACTCTGTTTCGAATTGTTGTTGAACTCCGTCGAAGGGAAATGAAATGAGCACTTTATGGATTGTAGGCTTCTTGTCCGAACCGATTCGGTACGTCAGGGCGTACGACATTCTGTTTTGATTTAGGAATCGTGCGAAACCGCTGGACACAGCGTAGGAAGTCGGCGCGAACGTATACGTTCCTCTCGAAAGTTGTGCCAGCCGTCGAAGGTCGCTCATTTCCTGTTTTGTGTTCACATCAAAAACATGGATCGTCAGGTTTCTCATTTCACGCATCCTGTTCATGACGTCGGAAAGGGTAAACAGCGATTTCCCCTCGTCCTCACTGTCGCATATCAACAGGATGGTTTTGTTGCGTTGAGGAGGTTGGGCCTGGAGCTGGTTCATGGCCTCATAGATGCCGTCGTAGATTGCCGTATGTCCGCCTGGAACGATATCCCAGACTCTTTCCTTGAGAAGTGTTTTGTCCCCGGTAAAACCTGCTGCCAATCTCGCTTTCGACGAAAAAAGAATAATGGAACAGAAATCCTCTGAGGACAATGCGTCGATAAACGCGATTGACGATGCTTTCAACCTGTCAATTTTCCCGCCACTGCGCATACTCCCGCTTGCATCAAGCACCAGCACGAAATATGCCTTCTCCCTGCTCGGTATTTGTTGATAGTTGAGCTGAAAACCCGCGACCTCAGTACCGTCATCTCGCACGCGGATCTCTTCCTTTTGAAGTGACTCAACCGGCTGACCTTCAGCGTCAAGGAGCTTGAAAAGGATTTTCACACTATCTTGATTGGGCTTGAACGTCTGATACGGCAGCACCCGCGCGCTTTGACTCAGGAGCATCGATACAGGGAGGAAAAACAACATGGGTATTTTCTTCATAGGACATTCTCGCTTAAAGTTGAGAAAAAAGCACTGCAACGGTCATTACAGCAGTGATGATCGCGAAAATCGACAAAATGTTTTCTTTGAATCTTTCGAAGGCGGGTTTCTTCATCTCCGGAAGAATAACACTGGTCCCCTGTTCACGCTGTTCGAATCGATCCTCGATGAGTTTAATAAAGAGCTGTGTCCTCTCACCAAGTACCACAGTGTTTTCTCTTAAGAGCTCAATAGATTGTTTGTGGATAAAGGAGCCGTTGACGATGCTTCCGTTCGTGCTGACATCTGTGTAGAGGAACCCGTCCTCGATCTGTTCGATCACTCCGTGAAACCTCGAGACGAAGGGATCGGGTGTACGAACCACAAAATCGTTCATCTCCCCGCCTTCCGTCGCGTCCATTTTGCCTATGCGATAGGGAAACGTTGCGACGAGAACGCCCGAGTCCTTCTCTTTTTCCATGCACAGGACGACCTGGAATCGATGCATAGTATCGGGCTCACCATAATACTGCCGGTGAATACTCTCCAGCGACGCTTTCAGCTCCTGGGCTGTGGAAATCCGATTTCGGCCATCTTTCTCCAGCAACGCAAGAACAATCTCGTCTAATCCGGTTATGACACTCGGCCTCCATTTCGAGGGAGCCGCCGGGGACACAAACAAATGCATCTTCTTGTATTCATCGACGGACTTCGCGGAAAAGGGAAAGGTCCCTGTAAGCGCGTAGTAGAAAAGAACGCCAAGGGAGTACAAATCGCTTGCCGTGGTATACTCCTTTTCCTCCCAAACCTCCGGACTTACGTACGGCGGCGACCCGATATTCTGGGGCCCGTCGACGCTGACTCTATATTCAGCCACGGCATTTCCAAAATCTGAGAGGACGGGCGTGTTCAGGTCTCGAAAGAGGATATTCGAAGCCTTGATATCACGGTGAAAAAGCTCAGCGCTATGACAATAACTCAGCGCATCGCAGATCGGAATCGCATATCCAAGCGCGGTACGGATCGGCAACCTCCGGCGGGCATGAATCATCCGGCGCAGATCCCCTCCCCTGCAGTATTCCATAGAGAAATAGTACGGACGCTCCGTCGGCCCGACATCGAGAATGCGGATGATGTTTTGATGGTCGAATGCCCGCACAAGTTGAGGATCCTGAAAGAAAGATTCCAGAATGGTTGTGCTCTCTTCAAACTCTCGCTTGAGGATTTTCAGAGCAACTTCGACATCTTTGCTGGTATCCCGGGCCTTGTAAACACGCGCAAAACCTCCTTCCCCTAACAGTGCGTCTTCGCTGTAGCTGTAACCGTTGATCGTCTGATCCATCGTCCCCGTGAGTCCTTAGCTGAGAGTTTGCGCCCACACCTTCTGCGATCCGGCAACCCGAAGCATAACCCTTTCTCCTGGTACATACTTGATGGTGGATGCCTTCGGAAGGTTACGGTTCTTCTTTGTCAGCCTCACAATTTCCTTTTCTCCGTTTCCGGAGATTTCGAGCTCGAGAGCTTCGTCGATTTCATAATCCTTTGTCACCCAGATTTGGATCTTCCCATCAATCCCGCGCGTCAGTCGGAACATTGGCCGTTCCTCAATGCGGTTCACCTCGGGGAATGACCGCCGGCGGTCAGCGGTTACCGATGGAGGTTGCTTGAACTCGACGACGCCTGCGTCTGACGTCAGGACTGTCGCATCCCGCATCAGCGTCAGTCTCACCGTCTGCGTCTTGACTCTCTTCATTGGTAGGGGAACGACAAACATGTTACGATTGCGCTCCACCACATCGGAGAGCACGAGCGTGTCAGGTGTGCCACCATCGACCGCGGTCATCAGACGATATCTCGCGCGTTCTTTGCTGATACGTTCATAGGGCTCAAGAGAGAACGCCAAAGAGACGGTCTCGCCGACTCGGGAAAAACTTGGCCTATCAATGACCCGTACTCTATGGACAACCAGACTTTCCGGCTGACTTTCTTGAAACGGTTCTGCAAGAAGGAAAGCGCCAACCGCCAGAAGTCCAAAAACTCCGCTGGCGGCAACAAGTCTGCCCATCGAAGAGAAGGTTTTTACTCCTCTTGAGGAGCGGGCCGGTTCTGAAAGACAGTAAGCGACAGCGACCGAAATATTGTCCTTGCCGCCTGCACTGTTGGCCGCTTCGACAAGCCGTTGCGCCGCTGTTTCAGCGTCCGGCGACGACCTGAGAATGTTCTTCATTTCATGGTCGGTCACAAATCCGTGCAAACCGTCGCTGCATAACAGGACGATATCGTCGGGTTGGAGCCTGATCCGGTTAAACCTCGGTGAAATAGACTCGACCGTCCCCAAGGCCTGCGTCAGCACATTCCGTTTGGGATGGACTCTCATTTCCTGGTATGTGATTTTTCCCTTCTTGTAAAGGTCCCACACATAACTATCGTCCTCGGTCGCCAGGAAAATGTCATCGTCGCGGACAATATAACAGCGGCTATCGCCCACCCAACCGATGAAAAGAACCGAAGAACCCGTGGCGCTTTCCTGCGAAAGGAGGGCGACAACACATGTGCATCCCATTGTTCGCAGAAGGTCGAATGACTTCGCTCGGTCAACGATCCTTTTGTTCATCCTGCGAAACACCTCATTCAACAGAGCCGAAAGATCGCCCTTCTCAACTCCCAATTCCTGAGCAAGGCTGGCGCTCCCTCCCCTCACGAAGAGATGTTCAAGGTATTCGCAGGTCATCTTGCTGGCGATATCCCCGGCATCATGGCCGCCCATTCCATCCGACACCGCCAGCACACCCGAAATGTCATTTCTTACGCCAGAGTGGTCGGATGCCGAGAAGCAATAATCTTCGTTCAGCTCTCTCTTCAATCCGATATCAGTCCGGTATGCAGAATCGATGTAGACTTTTCTCATGAGTCGCGGTGTGATTATGGGTTGACCATTCCGAGACAGCGAATCTCAAATTCCGTTGAGATCGCCGCATCGTGCACAACCTGAAACTTCTTCCGGAACTTTGAATTATAAATCTCAAAGAAATTCTGAATCTTGCCGGCTAATTCCTCTCCGCGGGACCCTTGGAAGCCTTCGGCATCCCGGTAGGCAATTTCCCACACGTATCCATCGTAATTGGTGATCACGGCAAGAATATTTTTAAGGTAATCTTCTTCAACAAGGTCTCCTCCCTCAAAAATCTTTTTTTCAATGCGCATGACTTTGATCCTTGGGAGTCGATTCTTGTCATAACTGAGAGTGACACTCCCTTCAATGCGGACCTTTCCTTGCTCGTGACTGGCGTCGGCGAGAAGTTCTGTCGTCGGGAGACGGCTACCACTCATTTCATTTTTGAGGGCGCGGATTTCTTCCGCAAGTACTCTCACCTCGTGCACGAGGTTCGACGAATCGGACAACCGATTCCGTATCGAAGAAGCACGCAGTTCATTCGCAAGCACAATCAAAGAATCTTCCGTCCATCGCACTCTTTGGCGCAGTGCTTCGTTATACTCGTTAGTCATACGAGTTTTCTGTAATTCTTTGCCGAGGGCGAAGGATAATCCAAGGGCGATAGTTTCGTATCTGTCGGCCCAGAGAAAAGACTTCCGGTCAACTCTCGTCCAGTGATATTCCAGGGATGCCGTTACAAAATCAAAGAACTCAACATCCACGCCTATCCCGATGCCCCTCGTCGGCACGCCCCAAAAATTCCCTGTAACGTAGTTGCGCATGGAAGGGAATCCCATCGACGGAAGAACGGAAAGCCCCACCTCGTCTCGCAGGCCAAGAATGTTCGTGACATTCAACAACGGGACCTTGAAACCGACTTCAACAAACTCGATCGTGATTCCGTTGTCGAGATTCCCCTTTTGATACCAGGATCCTGCCCCCGCACTTGCCATAAGTGTAACGTCGCGACCGAAGAAACACTCATCGAGTATCGGGTCAATACTAAACAGGGAGAGACTCATTCCGGCTGCGGCCAAGGAGCCATACTCATTGTTGCCCGCAAACGACCGAACCTTGCTGTCAATCGCCACGGACTCCCAAAGCGCGGCTCCGGTCGTGTGCGGGGATTTCAAAGGTTGTGAGATGATTGGAGCAGTGAGGAAGATGAGAACTGCTGCCGCCGCAATGGCATATCGAGTGATCATTCTTGGTATGTCTCCCGAAGTTTAATGGGATGAATTGTTACGGAACAAAACAGTGTCTCTCGTCATTAATTTCAATGCCGCCGCGGTGTCTCGCGCGGGGCGAATATGTTTGGGCAAAGTTTTTTTCACCTTATTAAGAACTTTTGGCAAATCCTGCCTGATCGAAGATTTGTGAATATATCCGTCCGCGCCGATAAGGTCGGCGATTGCTTCGTATGTCTGCTCATCATGAATCGTCACAAAAATAATCCTTGTGCCTGGCGTCTCCAGCTTGAGTTTTCTTCCGACAATAAGTCCATTGAGTACCGGCATGCTGATGTCCAACATGACAACATCGGGTTTCAACAACTGGGCAAGAAGAATGGCTTCAACGCCATCCTTGGCTTGAGCGACAACCTTGATGCCTTTTTGCTTTTGTAGCATTTTTGTAAAAGCCGTACGAAACTCCATGCTGTCGTCGGCCACAAGTATCTTCACGGTCTGCATCGTCCCTCCAAAAATGTTGCACCACGATAGAGAAGTGTGACCAGACTAACAATCGGATGGATGGTGTAATTTTGAGACTACATTTCATTCGGGAGGGGGATTACAAAAAAAACTGTAGGCTTGTAGAACTGTGAAAAAAGGTTACACGCCCTCTCAACTCTTCTCTTCCTGAGGCTGTCTAAAAGGGCCGAAGTAATGACGTTACCACTGTTACCTTCTTACCCGCTCGAAATCGAAAACTGACGCTTCTAGAGTCATCTTGTCAAAAGCCATCAAATCTTTTTTGGTCTTCATGCTCGGAAATCAAAAGCTTTTTTCAAAAGATGGAGGTTGGCATTCGAGTTGATACTTCTGGAGAACACGAGCAATTTAGCCCGACGTTAAAAAGTCTTCATGAGAAAATTTTCAGTTGATTGACATTCGCATCGAAACGATTTTAGTCGTGACCATCAATTCCACCAAATGAGGAGGGGACAGATGAAAACCACACTCGTTGCCGGGCTCGTTCTCGGCATGCTCATCCTGACCGGATGCGACAAGGAAAAGACGGCGCAGCTTGAGGGCGAGATCGCCAAAATGCAGGACCAAAGCTCGGTGCTTCAGCAAGACATCACGGCGAGGGACAAGTATATCGATGAGATCATGACAACCATCAATCAGGTCTACAAAGACCTTGAGCTGGCCAAATCAAAAGAAGCGCAGTTGCTGCAGAAGGCGGCGGGGCTTGAAGGACGGCCGGCCTTTACCAATGAACAAGTTCGCAAATCGGTCCTGAATCAGATCGTTGCTCTTGGGACGAACCTCAGGGAAAACCGCAGAAGGCTGTCGGGTTTACAGCTGAAACTGCGCTCCTCGGAGGCGAGGTTTGCCAGTCTCGATACTATGCTGCAGAACATGAAGAATATCATCGAGCAGCGGGAGCAGTCTATAGCAACACTCGAAGCTCAGATTAAGGGATTGGAAAACACGGTCGCCGAAAACATGCGCACCATCGGCGAAAAAGACATGATCATCGAAACGCAGAAAAACAACCTGAACACCGTCTATTATGTTGTCGGGAAAGAGGACGAGTTGAAAGAAAAAGGGATTATTTCCCATGAAGGCGGATTTCTTTGGGGGCTGCTGGGCTCGACGACGGTCCTTTCGAGCGGTGTCGACAGGTCGCATTTCAACTCGCTGGATGTGACTCGTGAACAAACGATACCCGTTGAGGGAAAAGTAAAAGAGATTATCCCAAAGCGAAACGAGGAGTTTTTCGCGATCGCCCATGCGGATAAAAAAAGGGACGACCTCGTAATCAAGAGGCCCGATAAATTCTGGCAGGATAGATATCTCGTTATTGTGGTTGACTGAAGCTGTCTCTTATCGCAGCAGCAGCAGCTTTTTTGTCTCAGTGAAAATCCCGGCTTTCACGCAGTAAAAGTAGATGCCGGTGGGAAGGCCATGTGCGTCAAATACCTCGACATAGGTCCCCGGCGATCGTATTTCATTCACGAGGAGTGCGACACGTTGGCCGAGCGCGTTGTAAACCGCGAGGGACACAAATTCCGTCAGGGGGATCGTGTAGCGAAGAGTCGTGGTCGGATTAAAAGGGTTGGGGTAGTTCTGAGAGAGGTGGAAGGTTGCCTGAGATTCGAAAAAAACCTCAACCGACGTTGCCGGTCCGCTGTGTTGCAAATGAATTTGCCCATAGCTGTCAATCCCTCCGCCGCCTTTTATCCTTGCCCTTAATAGGTAAACCGACGAAGGCTTATAGCCCACCACGGAAAGGGCATAGCTGTTGTTCGCTGTGACAACATTTCCTGTAACACCCTGGTGCGGATCTAAAGAAATCTGGATTCCGTCTTCCAAAATCGACACAGAATCCATGTCGAGTTGTGTGAAACCGTGCGTGTAGTAGAACGTGGCTGTGTAGTTGCCTGATTCAGCGACGTACTTGGAAATATCCCAGGTCACAAACTTCCACGTTGTGATGAATTGTGTGTTTCTCCCTATCTCCTCGCGATGCCAGAGTCCAACCACTGGTCCAAAGTTCTTGTTGACGGTGTCAACCGTGAAAAAGTCGTTGGCGCTCCTGTTGACCTTCAGTTTGTCATAAGCGTTTCTCGTTTTTACCGTATCACGTACGATAAATTCATAATGCTCGCGCAAGCGTATCAGCCCTTCTTCATGATGCGGACTCAAAGCAGTCGCCTCTTCCCATTTGGCTGCTGCTGCTGAACTGTCGGTGCTGATGAACGTGTTCCCCTGCTTCACAAGAGTATCCGCCCTTTGGCGGTTTTCAAGTGTGATCGCAGAATAGACGCTTTGCAGCGAATCAAACCCGCTTCTCTTATTCTCAAACGGAATCCATCGCGTCCGGTGGTTCAATCGCCGCCAACCCACTCCAGGCAGCGTTTCCGCAAAATGCCATCTGTAATAATCGAATTCGGTTGTTCCTGTCCAACCTGGGAAATTGGTCCTGATTGAATCGAGGTAACCATGAGCGGGCTTTATCGCGTTTGAAACCCACTCGACAATGTGAAAGAACTCGTGCAGGAGGACGCCATATCCATGCGTTCCAGCATTTATTTGGGCCATGCCCCGATGTGGGCCGTACAAGACTCCGCGCAGGTAAGGGTATCGTCGTGCGAGCCCGAAGGCAGGACTGCGCGTGTTCGAAAAGGTAATGAACGAATCATAGTCAGACATCCGCGTGAAGAAGAACTCCTCGAGGTTAAGATGATCGGGGTCGTCCTTAGGCCGAGCTGCTCCTGATACATACGTTGCAACCGCATCAGCGGTGTCAATACTTACTGTCCATTGACCGTTGCTGAAACTTTCGAGTGTTTTTCTGAACACGCCGAAATACACGTGCCAGTTGTCCTTCTGGCCGGCAGTGACATCCGGAGCGCTCACCGTTCCTGAACTCGTTATTTCATTGAGCTCAGTAACGAAGATCATCGCGATTTTGTGGGTATCTGCCGGCTGAATGTTCCCCAGGTCTCTCCGAACCATCACGGTCTGAATCAGCTCGGGAAGCCAATCCCATGTGTCACCTTGATTTATCGCGGCCTGGTACGCCGTGATGGCCTCATCGTATCTTCCTTCGCCGAAAGCGATGTGACCATACCACAAAGTATCTTGTTGTGAATATAACGTCTGATGAAACAAGGCTGCCACAACGACGAGCGGCTTACCCCACCGAACGTGATGTTTTTTCATTAATCTGTCTCCTGACAGTGGTTTTCTCTGGCGTGGGAGACAAGGTATGGAGTCAGAATGGCATTTTCAACATTTGAACGATTAAAGCAAAATTCTATTCTTGATTATTTCATGCCCAAATCCTAAAATGTTACTAGAACCTATCTCAAAAATACAATGTCACTCCTGCGGATTTTAAGCAGGAGTCCAGAAAACGACTATTTTCTGGATGCCCGCTAACAATCCGCGGGCATGACAAGGTATTTTTGAGATGTGTTCTAAGTACAATTGACTCTGAAAGAGTACTCATATGGACATCCGCGAGGGAGCGACCCATGGAATACACCTATGAGCAGTTAAACAAAATGACGGTGGCGCAACTTCGGGAAATCGCAGCCGGCTCCGGGCAAGATGATCTCAAGGGCGTCAGCACGATGCACAAAGAGAAGCTTTTGCCGCTCATGTGCAAAGTCTTAAATATCGAAATCCCGCATCATCATGTCGTAGGCATTAACAAGACGGGGATCAAGCAGCAAATCCGCAGGTTCAAAACTCAACGTGACGAAGCAATTCTACAAAAGGACAAGAACAAGCTCAGGGAGGCGCGCGAGCAGATTCATCGGCTCAAGCGCGAGTTGAGGAAACACCTTGTGTAAGGGAAAACACGAGAGCAATACGGAAAGTTTGCTCTCTTGCCAGCGAGTTGAATCGCAGCGAAGCACCCAGTTTTACATCGACTTGATCAGTGGCCAAAAAATAAACGACGGGAATTACACAGTTCTGGCCGATTACCAACATAAATAAAACTCCCGGCTTGTGGCCGGGAGTTTTTGTTTTGTAGCGGGCCGTTGGGACATTGCGCAACTGTGTAACGTGCTCGAGATGAACTGTTGATTGTCGAGAAACACAGGTCGAAATTGGCCTGCGTTTTGATTACCTGGTTTATAGATATTGCCCATCCAGCCTACGTCGAGCTTTTCTAAAATCTCGTGGTGAGATATGTTTTACCGATCATTTGATTGATTAGGCGTGAGATTTTGGGTAAGATTGCGGCGTGTTCGAACAAGAAAGGGCGTTGTTATCAAGGCTTTTGGTTTTTCGTTGAAAAACTTAGAAGGCCGTTGCTCTATACCAATTGAGCTCCGGGCCGAATTACGTCAACTTCGCCATTTCTTCAGATCGCGATCAAAAGCATGCCGGGATTCTCAAAATGGCAGCCACTCACGCAAAACGTTCTTGGGCCATTTTGGAAATTGAGCTACAGGCTGATCCGATTGAAATGCTATCCAAGATTTGTTTTGTAGCTTGCCTTTCAAGATCTCTAAAATCACTGCTCGACGGTTTGTTATCGCTTAGGAATTTCGCCCTCGGCTGAACTCTTTGAGGCGGATTTCCAGATAGTCCCGCTGCCTTCCTTCAGAGAGGTTCCATTTACGATCCAGAACCCTCTTTGGCCACGTTGACCTGTCTGAATCATGACAAATTCTGCATCTGTCGCCAGGGACCCGTCTCGAGGATGATGCGAATTGAACCATAGCTCCTCGGCCACGGCATCTCTTTTGATTAACACGTGACCGGGACCGCGTACACTAACCCAGATATCACTACCAGTTTCCATAAACGGCACAAACACTACCAGGAATTCCACCTGCTGATCCGAGGTGGAAATTTTGTCGAAGGCAATCCACTGAATCTTTTGCGTACGGCCAGGAATCCTCTCATCGGTGCTGGCCGCCATTCCTTCTCCTTCACGAACCTGAACGTCCGCGGGCGAAACAAAAAGGGTAAAGCCTGGGGTTTCCCGGGTGGTGAAACCATTACTCGTTTTCGCAAGGTGAAGCGGCGTATGAAGATACCAGCTGAGCGTATCGCCGCTGGTCTGGCTCGACAATTTGTCGTAGATGACCCAATACGAAGGCTTAACAAAAACGATATTTCGTCGGTGGTGCACCCCTTTAGATTTGTAGCCCTCATGTTCGCCGCCGAGGTAATCGATTGTTCCGGATGAGTACCATGTCATCTCCTTCCCGATTGTCGGTTCGCGTTCCATGTTCAGGTCGTTGACAACCACCATATTATGAGCCCTGGAGGATTTATACCACGGAATGTACAGTGGGTCGTCGTACGTCAACCCTATCCCGGCATCAATCGCGAGAGCGCGTCCATTCGCATAAACCTCGAAATCAAGCATGTCCTGGTGGGTATGGGAGCCGTTCCACTTTCCATAGTTGATGGTCATAAAGAGCGCATCACGACTCCAGTCGGTCCGCATGACGGCAAATCCAGAAGCCGCCATGTTCCGGGAGGTAAAAGGCGGAAGATTGGGTTGCGCGATGGGAACGGAGAGACCGAACAACGCCTTCAGCACTCCATACACTTCTCGTTTTTGATAGAAAGTGGCCGCGTCCTGCAACAGAAAAACTGGAAAGAGCCCCCGGTGGCTGTCGTTGATGGCGGGGACTTCTCCCGTTGGTGCGAGCATGGTTATCCACCAATCGATCGTGTTTGACATCCGATGCCGAATTTCTTCTGCGAAGCTTTGCTCGAGACGATGTTCGGTAAGGAGGTAATACAAATTTCGGTAAGCGACGTACGAGGCTTGTGTGTAATTGCGCGGAGACCGTTCGGAATGGCCTCCGTCCTCAAAAAAATCCTGCTCCAGATGCTCTTTTAATCGTTGGAGGCCCACCTGAAGCCAGTCACGCGATTCGTGAAACTCGGGGAAGGTGAGAGCAATTTGGGTCAACATATAGGAACCATGAATTTGCCAGTTTCCGGATCTGTACCCTTCCCACCGTTGGAGCTCATAGAGCCAGCGGGCCGCCCCGAGCATCGTTTTTAACATTTTTTGATGCGTGGTCCACTTCCTGCGGGAATATGGGAGATTATAGTATTCGATGAAGATTCGGTTGCGGACGCCAAGGCCGAGCTCATAATAGACGACATCAAAATCGGGGATGCTGCGGTCAATGTTGTTCCGTTGGTCGTACCACTGCTGGAACATGTCATCGAATACCGCGGTATAGCGTTCGTCCCCGGTGATCACGGAAGCTGCATTCAGCGGGCGTGACCAGATCCAGTAGTGAAAACCGTACTTCCCGGATGGCCCCACATTACGATTGAAATCGATCGACTGTCCAAACTCAAGCACCACGTCCCCCCAGGCGGGGATTCTGTGATCCAGCAACATTATGGCACGCCGAAGAATTGTGTCGCGTTCTTCAGGATATTGCCGGACATACGCACGAAGAGTATCATAGCCCATAAGCATGTCCGTATCGATCAACATACGATAATTTTGTGTGATATAGCTTGGCTTGCGCTTCGAGCCCCAATATTGTGCCCACGCCTCATACGCCGATGGATAACGCCGGCTGCCGACAGCGGCGCGAACCTTGCCCAGAGGTTTTGCAGACAGGTCCATAGCTAAAAACAAACCCGAATCTGTGATCGACTTTATCGCGTGCCCAACATAGATGGAATCGTTAAGCCGCGACCGGGGGTTGAGCGAGAGCTGTGCATGGAGGGCATGGAACGAAAATACCGCCTCAAGGATGACAAGAGAATGCAATATCTTTGATAAGAGGATCGAGTCCGTCGAAAATTCCATTGCGAGAAGACAGATTTACGCTGATACTCTTTGGCCCGGTTGATCCGGAATCGTACGATCCAATGATATTGAACTTTCCATAGAATTACCATCCTACAAATAATGGCTTTGACCCATTGCAACGGCATTTTAGCTTATCACGAAAATTTTCTAACGACTTTGAATTCGCGTTTTGGTATTTTCTAAGAGAGTTCGATTCATTTCATTCATAGCAGCCAATCCAATGCCTGTCAATCATGATGCGCTCCAAAAGCATATCGTTCTGAGCACGGGGGGAGGCAGCCTTGTTCTCCGGATTCAATACGGAGGGAAATGTATTGTCGATCAGCTCTTCGTGAGGGGAAAACAGGTTCTGGCAGAATCTCAAGGTGTTTTTACAGGAGTCGACATCGGCGGCACCCGGCTTGCAACGATCAGCAGCTTTGGGGATCCTGTAGTTTCAGTCGAGAAGGAAGCCGTGACGATTTCGGGCATCCGGTTGGGCAATGAGACTCTTCAGGTAGAAGAAAAATGGGTTTTTGTGGGATCTGACAAGCACATCCGGTGGGGTATTGAACGGACCTATCGCGGAGATGGAGTCGCGGACGAGGTTTTGCTGCCGCTCTGGACCTTTCCTTCCCTCTCGACCTGGACGGCGGCGATGCTTGGGACCGGAGGTGTCGCGTGGTTTAGGCTTTTCGATACGGTGCATGCAACCTACGCTGTCCACACGGACTCAGTAACGTTCTGGAATGCGGATAGCGGACAAGGCCTGCGCATCGCGGCAGTCGCTCAACAAGGACAGTACGTCGCGGTGAGGTTCAGCCGCCTGCCTGGAGATCAAGTGTGTTGCAGTTTTGTCGTCACCCATCGCGAGCTTGTTCCGCGTTATGATCCTGAGTTTCATCGACGGAGATATTTGCCGGACAGGGAAGATGCATGGAATCCCGAGCCGGTATCAGGAAGCGTCAGCGTCGAGTACGAATTGACGGCCATCGATTACAACGCAGAGTATGACAGGGGAACATTTAAGCAGTTGGACAAGAAGGCAATGGGGACGCTGATGAATACGATAGCTCGCATTGGAGTGATCGATCGGAATCTCCACGGCTCGAACAGCTGGCGTACTCCGTTCGGCCCTGTCTGCCTGCACGAACAGTTCATCGCCCAGATCGGACTCGCTCTGGATGGCGACGAGTATCTGAAGTCGTACAAGCAGACCCTGGATTATTACCGGGATCATGCAATCGGACCGGAGGGAAGGGTTAAGGCACGGTGGGCATATACGTGTGAAGACGCCATGCCGGGTACATGCGATGCGCTCGGGTTTTACGAAGCACAATGGGGATACTTGCTCGACTCCAACTGCGACTACGTGACGAATGTTGCTGAGTTGTTTGAACTTACGGGAGACTTCGACTGGGTACGCGGTCAGAAAGAAACGTGTGAGCAAGCGCTCGGGTTTTTGTTGAAGCGCGATACCGACGGGGACGGACTTGTCGAGATGATGACCGACAGCCATACGCGGAGGCAGGGGAGCGACTGGATCGATGTCATCTGGGCTTCTCACAGGAACGCGTTCGTTAACGCCAAATTATACTATGCTCTCACCCTCTGGTCCGCTGCGGAAGAACTCCTGGAGGATTCATCCCGCGCCAGGACGTATCGTGATTTCGCTCTGAGTTTGAAGGAAACTTTCAACAAGACGACAAACAACGGAGGCTTCTGGGATCCCGGGAATCGATGGTATGTCTACTGGCTTGACAGAGACAATTCCGTGCATGGCAACAACCTTGTGATACCGGTAAACTTCATGGCAATTGCTTACGGTATCTGTGACAATCATGAAAGACGCTCTGCAATTCTGGACCGCGTCGAAGCTGAAATGAAGAAGGAAGACCTGTTCTCCTGGCCACTCTGCATGTTCTCGTTTGCTGATGGAGAGGGGATGGAGTTCCAATATCCATTTCCGAACTACGAAAACGGTGACATCTTTCTGGCATGGGGGGAAGTGGGCGTGCGCGCCTATGCTTCCTATGACCCTCGCATTGCCGTGAAGTACATTGATCGCCTTCTCGCAAAGTACATTGAGGACGGTCTTGCCTTCCAGAGGTATTCGAGGTTAACACAGAAAGGGCTTGGAGACGATATCCTTGCAAACAATTGTCTGACGATTGTCGGTCTTTTCAGAAACATCTATGGGATTCAGCCAAAGTATAACCGTCTCTATCTGGAGCCTCATAGCACGAAAGAGCTCGCTGGAACAATTGTGAAGTACAGGTGGAGAGGACAACCTTACGCCATCCATTTGCAGAGTGATGGTTGCGAAGTATCGATGCAATCCTTTACCCTGCGTTCCTCCGAGCCCTTTGCAGTAAACGGGGAGAATGGGAAACTCGAATATTTTTTTAAAAGGTCCAATCGACCTTCAATGACGCTGCAGACTGGGCAGAGAGATTCTGTCCATTTGACGATTGAGGAATGGCCAGAGAAGAATGTGGAAAGAAGGAGGTGGAGCGAGCGATGTTCCTCAGCTGGTTCGCAGGTAGCACATCGTATCTCTGATCTCACACCGGGCAGGGAATATCAAGTTGTTCAAAACGGAATCGCATATCTTTCTCTTAAAGCTGACGATGACGGGGTGATCGATTTTGAGATCAGGGGTGGATATGTTGCACCTCAGAGCTTCGAGATTCGGGCGATCCAGCGCCGATGATAGCGCAAGAAGATCCCACACTTTAAAGTGCTTTTGATTCTCTCGCGAGCAACCGTTTAGAACTTAGCATTTCTCGAGCTTTGTAACTCTGCCGCCGATAATCCATTCGACGACGTACAGATTTCCCGAGGCATCGATGGCGATCGAGTGTGGACTGTTAAATTTGCCGGGTTTAATGAGCGTTTTCGGATGATTTGGCCATCCCTCGATATTGCACACCGCCTCATTATTGCCGATTCGACAAATAAGCCGGTCGTTGGCATCGAGAACAGTTAACTTGGCAGTCAGCTCTGGAACGAAAAGCTCGCCCTGAAATGCGATGCACATGCAGGGGCTGGTCAGGAAGTCCGAGCCAAACGAGCGCTTGAACTTTCCTTCCGGGTCATAGACCTGAAATCTTTTGTTCCCGCGATCGGCAATGTAGAGTTGCGGCTCACTACTGCGCGCGTCCATCCAAATCCCATGAGGGCAATTGAACGGTCCAGCCTTCCCTTCGCTTCCGTTGATGCTTGCAAGATAATTTCCGGTTTTATCGAACCGATGGACATAGCTCATGCCATAACCGTCGGCGACCCAGACATCCCCATTCCCTCCGTATCGTTCCTCACAAACTGCTACCCATGTCGGGGAATATTTTCCCTTGCTGTACGCGGGAAGGTCCGGTTGTTGGAGATTCAAAAGAGTCTCGCCCTCAAGCGATGTCTTGACTACTTCGGCAGAGCGCTCATTAGTAATCCACAAAAACTCTTTTCCGTTTTCCACGACGAGAGTCATCCCATGAGCTCCGGGGAATCTGTCTCCCCATGTGTTGAACAACTTTCCTTTCGCATCATAAATGAGAACGGCAGGATTTGCTTGATGATAAACAATGACATTCCCTGATTGTGTGACAACGACGCCATGCGTGCGGCCGTTTTCGCGGCCCGACGGTGTGTCCGGGATCTTAGCCCAGTCGTCAATCCATTTATATGTATGTGCGCCGGCGCCTATTCTCACGGTTTTTTGGTTTTATCTGATGTCGTTAGTAACATTCTCAGGTCCTCAAATCCTTTCCAGGCAACGACAACGGCAATCCCGAAGAACACCAGGGCTGCAATAAGAAAAATCGCCATCCAGAAATATACAGCTTCAAGCATTGCGCACCGGGACTTTGCGCTGATAAAAGAGAGACCCTCCAATCATGCCCGCTGCTGCAAGGACGAAACTGAGAAGACCCGACACATTAACATCCGTCAGAAAGTCGAGCCACGTCGGGAGAAAATCGTGAGTTTTTTCCAACACAAGGAAACCGACAGG
>JACQPT010000189.1 GCA_016207415.1 Ignavibacteriales bacterium
GAATCATACTCGCAGGCGGCAGCGGAACACGGCTCCATCCCGCAACAATTGCAGTCAGCAAACAGCTTTTGCCAGTCTACGACAAGCCGATGATCTATTACCCTCTCTCGACGCTGATGCTGGCCGGCATTCGGGAGGTACTGATCATATCGACGCCGCACGATTTACCGCGATACCAGTCCTTGCTCAGCGACGGTTTGCAATGGGGAGTCAGGTTTTCGTACGCAGAACAACAGCGTCCTGAAGGATTGGCTCAAGCATTCATCATAGGCAAACAATTTATAGGAAAGGACAACGTTTGCCTCGTGCTCGGCGACAATATTTTTTACGGCCAGGGATTCCGGGAGACGCTGAGAAATGTGGCCGCAAGAAAAGACGGCGGAACCGTGTTTGGTTATTACGTGAAGGACCCTGAGCGATATGGCGTCGTCGAATTCGATGGCAATGGACGGGCGCTCAGTATAGAGGAGAAGCCCAAAAAACCAAAATCGAATTACGCCGTCACAGGGTTGTACTTCTATGACAACGAAGTCGTGAACATCGCCGGATCTTTGAAACCCTCTGCCCGCGGCGAATACGAAATCACGGACGTCAACAATGCATATCTCAATCGAGGAAGGTTGCGAGTGGAAATCATGGGGCGGGGAATGGCATGGCTGGACACAGGAACTCATGAGTCTCTCCTGCAAGCCTCTGTGTTCATCGAGACAATCGAGCAACGACAAGGATTGAAGATCGCGTGTCCTGAAGAGATTGCGTATCGCGAAGGTTGGCTTGAAAAAAATCAGGTTGAAGCACTCGCAATGTCCATGAAAAATAACGGCTATGGAAATTATTTGCTGAGTTTACTGGATGATGGCATCCCGCGGTAGACGAAATGAATCTACAGAGCTGGGGGGGTCGAGACGAAACACAGTGGATGATTCAATGAAATGGAAAAGCCGCTAATCAAAATAGCTGGAAGGAGGAGAGGATTGCGGGCGACATCGAAGGATGCCAACGATTTCTTATGGATGATCGTCAAGCTGCGCGGCGACAAGCCGTTCATCCCAAAAGGCGTGTATCGTTTCCGGAGTTTTGAAGAAAGTCAACGATGGTCGATCAAAATGATGGCGCGCCGCAAGAATCAAGGCCGCCAACATTAAATGATTTGCTTAGGATTTGCAGGGAACTGAATGATCGCAGCGCGAAGTATATCGTCATCGGAGGCATGGCGATCATCCAGGCTGGATTTGTGCGCGCCACGGAAGATATTGACCTGCTGATAGATTCATCGCAGGAGAATCAAAAGAAAATACGGGAAGCGCTAATGATTCTTCCGGACCAGGCGATACGCGAGGTTCAACCGGAAGATTTGGACAAATACCTTGTGGTGAAAGTGGCAGATGAAATTGTTGTCGACCTCATGAAGAAAGCTTGTGGAATTGATTTTGACCATGCTTCAAAAAAAATTGATTGGATTACATTAGAAAATGTGAAAATCCCGTTCGCAAACGCTGAATTATTGTGGGAGTTAAAACAAACGAAAAGAGAAAAAGACAATCTTGACCTGGAATTCTTGAAAGAACGATTAGGAAAACGCGGGATGAAGATATAGGCATGAATCTTGAAAAGAAAATAAAAGCAAAACGCGCACGAGTCGGCGTCGTCGGTCTCGGTTACGTAGGCCTTCCTTTAGCCGTCGAGTTCGCATCAAAGGGATTCGAAACCATCGGCATCGACGTCGACAGGTCCAAGGTTGATGCAATAAACTCCGGCAAGAACTACATCGCCGACGTCAACGACAAGACATTTACAAAAGCCGTGAAAAAGGGCCTCCTCACGGCAAGGGGCGATTACGAATGCGTGAACTCCCTCGACGTCATCTACATTTGCGTCCCGACACCGTTCACTCCCAACAAAGAACCTGACATATCTTACATCGTCGCCGCGGCAGAACAGATCGGCAAAAAGCTGAGAAAAGACCACCTTATCATACTCAAGAGCACGACATTTCCGAGCACTACCGAGGAACATGTTCAGCCAATCCTGGAAAAATCCG
This sequence comes from Ignavibacteriales bacterium, assembly GCA_016207415.1. GTDB lineage: Bacteria > Bacteroidota > Ignavibacteria > UBA10030 > UBA10030 > JACQPT01. The sequence goes on from JACQPT010000189.1 coordinate 2,042, forward strand.
GCCTTAAGGTCGGCAGGGATTTCCATCTGGCTTTTTCTCCGGAGCGTATCGACCCCGGAAACAAGAAATGGACGACAGCAAACACGCCGATCGTGGTTGGCGGAGTGACGCCCGAATGCACGCGGCTCGCTTGCCTTGCCAGCCAGCAAGTTGTCGCAAAAGTTATTCCCGTCTCAGGGCCGAAAGTGGCTGAAATGGAGAAACTGCTGGAGAACATTTTCCGAAGCGTGAATATCGCTCTTGTCAACGAGCTTGCCCAGCTTTGCGACCGCATGGGAGGCGTGAACATGTGGGAAGTAGTCGAAGCTGCCTCAACGAAGCCCTTTGGTTTCATGCCGTTTTATCCGGGCCCCGGCATCGGTGGACACTGCATCCTCGTAGACCCCTACTATTTGTCCTGGCTTGCACGAAAACACGATTTCCAGACGAACTTTATTACTCTCGCGGCCGAAACAAACGAAAACATGCCGTTCTATGTGAAAAACATGGTCATGAAGGAAATCAGCAACATGCCTGTGAGTTTTAAGGATGCAAGGATTCTTCTTCTTGGAGTGGCGTTCAAGAAGAATGTCGACGACACACGGCACTCTCCGGCGCTCAAAGTGATGGAACTGCTCCATGCCGAGGGAGCTAAAAACGTGCAATACAACGACCCGTTCGTTCCGAGTGTGAGCGTAAACGGATCAAAGTTCGAATCGACGCAGCTTAAGAAAGAAACTTTGCAGAAAGCTGATTGCGTCGTGATTACGACAGACCATTCGGAGTACGATTTCGAGTTTGTCGTGAAGAACGCGAAAAGAATTATCGACACACGGAATGCGACTAAAAACGTGCGGAATGGAAGAGAGA
>JACQPT010000190.1 GCA_016207415.1 Ignavibacteriales bacterium
CAAACGCCTCCCGCCTGCCTTAGCAGCCCAATAAAGCGGCAAGAATATCGAAGGATGAAGTGATTGTTTATGACTGAATACCAAAGAAAAATGCGAAGGTTGAGGGGGAGGATGTTGGGGAAAAGGGAGAACGAAGTTTGAGGGCTTATGGTGAAAGGGGTTGAAGAATCGCGAGATTGGAGAGAGGCTTCGAATCAGTGAGTATACAGTTGGTTCGGTTCGGAAAATCATTTATGCTAAGCTTGGCGTGAGGAATTTAGCTGGAGCAATAGGGAAATGGTACACGGCAAAATGAATCATGTGGAAGCATTCCGCCTAACGGCGGATCCACTTTCTTTAGAAAAGAAAGTGGATGGAAAGAAAGTGTCGAAATCGTAACACACGGTTACGACCCTGCCCACATCCCCTAAATCTCGGCGCTTAAAGTTTTGAGAAATATTGGAGTGAATACGATTTGCGCCTCGATTAAAGTCCCGCGATTAGACTCTGCCCGCGTGCCGGACGATTTCGACCCAGCCCTGCCTACGCAGGCCCACAGCCGTCGCCATTACACAAGCCCAATAGAAACAAAAGCAAAAGGCCAGTGGGTTTGCGGCAGGTGCGTTGAGTCGAAATGGTGGCAGGTGTGTGGAGCCGACAACTGCGGGACATTAAATCGAAGGGCAGTTCTGACAGAACGCTGGGGAGTTCACAACCGATACGTTGCCCTGAGATTTCGGGGACGTGGGGAAGCGACATTACGAGCGTTCCATTTCGACAAAATTTCTTTGGTTACTTTCTTTCTTGCAGACTGTGTAGAAAGTCACTTAGCAACTTTGTTAACCGGACGGCCAATCGACTTAGGTCTCAGAACTGGTTCAGGTGATTAATGCAAAGACACCCAAGCTTTTATGCGGTGGTACACACGGACCGCATGAGCATCGCGACGCTCAGAATGTTCATCGCACGCCGCATATTGTAGGCGAGGACACTCAGGCTCATTTCGGTTCGCACCTTGTGAAGGCCACGCAGCAGGAAGTACCTTTGATTCCATCCGTGTTTGAGCGTACCGAAGGGGTGTTCGCTGAGCATTTGGCGCTGTTTGACCTTATCGGGATAACGAGCGACGCGATCTCGTAGCCGTTGGAGCATATCCTCGACCCCCGAGCGATACATTCGCCGCCCGCCCTTGTCGGCGGTGCAGAGTAACTTCGCCGGACAGCGGAGACAGGCCGGTGTCCGATATTCATAGCGCCAGCGACCATGAACCCACGTGCGAGTATAGCGCGCGAGTTCTTGGTTCTGAGGGCAGATGAACATATCTCGTTCTTTGTCATAGTGAAACTGTGTATGAGCATACTCCGGAGTGGGGATATTCGACTTGCGGGTGCCAGTGGAACCGTGCTCTGGGATGTAGGTGACGATCTTATGCTCCTCACATTCCCGAACAGCAGTGCCGGACCAATACCCTTTGTCAGCACAGACTTCCAAGTGATCGACAGCCAGAACTTCCTTGGCCTTCTTGGCGATCGGTGCTAACAAGGTGCGGTCGTTGGGCTCGTTGGTGACTTCGTGTTCGACAATCAGCTTGTGTTTGTTATCGACGGCAAGTTGCACGTTATAGGCGACATCGCGCTTGCCACCGTCGCTCATCATCCGGCTATCGGGATCAGTCAGAGAGACCTGCGTCTCACCCTGCTCTTTGAGGCTGTTCAGCAGTTTGTGATATTCCGCGGAGCGTTCTTTCAGAGAGGCAATTTTTTCTCGAAGTGCCTGTGCATCGTAATGCAGCGGGGGAGCTTCTTCACGGTCAGCGGTCTCCAAGGTTTCAAGATAGCCACTGACGGTAGCATCGATCTTCTGGATGAGCACCTGGAGCTTCGCCTTCGTGAAGTTCCGTCGGTTCGCATTTGAGGCGCTGAACTTACTCCCATCAATGGCGACCAGTTCGGCACCAAAGAGGTCCAGCCTCTGGCACAGTAACACAAACTGACAACAGACGGCACGAATGGCCTGACCGTTGTCCTTCCGGAAGTCACTGATCGTCTTATGGTCGGGTGTCAGTTTCTTCAGGAGCCACATGACTTCCAGATTCCGCTGGGTCTCTCGTTCCAAGCGGCGACTCGATCGCACGCGATTCAAATAGCCGTAGATGTAGAGCTTTAGTAAGTCACTTGGATGGTATGGTGGGCGTCCTGTGTCAGCCACGTCAGCCTTCTGAAAGCCGAATGTGCTGAGGTCAAGTGAATGGACAAAAGCATCTATGAACCGAACGGGATTGTCCTCGGCGATGTAATCCTCGATCGCTTCCGGAAAGATTGTTAGTTGCTCGCGCGGTATGCCTGTGATGTGTTCCATTGCGAAAGTCCAATTGTTAAAAACGTTTTCCTATTTGACGTACTGCTGCACAAAAAGTTTCGAGTTTTTACACAGTCTGTTGGAAAGAAAGTAACTCCCCCACGGATAGTGGACAGGAAGAGAAACGTTCTGGTTAGAGCATTTCGCCTAACGGCGACTCCATTTTCTTTTCTAAAGAGAAATGGGGCACCGACGTGTAGTCGACATTGCCCCTGAAATTCTCGGGCGGCTCGCCTTACCTCAGAAGAAGCATCTTCTTCATCAGCTGCTTCCCGCCATGCTCAAGCCGCGAGAAATAGATCCCGCTTGCAAACCTGGCTGCATCAAAGGTTGCCGTCTGAAGGTAGCTTGTTTTGCTTATTCGGTGTGTTCAAAGCATTAAATACGGTCATCCGCACGCCGTCGAAGCGCGCAAGACCGTTCCATGTGCCCACCCAGAGATATCCGTCGTGCGTCTGTGTAATGCACCTCGGACTGCTCTGCGGGAGCCCGTGTTCCGCGTTCCATTGTTTGATGACGTACTGGGCGTGAAGCTGAATCGAGAAACCCATCGACGACAAAAGAAAGTAGAAAAGCCATGTTTTTCGCAACATCGCGGCTTAAAATACTCTCATCCCATCTGGAAATCAATTCAACCATAAATCCTGAATGAACTTGTGTTTTTTGCGTTCCTTGATTTTTCTTGAGTCAAAGTGTACCTTCAGCGCCAACATGTAGAAACCATGGAACCCTCCTCGCTGAAGAATCTTCTCGAACGCGGCAATGAAGCAATGGAACATGCCGACTGGCAGCAAGCTATTGCCCTCTTCACAGAAGCTCTGAAGGCTCAAGAGGCACCCGAAATTTTCGAAAAACTCGGCCAGGCAGCCTGGTGGCAGAATGCTCCCGACATATCCTTCGACGCTTTTGAGCATGCCTACCAGGGTTATGTTGCAAAAGCCGACCGAAGCGGATCAGCGCGCGTTGCCATTTGGGTGGCGCGTGCCCGCATCGAATTTCGTGGCGAATATGCGGTGGCGAACGGCTGGCTGCAACGAGCGCGTTCTCATCTCGAAGGAATGGACAAGACGCGCGAACTCGGCTGGCTCTCCCTTTTTGAGGGACATCTCGCCTTGATGGGCAAAAAGGATACAACATCATCGCGCAAACTCGCGCAAGAATCCATTGAGCTCGGGAAAGGGTTTCACGATACAGATATTGAAATGTGGGGTCGTGCCTTGGACGGCCTTGCGCTGGTGATCGCCGGCGACGTGCCAGCCGGAATGCAGCAGCTTGATGAAGCGTCGGCCATCGGCATCGGACGGGAGGCCAAAGATCTTAACGCCATTGCCGCAACATGCTGTTATTTGATTCACGCGTGCGAACGCGTCCAGGATCACGAACGTGCTACTCAATGGTATGCGCGCACTCGGGAACTGTGTGAACGATGGCGTTTCAACGCGCTGGTCGCCGTTTGTCGCGCGCAATACTCTTCAATCCTTATGTCGCGGGGCAACTGGCCAGAGGCAGAAGCCGAACTCCTTTCTGCAAGGAGCGAGCTCGAAATTTATCGCCCGTCTCTTATCCCGTTCTGCGATCTCCGCATAGGCGAATTAAGGCGGAGACAGGGAAAACTCGCCGAAGCCCAGGAGCTGTTTTCGCAGGTTGAGTCTCATCCTCTTTCACAACTCGGCAGAGGACTTATGACCCTGGAGAACGGCGATTTCGTTTCGGCTTTGGATTTGGCTCAAAGGTACTTGCGTCGCGTTCCGGAAAGCGACCGGATTGAGCGCGTACCCGGTCTGGAGCTTCAGATACGTTCTCAGATTGGCCAAGATCTTCTGCAGGAAGCCGGCGTAACCGCGGGCGAACTTCTCCGTATTGCACAATCTATTCCCATTGCCCCCATACGAGGCTCGGCCGCTTTTGGGGCGGGCTTACTCTCGTCAGCCCAGGACGAACTGGAGACGGCGCGCCAGCAATTCGAAGATGCCGTCGACCACTACAACGAAGTCGGGATGCCCTACGACGAGGCCAGAGCCCGGCTTGAGCTGGCCATTGTGCTCCAGGAGCTTGACCGCCTTCAACCTTCGCAAACAGAAGCTCAACAGGCGCTTACAACGTTTGAGAAGCTCGGCGCAGCCCTCGAACAGCGGCGATGCCTCGCGTTTCTCACGCGTTTGCTGAAAGATACCACTCCTCTACTTCAAGAGATGTTTCGCAAAACAGGCATGACGCGACGCGAGTCTGAAGTCCTCGCTCTGATCGCAACCGGAAAGACAAACAAAGAAATTGCTGCTCAACTCTTCTTGAGCATTCGGACAGTGGAGCGTCATATCTCAAACATTTATCAAAAAATCGGCGTCAGCGGCAAGGCTGCCCGCGCATCCGCTACCTCGTTTGCCCTCAAATCAGGCCTCTCCTAGGCCTGATATCGCTTTTCCCTCGTTTTCAACGTAAGCGTTTCTTTATTCCCAAGGATTACGTGTAGCCTTCGTTCAAATTGGGTGTATACACCGATTCTATACCCTCATTGGGATTGTATATTGTCTACCGAAACATGTGCGCCCAATGACCATCCACAGATTTCAAAGGAGGATTTCGCCATGATCAGACACAAGGGCAGCATTGAAATCGGAGCTCCCGTCAGTGATGTTTTTACATTCATATCCAACGTGGAGAATATTCCAAAATGGCAGTCCGATGTCGTAACGTCGAAGGTACACACTTCCGGCCCCATGCGGGTCGGAACAATGTTCGAAGAGGATGTCAAAATACTCGGAAAACAGGTGCAAACAGTTTGCGAAGTCGTTGAATACCTCCCGACGAAAAAATTCGGATTCAGGAGTAACTCCGCGACACCTTTACAGTACGGGGGATTTTTTTCGCTCGAGCCGAACGGCAGGGGAACCCGGCTGACCATCGATGTTGAAATATGGCTTCGGGGGTTTTGGAAACTCGTTGAGCCGTTGTTCGGCTTCGAGGTTCGCAACGGAATTCAAAAGGAGTTAAAGACTCTCAAATCTATTCTTGAGAAGGTTTAAGAGTTCTATCAACCTTCTAACCAACAAAATCCTCATAATCACAAGAAAGGCTCACCATGAAAACGGCTCTCGTGCTCACACTGGCTGGAATCCTGCTCATCTCAACCACCAGGCTTCACGCGCAGGATTGGAAAAAAACCAATCCTCAGGTAAACGCTGTGGTGCTTGATACCACCCTCGTTCGGGCAATGGTCGTGACAATTGGACCGGGGAAGAAGAGTGAGGCGCATACGCATCCGGCGAATTTCTTCTACGCCCTAACAGACGGTAAGCTTGTCGTTCACTACACGGACGGCAAAGACGAGACCTACGACCTCAAGGCAGGCGACGCTGGTTTCGGCGATCCTGAACGCCCGCACGTCACAGAAAACGTCGGCAGCAAGGAGGTAAAATTTCTTCTTGTCGAACTGAAGGAACACCCGTACAAGGCTCCCATGATGAAAAAGTAACTACATCTGCTCACTTTGCTGCGAAAGGCTCCTGGAGTCACTGACAGAGCGTCGCATCTCACTACGGTTTCCATCTGAGATGCGACGCCTGTGCGTTACGCCCTCAATTTACCCCAGTCTTTTCTGAAACCTCAAAACACTCAGAGACAAAATGGTGAGTCCGAAGATGAGCAATGCCAGCGCCTGCGGCCACAGCGTCTCCATGCCC
>JACQPT010000188.1 GCA_016207415.1 Ignavibacteriales bacterium
GAGGTCATGGGTGGTTAAACGATGAAGCCGAGGTGAGTGTCACCTCGGCCTCCGTGCGGTCGAAAGTATATTATTTTAAGCGGAGTGAAGCAACTGTTTTTTCAAAGGCGGGCAGGAAATCCTTCGTCATGGGAGAGTAATACGTGACAATCACTCGATAGAACTTGTCGCTTTTGACGACAAAATACGTCCGACGATTGACGTTCTTGATGGGCGTTTCGTTAACAAAAACGGCCGCATTTCCTCCGACGGTCGTTTGCTGTTTTGCGGCCTTTACGTTCTTTGTGTTCTGTTCGACGACTTTTTCCAGGGTCAACCCCTTGGCCGGGCGGACGTCAAACGTGATGAAACAATCCTGCCGGTAAGGAGCTTTCAGCCGGAGTGCGTGCTGCACTTCTTTGCCCGGCTTTTCCATAACAGGTGTGTAGTTGTCCGGATACATGAACTCCACAACGTCGTCTGAGTATTTGACAAACATCTCGGTCGGCACTGACGGGTCGACGTCCTTCCTCCGGATAATCGGTTTCGGAAGCTTTAGCGTGGCGATGACGCTGTCGTACACAAACTTGTACGGATGAAAGTACTCGTTGTAACCGCCATAATGCACATAGTAGATCATGGAATCCTTCCAGGTAATCGCTCGGATCGCCGTGAGTGTGGTTTTCTCATCGTACCGACCGGCGTATTGGAATTCCGAAGCGGTTGCACTGTCGATGGTGATGGTCTGCTTCGAACGGATCTCAAAGCCCTCAGACTTCTTATCGCTTTCGAAAGAATTCACAAACCGTGTCAGATCGTGAAGCGTATCTCGTTCGCTCGCAACGACAATCTGGGCTCCCGGTTTTGCGTCCGACGTCGCGTCAAAAAATTTGCCCATCGTTTCCGGCGATGAGTAGAGGATGACCTTGTTCGGCTCGACAACGACGTGCCAGCCTTTTGGATACGCGAATGTCACTCTGAAGAATTGATCCTGGAATTCCGCCCATTCGGTAACGGCCGGGACCTGCAACTTTTTCTCGCAACCGACAACCAGAATCAAGGACAAAGCAACAGAGATGAATTTGGTGGCTTTCATAACGGAACCTCGCGGAGAATGGTTTACCTTGTTTTTGTGTTTGGTGATCACAGACACGGAATCATATCCATGCCTTTTTTGGCATCTTTATTGTCTTTGTCCAGCTTAAGGACTCTTTGGTAAGCCTTGCATGCTTCTTCCTTCTTTCCAGCGCTGTGGAGCGTTTGAGCATACCAGAGAAGTGCGTTGACGTCCTTATCGTTCAGATCGATAGACTTTTTCAGATTCTTTTCCGCCTCATCGTATTTCTTGTCGATGAGATAAATGAGACCGCTGAACTTGTAGGCTTCGGAGCGCTCCTTCTTGAACTCTGCCTCGTCGGTTTTTGTCATCTCGATGACTTGTTCGTATGCCTTTTGCGCTTCCTTATAATCCTTCAGCTGCATGAGACTCTGTGCAAGGTAAAAATACCCCCTGGGGTATTCGGGGTTCAGCTGAATCGCCTTTCTCATCGAGGCGGTCGCATTGTCGAATTTCTCCAATGCCATCATGCACATTCCATAGTTGACGTAAGCGCTCACGGCAGTAGTATCGAGAGTGTACCGTTTCTCGAACATCGCTGCCGCCCTTTCGAATTTCTGCATACTCATGAGCTTGGCTCCAACGTCGCCGTACAGATTCGCATTTGTTGAGTCCACTTTCAACGCTTCCTCGAGCGCCTGAACAGCCAACTCGTTCTGTTTTAACTCGCTGTACGCCCTGCCTAACCGTTTGTAATCATCCACGTCGAGTGTATCCGATGCTTCGAGCTTTTTGTATAAGTCGACAGCTTTGGTAAACTCCTTTTCCTCCACATAGGCATGGGCCAAGAACCTCAGAGCTTTTACCGATTTAGGATCTTTCTTGAGCACTTGGTCCGCGATTTTTATCGTCTCTTTGTACTGGCGACTATTGTAGAGCGACTCCAGATACATCATGAATACTTCCGGAGCTGGATTATTCTTGGCCACGTGGTCCTTGAGAACCTCTGCGGCATTTGCATAGCGTCTTGCAAGAAAATAAATGCGTCCCAGCTCCAGCCTCACGGTCGGGTTGTTGGGTTCAAGTTGAATCACTTTCCTGAACGTGTCCACCGCTTTATTGTACTGCCGCTCCTTTAAATAGGCTTTCCCGAGCTTGTACATCACCTCCGACTGCGTTGAATCAATTTCTATCGATTTTTCGTATTGCTGAATCGCGAAAGCGTTCACGCCCATTTTCGTGTAGGCATCTCCCAAGCCATCATACGACCTGGGGTTGTCCTTTTGTAATTCCTTTGCCCGCGTGAAGACGATAATCGCCGCGTCCGCGGAATCCAATGCCAACTGTGTAAACCCAAGCTGATTGAGAAGAGCCACATGATCTTTTCTCTCCTTCAGCCCCGCCCGTGCCGTGGCGTGCGCTTCCTTTGCGTTATTCTTTACGAGCTGGGCCTGCGAAAGAACGAGATACGCCTCAGGGTTCTCATCATCCAGCGTCTGCGCCTTCCTCGCGGATGCTTCTGCGGAATCCGGCATGGAGCCAAGCATCTGGGCTTTTGCAAGATGGACCCAGGCCTCCGCACTGCGAGGATACAGTTGCGTTGCCTGACGCAATGCCGAAATTGCTTCGGCAATTTTCTTTTGCCGCAAAAGATCCTTTCCGGCCTCCACTTGCGGCTGGCTAACTATCAGCGTACTCCCGAAAATGAGAAAAACACACGTTCTCAGAAAAAGACTCATGAGCCACTTACTCCGTTGTAATCTGAATGATGCGGTTTGGAATGACGGCGGGGACGAGACCGGCATTCTCCATAATCTTCTGTCCATAAAGTGTTCGAACGAATGTGCTAAAACCGGCTTGCACTCCAGTCGAGGAGGTGTAAAGATACAAAGAATAACTCAACGGGTAAAGAGACCGGTGAATATTTTTTTGGTTCGGCTTCACGTATCGCTCTCCTGTCATGTCGGTCGACTCAACAGCAAGAACCTTCACCGGCAGCGAATTGTTCCGCAGTGCCGCAACCGATACTATCCCAAAGGCTTGCGGATGCGTGCTCACATACGCAAGCGCGTCCTGTTGCGTGGTCACGAGAACGTTTACAGCAGGCTCGTTCGAAAGATGAAAAAAATGTCGCTGGAGAAGCTCGTAAGCCCCCGAATTTTTTCCCGTCAGAACGAATTCAATCGTCCCCGTCCATGCCGGGCCGGCGATGTTCTTCCAAACGCTCTTGGTCCCGGCGACGACATCCCTTACCTCGTCATACGAGATCACCTCTTTTGGGTTCCTTGAGTGGACGAGAACCGCAAGAGCATCCTGGGCGATGACGTTCTCCGCATACAGCACTCCCGCGCTCGTTGCGACGTCGAGCTCTTCCTTGTTCAAAGGTCTGTCAACGCAGATGCATTTGACGCTGTCATTGAGAAAATGCACGATGGCCTCGCGCGTCGATACGCCGGCCACGTCGACAGTAACATCAGGATACAGTCGTGCGAACTCCGCCGCTTCCTGCTTCATCAATCCTTCATGGGATTCTGCTGCGAGCATAAAAAGGGTTCCCTTGGTCGCTGTCTCTTCGGGCTTTTCCGGTTTTCGAGCACAAGCGGAAAGGATCATCCCCAACAACAACATGCACCATAATGACTTCATGGCGCATCCTCAGTTTGTTGCGTGCTTTTCAACCTCGTGAGGACAAAGCGGTACAACCCCCACAGCAAAAGGACGACCCCAAGGCTTATCCGGAATTCTGACGGAACGTTTTCAGGTATCGTGATGCCGAAGACCACGAAAAGTCCAAAGACAAGAAACACTCCCGCCAGAACATACCCGAGATAAACATCAAAATTGAGGCTTCTCATTGTCATGGATTCGTTAATCCTCGGTAGTGGAATCCAACAGGCTTGCTCGTAAGTAGTGTTTGGGCGGGTGGGCCTAGAGGACGCTGTACTACATTACTTATTCAACAGACGAAACTTGAAAGGTACGGCGACCCAGACAGAAACTGGCCCTTGTTGCATGAGAGCGGGAGCATACTTCCACTGCATAGCAGCATCGATTGCGTTCTGATTGAAGATTTCAGCGTCACTCTTAAGCACTATGACCTTACGAACTTTACCTTGTTTGTCCACCCACATTTTTATGTAAACAGTGCCTTCGAGTCCTGCACGGAGAGCAATTTCCGGATACTTTGGCTCGACACTTTTCACAATCACCGGTTCTTTTTCGACAACCCTAAAGGGAGGAGGTTCCTCATCGACTTCGACTGGATTGACAATCTCAGCAAAATCCGTTGTTCCTTCGCCCGCCTGATTCATCGGATGACTCAACTCCTGTTGAATTGCGAACTTCTCGGCCGGGTTTACTTGAGCATCAGGAACGGGGACGGGATTCCGAAAGATCGGTTTTGCCGAGGAAGAGATTGCCCCCTGAGGCAGGGTTTGATTCAGAAAAGAAGGAGGCGGCTCAAGTTCGGAATACGGAATTCTGACGAGGGGAATAATTAGGTTATCTTCTTCTGCCAGCCAGACTGTGCTCCAATATGTCCCAACTCCGATCCACTGGATAGCTGTTGCAATGGCAAGGGACCATAACGTGAACTTGTGAGATTCTCTCTTGAGCTCGATACCGCCGTAATCCACGGTAAATGGGATGATGAATTCTTCTGCAGCCATGATTCAAACCCCCTATCAAGAATCTGCTGCCCTTGCATCATCATCGTGGCACTGCTATCACTGTCACCGCCGAGTCGTTTCTTATGTTGCAAGGGTTTCGAGCGAGCTCAGCTGAACTTTACACACTTACTTGTTCGATAGCCGGAACTTAAACGGCACTGCCACCCAAACAGACACTGGGCCTTTTTGCATCAATGCCGGCGTGTAGACCCACTGCATTGCCGCATCGTGTGCGTTTTGGTTGAAAATCTCGGCGTCACTCTTCAGGATCACAACCTTTCGCACTTTACCTTCCTTGTCAACCCACATTTTCACATAAACGGTGCCTTCGAGTCCTGCGCGCAGCGCAATTTCCGGATACTTCGGCTCCACCTTTTTCACGATCGACGGCTCTTTCTCCACTGCGACAAAATCCGGCGGTTCTTCATCTATCGTTATCTGTAAGTCGCCACCTCCTGTGGTTGCTGTACTTACTTCGCTGACTGCCTGACTCAGTTCCTGTTGTGTTGCAAACGTTTGCTCCGGACTTACTTCAGCGTCGGGAACAGGTACCGGAATACCAATACTGGGTTTCACCGACGGAGCTGAAATTGCAACATTGGGGGCGGCCTGTTGATTTTGAAGAGAAGGCGGAGGTCCAAGGTCGGTGTACTTCAGAATTCTCACCGTCCGTATCGGTTCCTCCTCTTCGGCCAGCCACACAGACCCCCAATATGAGCCGAGGCCGATTGCCTGAACAACTGTTGCAAGGCCAAGGGACCACAACGTGAACCTTTGGTAGACCCTCTTGAGCTCAATCGCGCCGTAATCGACGTTAAACGGAATGATGAATTCTTCTGCGGCCATGATGTGCATCCTCCTTACGAAGTTGCTTTCTTAAGAATAAGCTTGTCAGCATCCAGAAACGGAGCAAGGCTGAACCTGGTGATGTTGGCCACGTTAAGTTCGTCCATAAGGTCCACCATCATTCTGTATGTACCCTCACGGTCGACTTTCACGAGTGTGATGAGCTTGGTATTTGCTGCGTTTCGTTCCCGCAAGAACTTGTTGAGGTCTTTGAACTCAATCTTTTGGGGCAACTCGGTGCCGATGTTCCAGTATACGACCCCGTCTTTATCCACCCGAAGCGTCAGCAGGTTCGATTCGGCGACTTCGACCGTCGATTCTTTCTCCGGCGGAAGGTTGAGCTCCATTGTTTGCGGTTTACTCATCGATGACGTAAAAATAAAGAATGTCAACAGGAGAAAAGCCACATCGACCATCGCCGTCATGTCCAGCCGAATAGCTAACCGCCGTTTTTTCTTGCGTTTTTGCCCCTTGCCGTGTGCTCTTGGTTGACCAGTTTCAACAGCAGCCATTATCGTCTCCTTTAGCTTCTCTCAAGGTCAGTGATCAGATTGAACCGTGTGACTCTCGCTTTTTGCAGCACGTCCATGACGTCTTCCACCGGCCCGTAGGGAGCCCCCTTGTCACCTTTCACTACGGTTCTGAGTTTTGGGTTTGCGATCCGCGCCTGAATGACGAGGTTTCCGAGTTGTTGTTTATCCACCAGAACGCCCGCTCGGAATTTGTTTTCTTCGCCGAACAACCTCCCGCGCAGGATCTGCGAATCCACCCCCATGAAGATTCTCCCATCTTTGGAAATCGTGATCATGAGGATATCGGATTCCGGAAGCTTGAACTCCGAGTTTGAACTCGGGAGGTCGATCTGTACCTCTTCCGCCGGTTTGAACGTCGTCGTCAACATGAAGAATGTGAGCAACAGGAACGCGACATCTACCATGGGCGTCATATCCATCTTGATGCCGACACGACCCTTTTTGTGTTTTGCCATGGTTCTTCCCCCGAGGATTACCTTTTGCCGCCTTTGCGCGACACAAGTGATTGCACGATAGAATAGCTTGCTTCGTCAATCATGTAGGTGAAATTATCGACTTTCGTTACGAAAAAATTGTACGCAACGATTCCGCCGATGCCTCCAGCGATTCCCCCCGCCGTATTGATCAACGCCTCTGAGATTCCAATGGACAATTGAATCGCATCGGGAGCACCGGAGCGTGCCAGTGCCGTAAACGCTCGAATCATACCAATCGTGGTCCCCAGCAGTCCGACCATCGTGGAGATGGAAGCTATCGTGGAAAGAACAACGAGGTTCTTCTCCAACAGCGGGACCTCAAGCATGGTGGCTTCCTCAATTGCGTGGTTCACTTCTTCCATGACGACTTTCCCGCCTTTTGTATCTCCCTCTTCAACAAGTGTTTTGTACCGGTCCAAGCCCGTCCTGATGATGTTGGCGCAGGAACCGCGCTGATTATCACAGGCTGCGATGGCACCGTCGATGTCTCCGGTATTAATGGCCGTCTGAATATTCTTTAAAAACGTGGTAATCGAGCCGCGGCCCTGGGCTTTCCGCAGTGAAAATACACGTTCAAAGATAAACGTGGTGAGCATCAGAATGAGGGCGATCAATGCAACAACCAGGGGTCCTCCCTTCTGAATGAACTCCGGAAGCATGAATTCGAAGATGATCCACCCGATCACAAAGGTGGAGATTAAAACGACCGTCGTAAAAACGGATTGCTTCATAACAAATTCTCCTCAGGTAAATTTATAGTGGTTAAAAGACTACTTAAAACTTTTGATCGCGTTGTCACGCGCTTCCTCAACATCGAATACGCTGGTGAGTTTGGTGATAACAAAAACGTTTTGGACTCCCTTGGCGATGTTGCAGAGTTTGACATGCCCGCTCGATTTCTTATACATGGAATGGATCCCCACCAACGCTCCGATGCCCGAGCTGTTGATGTAGGTAACTCCTCCAAGATCGAGAACGAGTTTCCTGTTACCTTGCTCAATCAAGTCCTTGGCTTTTGTCTTGAGCTCGTCCGTCTCGTCTCCTCCTATCAACGACCCCCGCGGCTCCAAAATTGCGATTTCAAGGTTGTTGAGCGTTGAAAGTTTTGTTGCCATGAAGTCCTCTCTTGATTTGTGCCCGGAAAACATCCAAAATTTTACAGAATTTTGCAAGGGCTAAATCTGTGAGGCAGCAAACAAAGTGCCAGGTTTTTCAGCTTAGGAACTCACGTTCCCGGGGTTGAAAGGCGTAAGAAAACGCTGTCCGTTTTTCTCTCCATGTCGCAGAAAACAACGCTCCCTCAGCCGACGTTCGTCGGGGCGAGCTAATCCGTAAGAATGGAAAGGGTTACAGCGTGTTGCGAAAAGCAACGTGGAGACGTGTTAGAGATTGTATTTTTTTCGCTTTTTCCACAGTGTGGCGCGGTCAATACCGAGTATCTGCGCCGCCTCTTCGTAATCCTTCGCCCGCTGGAGGATCTTCTTGATGTGCAGTTTCTCCACTTCCTCGATCGACTGTGCATCCGTCGCCGATTCCGTGGCCTGCCGTAATTCTTCAGGGAGGTGACTTAATTCGATTTTTCCGTTGGAGGCGAGCAGCAGCGCCCGCTCAAGTACGTTTTCCAGTTCACGGATGTTGCCGCTCCAGCGGTAGGACCGGAGGGCCTTCATGGCATCGTCGGAGATTTCCGGAGGACTTCCTTTCGACAATCTCTTCAGCTGATGCTGGAGGAGCAATGGAATGTCGTCGGGTCGTTCACGCAAAGGAAGCAGCTTGATCCGCACTGCATTGAGTCGATAGAAAAGGTCCTCGCGGAAAACCCCTTCTTTCAATGCCTCGTCGAGGTTCTTGTTCGTCGCGGCGATAACGCGCACATCCACTTTATGCGTGACGCTCTCTCCCACTCTCTCGAACTCCTTGCTTTGCAATACACGCAGGAGTTTCGCCTGAATGGCCGGAGACAATTCTGCCACTTCATCGAGGAACACCGTCCCGCCGTCGGCAAGTTCAAACCTCCCTTCGCGATCCTTGGAAGCACCGGTAAATGCGCCTTTGACGTGGCCAAACAACTCGCTTTCCAGGAGTTGCTCGGGGATCGCCGCACAGTTGATCTTTACAAAGGGTTTGTCGCTCCGCGGACTTTTCTCATGAATGAATTGCGCCAGCAGCTCCTTCCCGGTGCCGCTTTCTCCTTCAATCAGCACGCTGATGCTGCTTTCGGCGATACGCGCGGCGAGGTCGATCTGCTTTAACATTTCCCGGTTGCGTGTGACGATCATGACGCCACTGCCCGACAGAGGGAGCTGGTTCCTCAGCTCTTCCACTTCCCTTGATAGCTGGTGATGTTCCCACGCCTTTTGCGTGAACACCTCGAGTTCCTTCATGTCAAAGGGTTTGACCAGGTAGTGATACGCACCTTTCTTGATCGCCTCGACGGCTGTGTCAATGGAAGCGTGCGCGGTGATCATCACCACCGTCGTGCCGGGGGATTGCTGCTTGATCTCACCGAGAACTTCCAAGCCGTTCATCGGCGTCATCATGAGGTCGACGAAGGCAAGGTCGATGTGTATATCGCGGATGACCTGCGAGACATCCTGAGGCTTGGAGCACACGTGCGTTTCGTACCCCTGGGTCTCGAAAAAAATTCCCATGGTTTTCAGAATATTCTTTTCGTCGTCAACGACGAGGACGCTTGGCCGGCGCGCTTCCATCAGGCTGTAACCGATTTTGGAACTGTGAACGAGAAGGTACTCCCTTTCCCCAGTTTGCTCTCCACCCAGATTTGCCCGCCGTGGGCTTCGACGACCTCGCGTGCGATGGCCAGCCCAAGACCGACACTTCCCGGAGTGGTTTCTGTCGGTTGTTTAATCTGGACAAACTTTTCGAAGATGGTGTGCTTTGCTTCCTCCGGTATCCCCTTGCCCGTATCCAGGACGGAAACCTTAACAACATTTTCTTCCTCCGACGCAACGAGGCTGACTTTGCCTCCGGCCGTTGAATACCGGAGTGCATTATCCACAAGGTTTCTTATAACCCACGAAAGTTGCTGACTGTCTCCCGACACCGGTGCCAAGGCAGCCGGGACATTCACATCAAGCTCAATGCTTTGCTCCTTAAAGGGCAATTGCAAGGGCTTCAAAGCTTCGTCGACCAGGTCTCGCAATTTCAGGGACGTTTTGCGAGTTTCGAACTTGCCCGATTCGAGCCTCGAAAGATCAAGTAACTCCTTCACAAGTTTTCTGAGCCGCTCGCAGTCGTCTTTTGCTGCAGTCAGCAATTCCCGCTGTCGTTCACTGACGGGACCCGCCGCGCCCTGGGAAAGAATGTCGATACCCATGCTAATGGAAGTCAACGGGGTGCGGAATTCGTGCGACACCGTAGCTATAAACTCCGATTTCATGCGGTCGAGATTCTTAAACCTCGTCACGTCCTGCAAGAGCGTGATTGTGCCTTCGAGATTTCCCTGTGCATCGGTGATCATTGTCTGGCGCGGCCGGAAGTAAAGCGTCTCTCCGTTCTTCTTGAACGATAACAGCACCTCTTTCCTATGACCCGTTGCCTTTCCGTCGGGCGCAGTGGCCAATCCACTGACCCAACGATCATCCTTCACCACCGACTGCAACGGTTTTCCCATCCAGAGCCGATCCCGCACGCCCAACACGAGCGCAGCGGCCTCATTCATGAGCACGATGCGATTCTCTTCATCGGTGACGATGATAGGGTCGGCGATGCTTTCGACGATGGTCTCTGATTTTTTCTTTTCGGAGATAATCTGATGGATGTTCATTTGCTCGTATCCCCGAAGTCGTTCCGTCATTTTGTTGAATTCCCGGCTTAGCTCTCCGATCTCGTCGTCGGTCGTGACGTCAATTTTTTGATTGAGGTGTCCTTGGCTGATTCTCCGCACAGAATCCGTGAGTCTCAGGGCAGGGCCAAGGATCGTTTTTGAGAACCGAAAACTCGCGAGCAGGCTCAGGGCAACGGCAAGTATAGCGGCAATCACAAACGTGACGGTCACCTGCGTCGTCCTCACCTTGATCCGTTCCTGCGCTTGCGTCATGGCTTCCTGGTTGACGGCGAGGAGCTCAAAACACTGATCCTTCAATCGGAGAGTGATTGGACGGAGCACGAATTTTTGATAGTTCGATGCTGTCTTCGTTTTGCGCTCCTTGAGGAGAAGGAAGAGCGAATCTGAAGCCTGCAGGTAAGACCGGTATGTCAGAATGATACGATCGAGGAGTTGAGACTGCTTGGGAAGAACTGACGTTCCTTTCGTCCTTTCATATGCGACGAGAAAATTGTCTCTGCCTTCGTTGAAGTAGACCCGATACAGGTCTGCGTCGTCGATGAGCGCCATAAGGAGCGCGTCATCCTGGTCATCCAGTGTTTTGACTAGGTTCTCTGCGTTGATGGCGACCTGGTAGGTTTCTTCAAGGATCGGTTCGATCGAGCTGCCGAGTTCCGAAAAATTATAGATGGCAAAAATGCTCGTCACCAGCCCAATACTCATCAGAACAAAGTAACCAACGCCGATCTTGTACGCGAGACTTCTCATTGCATTGAAAAGTTATCGCATTTTCGAAGGAAAGGCAACAGAGCCGTGGAAACTGCTGATGGTTGGAGTAGTAAATGTTGGGTTGATGGAGTACAGTCTTTAACTTTTGGTGACATGTTGAAGTAAAGTGATTGGCTTCGCTGACCAATCTCCGAAGCCCTGAATTGCGAAAGCCCGCATTTTCAACATCCGGTAATCCATTTATCCGTTCATCCAGATTTTGGCTTCTTCATTGCCCCTTTCTTGTCTTTCCCTGCAAAAATCTTTATCTTGGTGAGGATTGTTCCCCCTTTTTTGTCTTGACTTGGCTTCAAGTCAAGATTTTTTTTCCCCTGAGGGCTGTGACTCTCCAAGTCGCAGACAGAACGTACAAGTTCGCTGATGAGATCTCTCGAGTCACAAGTTGACGCCTTTCTTCGCAAGAACAAGCTCGTTCGGCGGGGCGATACCGTCCTGCTTGCAGTGAGCGGCGGGGTAGACTCCATGGTCATGCTCCGGCTGTTTGCACGGATTCGCGAGCTGTGGAAGCTACGCCTTCGCGTGGTGCACATCAACCACCAATTGCGCGGAGATGAATCCGATGGGGACGAGGCGTTTGTTCGTTTACAGACCGGCCAGCTTTCGATTCCCGTTTATGCCCAACGATACGAAACAGCCACCTACTCGAAAGAAAGACACCTGAGCAAACAGGAAGGCGCGAGAGAACTGAGGTATCGGTTCTTTCGAGAGATTCAAGAACAGACACATTCAGCTGTCGTGGCGACGGCGCATCATGCAGACGATAACGCCGAGACTGTCCTGCTGAACATCCTGCGCGGGGCGGGCGTGCGAGGCCTCGCGGGGATTCCCCTGAGACGCGGCCATGTCGTGAGGCCGCTCTTGTTCGCAACGCGCAAAGAAATCGAGCGCTACGCCGATGAGTCCTCTGTCCCGTTCCGCAACGATTCTTCGAATGCGTCCTTGAGCTACACGAGAAACATCCTCAGGCATCGGATCATCCCTCAGCTCGAGGCAAAGCACCCATCCGGCGTTGTGCGCTCTCTGAACAGAGTCTCAACGATCATGCGACGCGTGGACGATGGTATCCAGAAACATCTTTCTGAATATTTTTCAGAACTTGAAGACCGACGGAATATCGTCGAGCTTGACACCCGATCGCTTGAGCGGGAAACAGATTTCATGAAAGAACAAATCGTGCTACGCGCGCTCACCCTTGCGGACGTCGAACCAACGGAGAAAAAAGTACGTTCCATCCTGGACCTCATCCGTCGACCGACAGGGGCACGATTAAGTCTCGGAAAACAATCTACAATTTTTCGCGATCGGGAACGTCTCATGCTAAAGAAAGAGCTGAATTCACCGTTCAAAGAACACCGGGTTGCGGTGGGTCACGAGTATTCGTTTCCGGCTTTCGAGTTTTCGACAAGCCCCCCAGAGGCGGTTCCGCCGTCCTTCAAGAACGGTCGCACATCCGAGTTCGTCGATGCCGACAAACTCGGCAATGACCTTATCCTGAGGTCATGGAGACGGGGTGATTGGTTCGTCCCACTCGGTTTTGGGCATAAGAAGAAGCTCAGCGATTATCTTGTCGACGAGAAAGTCCCTTTGTTCGAGAAATCCCAGATTCCTGTTCTGGTGTCTCATGGTGAGATTGTCTGGGTCTGCGGCCGGAGGCTTGACGACCGTTTCAAAGTAACGTCGGCAACACGAAAAGTGGTTCGACTGAACTTTCAGCCGCATGCCCATGCCTGACGACACCATCATTGTCAACGGCGACCGGTTCGTCCCTTTCATTCCTGAAGAGCAGATTCAGAAGCGAGTCAAGGAGCTTGCAGCCGGCATCAACAACGACTATAAAGGCAAAGTGCCCATATTCATCGGAATTCTCAACGGCTCATTCATCTTTTTTTCCGACCTCATCCGGGAGATCTCTGTGGATTGCGAGGTCGACTTTTTCAAGCTTTCAAGCTACGGCGATGCCAAGATTTCCTCGGGACAGGTCAGGCTCCTCAAAGACCTGAACTGTCAGGTGAGCGGCAGGGACATTGTCGTTGTCGAAGACATCATCGACTCGGGGTTGTCCATTGCGTTCATTAAAAACCTCATTATGAAAGAGAACCCGAGCTCGTTGCGTTTTGTTACCTTGTTGTTGAAGAAAGGCGTGGCCAAACTGGATTTCCCTATAGATTACGTCGGTTTTGAGATTCCGCCCGACTTTGTCATAGGCTACGGCTTGGACTACGCGCAAAAAGTTCGTAACTTACGGTCGATTTATAAGCTTGTTGCCGACGGAAACAATTGAATCGGCAAGGCGTATGTTCCCTACATGGAGCGGTTTATGTATCAGCAGTGGTTGAACGAAAACACACCCGACGATAAAAAGAACGGCGGACCGAAAAAACGAATGTCTCCCCTGCGTTCGCAGAAAAAACTCCCCAAGCAGTTTCGCGACGATGACCCTGCATGGATGAAGCTCGGCCGCGTTGCCCTGAGCTGGGTGGGGATCGTCCTCGCCGTCTTACTGATTATGTACGCCTTCCGCAGCACCGATGAGACCGAGTATGAAATAAGCTTTACCACCTTCCAGCAGCTGATGAACGAGGGCAAGATCACTGAGGCAACGATCAAGAAGTCCGGGCTGACGGATTTCGATTTCCACGGCCGCCTGTCGCAACCGACGGACATCCAGACAGCCAGCGGCAAAACCGCCCGCAACGCCGTTCGGATCGGCTTAACGCTCCCTTATACCAACATCGACGAGAAGCTCATTACCGATTGGACATCCAAGGGATTGAAGTTCAAAATAGAGAAAGAAGACAGCCTCTGGATGAACGCCCTCGTGAACATCTTTCCCTGGCTTCTCCTGATCGGTGTTTGGCTGATAATTTTCCGGCGGATGCAGGCCGGCGGAGGCGGGACGAAAGGGTTGTTCTCCTTCGGCAAAAGCCGCGCAAAACTCCTGACCGAAGGCATGACACAGGTGACGTTTCAGGACGTTGCCGGGGCAGACGAAGCAAAGGTTGAGTTGCAGGAAGTCATCGAGTTCCTGAAAGAACCCGCAAAATTTCAACGGCTCGGCGGAAAGATTCCGAAAGGCGTTTTGCTCCTTGGACCGCCGGGTACCGGGAAAACGCTTCTTGCCCGGGCAGTTGCCGGAGAAGCGGGCGTACCGTTTTTCTCCATAAGCGGAGCGGACTTCGTTGAAATGTTCGTTGGCGTTGGGGCCAGCCGCGTCCGCGATTTGTTTGAACAGGGAAAGAAGAACGCTCCTTGCATTATTTTCATCGATGAAATTGACGCTGTCGGCCGACATCGTGGCGCAGGACTTGGCGGCGGGCACGACGAACGCGAGCAGACGTTGAACCAGCTCCTCGTTGAGATGGACGGTTTCGAGCAAAACACCGGCGTCATTATTATTGCGGCGACAAACAGGCCGGATGTGCTTGACCCTGCGTTGCTCAGGCCCGGACGATTTGACCGCCAGGTTGTTGTCGACCGGCCGGACGTCAAAGGCCGCGAAGGAATTTTCCGCGTGCACACAAAGAACATCCCTCTCGCCGAAGACGTGAAGCTGGAAGTCCTCGCAAAAGGCAGCCCTGGTCTCGCCGGTGCGGATATCGCCAACCTTGTGAACGAAG
Source organism: Ignavibacteriales bacterium (assembly GCA_016207415.1). Taxonomy (GTDB): domain Bacteria; phylum Bacteroidota; class Ignavibacteria; order UBA10030; family UBA10030; genus JACQPT01. The sequence continues at coordinate 14,753 of JACQPT010000188.1, forward strand.
CTGCGCTTCTCGCCGCAAGGCAAAACAGCAAAGTGGTGATGATGCGCCACTTTGAAGAAGCGAAAGACAAAGTGATGATGGGCATGGAGCGCAAGTCGATGATTATTTCAGACCGCGAGAAAAAAATCACCGCCTATCATGAATCCGGGCATGTGCTCGTTGCCAAGTTCCTTCCCGAGGCCGACCCCGTCCACAAGGTAACCATCATCCCCCGCGGCCGGGCTCTCGGTGTCACCACGTATATCCCGATCGACGAAAAGCACACGTATTCCAAGCAATACCTGGATGCGATGATTACCTACGCACTCGGCGGACGGGCGGCAGAAAAGATTATATTCAACCAGTTTACCACCGGAGCGGGCAACGACATTGAACGGGCAACGGAAATCGCCCGAAAAATGGTCTGCGAATGGGGAATGAGCGAGAAATTGGGGCCGCTTGCCTACGGGGCCAAAGAAGAAGAGCTTTTCCTCGGCAGGGAAATTACACGAACGCGTAATTTCAGCGAGCAAACCGCCATCTCCATCGATGCGGAAGTGAAGAAAATTGTCACAACGGCAATGAAGCAGTCGGAAAAGATACTCAGACAAAACATGGCCAAGCTTCATCGATTGGCGAATGCATTGCTGGAGCGGGAGATCCTGGATTCTGAAGAAATCGACAAAGTCCTTCGTGGAGAGGAGCTGCCCCCGGTCGAGCGACGGACGAACGGACAGGACGAACAAAACGAAGCCGGAAAAAATCCATCCGAGCAGGCAGTCAAGGCAAAGCCCGAGCCCGCGGCTGCATCCGGTAGTTCCGGACCCAAACCAAAAAAGATGCAATGAGCATTTCTTCCGCCGGGTCACCGTCCGCTGGCTTACCCGATGGAAGTCAAGGTTCGAGCGCCGGTCAGCCGGCGACGATTGAATACCGGCACGAGCTCGTCCGCAAAACCATCCATCTGACCTCACTTTCCATTCCCACTGTTTACTACTTTATAACCAAGGAGCAGGCTCTGTGGATCCTTGGGCCCATGTTGGCCGCATTCCTCGTCACGGACATCGCTCGCCACTACATTCCTTCGGTTGCACAATGGTTTTACAGGACATTCGGTTGGCTTCTGAGACGTCACGAGCAGGATGGGAAGCGAAAACGACTCAACGGGGCGACCTACGTTTTGATCTCAGCAGTTCTTTGTGTCTTGATCTTCCCCAAGGTTATCACGGTCACTGCTTTTGCCATTCTCATCATCTCCGACTCCACTTCAGCGCTTATCGGAAGGAAATACGGAAAGAAGCCCTTTTTTGGAAAGAGCCGCGAAGGGAGCGCTGCTTTTTTTGTATCAGCCATCCTCGTTGTGCTCGTCGCTCCAAAGATCGAAGGCAGAATTGTTGAGTACTCTATTGGTTTCGCCGGAGCCGCGGTGGGGGCGCTGGTGGAATCCATATCGGTGCGTATCGACGACAATCTGACGATCCCTATCAGCATCAGTCTGGCGATGTGGGGCTTGTATACACTTCTGCTGCCGTCGGTGGATGTGTTTCTGCTAGGGTGATTTCACTCACGGTGCTCTTCGGCTCCGCGCCAGCCAACTCACCAGGCTTCGCTCCTCAGCGCCGAAGGCGTAAGAGAAATAAAAAAGCATGTCCAAAACATCTAGACGGGCTTTAATCTACTGGTCTGACCGTTTTTGGAATTCGTCCCAGCTGTTTCTAACTTCCCTTTTTATTTGCGAGCGCCGAAGGTGTTTGACAGCCAACGATCGCTGGGGCCTCGTGGATGAGCTCGTCGTTCTCAAGTGCGGCGACCATGAAGAGGGCAAAATCTATGCGGCGTGTGAGGTCGCTGGCGAGGATGGGGTCGCCGACATGCCTGCTCCAAACAGGAAGGCCCTGGCTCTCCCCTTCTTCGAGGGCGCTGCCGCGGACGACGGTCCACCGGGTGTTGCTCGAAAAGATCCGCCGGCATGCTTCCACCTGGTCGTCGATCTCCACCGCGCGAAGCATCCGCCCAATCCTTGCGGCAACCTTCACAAGTAATAGGAAAGAGCGTGAGTACACGTCCTTGCCGTCCCGCGTGATGTGCCAGCCACATGAGAAGATAAGCCGCGCACCCGGACGCGCATAGTCCAGCCCCGCCTGCGCCGTTCCGGAAGAGTATTGTTGAATCCCCCAGGGGACCAGCACGGTCAGCAC
>JACQPT010000192.1 GCA_016207415.1 Ignavibacteriales bacterium
CTTGCCAGCTCTGCTCCCTGGGCTCTGTTGAACCTGGGTGCGACAAGCACGCCAACGAATGTCGCCCGCGATCCAAGCACTGGGCTTCCAAGCACATTCGCGTTGAGCCAAAACTATCCCAACCCGTTCAATCCCTCGACAACCATCGAGTTTGCAGTCCCTGAGAAAGGGAGAGTGAAACTCGAGATCTACAACATCCTGGGACAGAAAATCGCGACGCTTATTGACGGCGTTCTCGCTGCCGGTGAGTATCAATCTCGATGGGACGCGGTTCGGTTTGGCTCTGGAGTGTATTTTTCGAGGCTGACGACTGAAGGAAATGTCGTTTTGACGAGGAAGATGTTGCTATTGAAGTAAGTTTTCAAAGATGGCTGGAGTCGGGAGAAAAATCCCCCGACTCCTTTCCATCGTTAATTATTAATCCAGAGGAATTTTTACACGCCATGATGGCAGCGATTCTGCAAAAGCCGCGTCATTTCTCGCTCGAGCAACATCCACTACCCAAGCCCAGATACGATGAGGTTCTTGTCAGGACACGCGCAAGTGGTATTTGTACGTCGGAACTCGATATGTGGGAAGGGAAAGCGAAGGGACTTGAGTTCCCTCGATTTATCGGGCATGAACCTTCGGGAATTGTTGAATCCGTCGGCAGCGATGTCACCAGTATATCTGTGGGGGACCATGTAGCGGCCTGGTCGGAAGGAAAAAGCTACGCGGAATACTTTGTCAGCAGAGAATCGCATCTTTATAAACTCCGGCAAGATACGCCGTTTGAGCAGGCACTCGGAGAACCGATTGCATGTGCAGTGAACGGCGTCAGGAAAGCCGATGTCCAGCTGAACGACAACGTTTGTATTGTGGGCTGTGGGTTCATGGGACTCATCATGCTCCAGGTTTTTAAGGCGAACGGAGCAGGTTTGTTGGCTGCCATTGATACACGCGAATCGATCCTCGATCTCGCGAAACAACTCGGTGCCACTCACATTATGAATCCCCGCCGTGTGAATGTCAAAAAAGCGGTTCTGGAGATAACTGAGGGACGAGGGATGGACATTGGCGTGGAGGGATCCGGCCGTCAGGAAACGCTGGATATGACGAGCGAACTCGTGCGGATGGAAGGTAAGCTCGAGGTGTTCGGTTATCATCAAGGGGAGCCGAGGAAAGTCGATTGGGCATACTGGAATTGGATGGCATTTCAGATTATCAACGGCCATACGCGCAGCGGCCACATTTATGTCGAAGGTATGAAGATTGGATTGCGGCTTCTCGAAGACCGCAAACTCAACATGAAGCCCTTGATCACTCACCGATTTCGACTCGATGAAATCAACAATGCCTTTGAAATCGCGTCGGCCAAAGAGGAAGGATTTGTGAAAGGTGTCATCACATTTGAAGACGGGTGGAGGTCATGACACGAGCGAGGAGAGCTGAAGGTCATTTGCATTCCCGATGGTTGTTTCGCACAGTCCTTGGAACTTTGGGTTTGGCGGCGAGTGCGCTCGCAACGGGAACGACCGGAAAAATTTCTGGAAAAGTTGTCGACCGACAGACAATGGCATCGTTGCCAGGTGCGAACATCATTGTCGTTGGAACCACGATGGGTGCGACCACAGATCCGGAAGGAGAATATTTTATCGCCAATATTCCGCCCGGCGTCTACAGTGTAAAAGCCAGTTATATCGGGTACCGCGATGTTATGGTAACCGACGTCCGTGTTCATATCGACCAAACGACAGAGCTGAAGTTTGAATTGGAAGAAAAGGTTTTGGAATTGTCCACTCCTATTGTTGTCACGGCGCAGCGACCGCTGATCCAAAAAGACAATACCTCGTCGAGACTAATCGTTGCCTCCGAGGAGCTCCGCGTAAGGCCGACGACAGAAGTAACGCAGATTCTTACGTCACTTCCCGGTATCGAGGTGGAAAATGGCCAAATGACGGTGCGCGGAGGGACCATCGACCAGGTTGCCTTTATGATTGACGGTGCCAGAGCACGTAATCCTTTGGATCAATCTCCGTACATGAACGTCAATTTGAGCTCGATTCAGGAGATGGAGGTTATCACTGGTTCGTTTAATGCAGAATATGGCGAAGCACAGTCTGGAGTTATTAACATCGTCACAAAAGAAGGAGGGGAAAAGTATCATGTCTTCTTGGACTCGCGAATAACGCCCCCTGGAAAGCGCCATTGGGGCCCAGCTCTGTATGATTACGGCTCGGATTTTTACTGGGAGAATAGCAACGCTCGACATCTCCAATGGTGGATCGAC
>JACQPT010000193.1 GCA_016207415.1 Ignavibacteriales bacterium
AATGATGCCAAGGCAAAGGAGAAGAAATGGTTGATGTTCGTGTGGAGAACGAAAACGTAACGCCCGCTCAATCGCTTTGGGATCGACTCAAGAACGCCATACGGGGAACTGAAGCCGATTATACGGAAATCAGTATGGGCAAGGCCGTATTCTTGCTCGCGGTACCGATGATTCTGGAATTGATCATGGAATCCACGTTTGCGGTCGTGGACATTTATTTCGTTGGCACTCTTGGCGCTTCTGCCGTGGCAACAGTCGGCCTGACGGAAACGTATCTGTTTCTGCTGTATTCCGTCGGGATGGGGCTCTCCATGGCCGTTACGGCAATTGTCGCACGACGGATTGGCGAAAAGGATAAGGAACAAGCCGGCATTTCGGCGGTGCAGGCAATCTTTCTTGCTGTCGTCGTTTCAGTACCTTTTGCACTTGCAGGCATTTTCTTTGCAAGAGATTTACTCGGGTTAATGGGCGCAGATGCGTGGACGCTAGAACACGGCTATCCTTATATGCAATGGATGTTGGGCGGCAATGCTGTGATTATGCTGTTATTTGTGATGAACTCGATTTTTCGCGGGGCGGGTGATGCAGCAATAGCTATGCGCGTCCTCTGGCTCGCAAACGGATGCAACATTATTCTTGATCCCGTCCTGATCTACGGACTCGGTCCCTTCCCCGAACTGGGAATACAAGGCGCAGCTATCGCAACGAATATCGGACGCGGTATCGGTGTGCTGATGCAATTGTGGGTGCTCTTCAATGGTGGGAAGCATATCCGCGTGCTCCGATCGCACATGCATCTCAACGGCCCCGTCATCTCGAACATTGTACGGACATCGTTAGGCGGCGTTGGACAAATGATCGTCGCGATGACGTCCTGGATTTTTGTGATGCGCATTATTGCAGAGTTCGGGAGCCATGCGGTAGCGGGGGCGACGATCGCCCTGCGCATCATGATGTTTACGATGATGCCCGCGTGGGGAATGTCGAATGCGGTGGCCACGCTTGTGGGACAAAACCTCGGTGCACAAAAGCCGGATCGGGCTGAACGGGCTGTCTGGGTGACCGGTTTTTGGAACATGAGTTTCCTTGTCTGCGTGGCAGTTTTCTATTTTGTGTTCAGCCATGAATTGGTCGGCATCTTCACCGATGACGCTGACGTCATCTCTGTCGGCGGAAAGTGGCTGACCATCGTTTCCTATTCCTATTTTGTGTACGGATGGTGGATGGTGGCCATCCAGGCATTCAACGGAGCCGGTGATACGAACACGCCGACAAAAATCAACATCGTGTTTTTCTGGCTGATCGAGATTCCGCTTTCTTATTTCATGGCGAAAACACTCGGAATGGAATATACAGGCGTTTTTTGGGCAATTTTTATCGCGGAAACTTCCGCAGGGTTATTCACGCTCTGGTTGTTTCAGCGAGGCGGATGGAAGACGGTGCGTGTCTGAAATGAGTCCACGGCGCAGGTTTGAGACAATCGATGCGTATGTCGGCACGTTCCCGAAGAAGTCGCAGTCGCTGTTGCGAGCAGTGCGGCGGATCATTCGCCAAACGGTGCCGGAATCGGAAGAAACAATCAGCTATCAGATCCCCGCGTTCAAGCTGAACGGAAGAATCCTTGTGTATTTTGCCGGTTTCAAAAATCATATATCAGTTTACCCGTTCTCCGCTGAAATGGGGAGATCAATACAAGGAGCCTCACGATATGAAACCTCGGGGAAGGGGACAATCCGATTTCCGCTCGACCAACCACTGCCTGCGGGATTGATTCAGAAAATTGTCAAGTATCGAATGAAAAACAGCCTCGAACGAGAGAGGTCAAAAACAAAAAGAAACCAATAATCCAAAGGAGCTACCCATGCAAAAGATTACTCCCTTTTTGTGGTTCGACAAAGAAGCGGGAGAGGCCGCAAAGTTCTACACCTCCGTTTTTAAGGGCTCAAAAATAAAGAAGCTCGAGAAACTTGAGAATACTCCATCGGGGACGGTTGAGGTCGCCACGATCGAGCTTCTGGGCCTGGAGTTGAGGCTCATGAGTGCCGGGCCGGTATTCAAATTTAATGAAGCGATATCTTTCGAGGTGCAGTGTAAGACCCAGAAGGAAATTGATTACTATTGGGGTAAGCTGTCCGCCGACCCAAAAGCTGAACAATGCGGCTGGCTGAAGGACAAGTACGGCCTTTCATGGCAAATCGTGCCCACGGTATTGAACAAGATGCTGAAGGACAAGGATAAGAAAAAGGTTGCGCGCGTGACTGAGGCGTTTCTCCAGATGAAGAAATTTGACATTGAGGGCTTGCAGAAAGCATACCGGGGATGATTGAAGCGAGATGATTTGTGAGCGAGCCTATGGGCAGCGGTAAAAAAACTGGCGGCTACGTTGCTCTCTTGAGGGGCATTAACGTGGGTGGAAGCAACATTATTCAAAGGGACAAACCGAGAGCGTGTTTTGAACAAAACGGATTTCAACACGCGAGCTCGTACATTCAAAGC
>JACQPT010000019.1 GCA_016207415.1 Ignavibacteriales bacterium
GACAAGGATGACGACCGCCCCCAGGATGTGCTCGTCAATGTTAAAATAGAGGCCGAGGAGGACAAGGACTGCAATGGCCAGCCAGGAGAATATCGCGTTTCTGTAATTGTAGAGAAACGATCTGAGTTTTTGGAAGGCCATGTCAAATGACAGAGACGGTCAGCGATGTCAGCAGGGAGCCGTCTGCGGCAGTGAGTCGAGCATTGAGTTTATCGCCGGTAACCACTTGCCCGACTCCCTCAGGAGTTCCGGTAAAGAGCACATCTCCGCACTCAAGTGAGATTGTCCTGGAAATGAATGAGATGAGTTCATCGATCCGGAAAATGAAAAAACGGGTGTTGGATCGCTGGCGCACAGAACCATTCACGTCGAGCTGAATGTCGAGCGCATGAGGGTCGCCGACACCGGAAGCTGAAACGAACTCCGAGACCGGCGCAGAGGCGTCGAACCCTTTCGCCATCGTCCACGGAAGACTTTTCTTTTTTGCTTCCGCCTGGACATCCCGCAGTGTCATGTCCAATCCGATACCGTACCCGGCAACGTGTCCGAGTGCGGTTTCACGAGGAATGTTTTTTCCTCCTTTGCCGACGAGCACGGTTAATTCCACTTCATGATGGACGTCTCTGGAAATCGCGGGGATGACGACGGTGCCTCCATCCTGGACGATCGCGGTCGACGGCTTCAGGAAGATGACCGGTTCCCGAGGAATTTCTGACTTCATCTCCTTGGCGTGTTCGGCGTAGTTGCGGCCCACGCAGAGAATTTTTCCTACAACAAAAGGTTCTTCGAAGCCGCGAAGCGTGACGGTGTGCATCGAGCGGGATTTTTCGTCAATATAGCTAAGGCGAACGTGAGGCGCAAGACGAGGGAAAAACTTGTTCAAGGAGAGAAAAAAAATTATCTTAACGCCGGAGGGGGTGATCGCACTATGTGGAGTTGGGAAACATCAAACAACGGTTCCGGCAATACTTCAGACGCAACGGACGTGGAAACCTACAAGAAATCCGGAGTGGACATCGATGTCGGCGAGGACCTTCTTCGGCGCATCAAAGGTCCGGTGAGGTCGACATTCAACAAGAATGTCCTGGCCGACATCGGCCTTTTTGGAGCGCTCTACCGTGCGAAGTTCGACGGTGTTCAAAAGCCGGTTCTTGTTTCCAGCGTCGACGGCGTGGGAACAAAACTAAAAATTGCGTTTGCCCTCAATCGACACGACACGATAGGGCAAGACCTGGTAAACCATTGCGTGAACGATATTCTTGTTTGCGGTGCCAGGCCTCTTTTTTTTATGGATTACTTTGCCACCGGAAAACTCTCCGCCGACGTCGCTGAACGTGTGATCAAAGGTTTTGTGAAGGGATGCAGGGAAAATGACTGCGCCCTGATCGGAGGCGAGACAGCGGAAATGCCCGGCATGTATCTGAGCGGCGAGTACGACATTGCGGGCACCATCGTCGGTGTGGTCGATGCGCGAAAGATCATCGACGGACGAAAGGTGCGCAAAGGCGACGTTCTCATCGGCATCCCATCGAATGGGCTGCACACGAACGGATACTCTCTCGCGCGGAAAGTCCTGCTGGAAAAATATTCGCTCCACACCAACGTCGATAAAAAAGGAAAAACCCTTGGCGACGACCTGCTGGCTGTCCATCGTTCATACTTTAAGGCCGTGTATCCGCTCCTCTCGAGATTCGAGATTAAAGCAATGTCGCATGTTACGGGAGGAGGAATCGAAGGGAACACGCTGAGAGTCGTGCCGAAATCTCTGAAGCCCAAGATCGATTGGCACGCGTGGGAGCGGCCCGCTCTGTTTCGCCTGCTCCAGAAAACCGGAAATGTACCGGAAGAAGATATGCGGAGGACGTTCAACCTCGGCGTAGGTTTGATTCTCATTGTCCCGGCCTCAAAAGCGGATCACATTATGTCAGCTCTTCAGAAAAAGAGGGAGAAGCCGTTTGTGATGGGGGAAATAGCGAAGAGATAACCGCACGCCTCTATCTGAAACCGACCCCGAACATACTTTTTCTCTCTGCCTTTCATACTCCGTTTATTCAAGACGACCTGGATGTGCTGGCGAAGCATTTTCGCGTGACGCTGTTAATCGGCCACGGATTCCGCCAAATCTTCAGGATCCTCGTGTCCATGCCAAGCAACGATATCGTCTTTTGCTGGTTTGCATCCGTCTATGCTTCGGTCGCGTTATTTGCGGCAAGATTCTTTGGCAAGAAAACCGTCGTCGTGGTTGGTGGGGTGGATGTGGCGAAAGAACCTCAGCTCAACTACGGCATCTTTCTCAGCTGGTGGAGGGCGCCGCTTATTCGCTACGTATTACGAAACGCAGACCGCGTGCTGGTCGTGGATGAAAGCCTCCGGCCACAGGTTGTCATGCGCTCAGGGTATGGAGGAAAGAATATCGAGTATCTCCCTACGGGCTCTGACCCCGCGTTTTGGAAGTCAAAAGGAACGAAACGCAATGAGATTCTTTGTGTTGCAGTCGTGCTCAACAAAAAAAGAGTTCAACTCAAGGGCATCGACACACTCATCGAGGCTGCAAAAAAAATTCCTAAAACAAAATTTACGCTGATCGGCGTTCAGCCTGAAGCCGTCAGTCATCTCAATCTCCCCGACAACGTTCGCCTCATAGAGCCGATGCTTCGCTCTGATCTTTTGAAATATTATCAGAAAGCTAAAGTCTACTGCCAGCCTTCGAGGCGCGAGGGATTGCCGAACACGTTGTGTGAAGCGATGTTGTGCGAATGCATTCCGGTTGTCACGGACGTCGGGGGAAACGGAAATGCGGTGGGCGATACCGGATTGGTCGTAGCACGAGACGATCTCGACGCGCTCGCAGCCGCTCTCCGGCAAGCCCTGAAAACATCTGCAGAAAAAGGAAAACGCGCTCGAAAGCGGATTTTGGAAGAATTTCCACAATCGAGGAGAGAACGCATGTTGCTGAATATTCTTTCGGAGCTCACCGTTTGAAACCGTCGGCGAGGAATCTCCTCTCCCTCCTTTCGGCCGATATCGTTCGCAGGCTGCTCGGTTTTGCTTCCGTTCCGTATCTCGCGCGCATCCTGGGAGCCGATGGCTTTGGCGCAATCAACATCGGATATGCCGTCCTTTCGGCGGGGATTATGGTGAGCGCGATGGGTTTGCATACGATCGGAGCGAGAGAAATTGCCAGGGGAGCTTCGGATGAAATCACGGGAGATATCCTCAGCCTTCGTCTGGCCGTTTCTGCCGTCATCGTCCTTGTCATTAGCATCGTATGCCTGCTTTTCGTTTCGGACACCATGACAGCAAGAATCATTGCGCTTTTCTCTCTCAGCGTTTTTGCTTACGCCATCCTCATCGAATGGTATTTCCAGGGCAAAGAGGAGATGGGAATCATGGCGGCGGGGCGCATAAGTTCTCCTGCGCTGTATGTGCTTTTGCTTCTCGCTTTTGTCCGGTCCGCAGACGATATCCTTTGGGTGCCGGTGGCTGCTGTGCTAGGCGATTTTTTCTTTTCATTCGTGATACTCTGGAAATACAGGGCTCGAGGCCAGACGTTGAAGCTGCGTATTCTGCCGAGTGCTTGGGTGTCTTTATTGAAGCAGTCTGTACCTATTGGTCTTGGGTATGTGTTTGCGCAGGTGACGGTCAGCTATCCGCCTGTCGTGCTCGCATTGTTCCTGTCCAATACCGAGGTCGGTATTTTCAGTGCAGCGAGTAAGATCGTGTTTTATCTGCTCATGGTAGACCGCGTTGTGGCGCCCTTGTTGTTGCCCGCCCTCACACGCTGGCAGGGAATATCCGATGACATGTTGGCGAAGAGGTCGGGCGATACGCTGAGGTGGCTTATTCTCGTGACCTTACCCTTAGCCGTGGGTGGAACGATGCTCGCCCAACCGATTGTTGGCCTTGTTTTTGGCAGTGAATACACTGCGGCAGCCGACGTTTTTCGCGTCTTTGTCTGGTATTTCTTTTTGACAGTCATGAACTCGGTGTATACGAGCTCGTTGCTTGCGCTCGGCCAGAACAGAGTGTTCGGCAACGTGATGTTTGTCAGCGCAGCAGTTCATGTCATCGCAGTAACTTTCTTCACAATGTCGTTCGGATATCTCGGAACAGCATTTGGTGTTGTGCTCGCAGAAGGAATTACTCTGATAGCTCTCCACATGCGGCTGAGGCGCTTCTCCACGATCGTGTCTCCGAGATCCACACTCAAGATTATCCTGGCCAGCATGGTGATGGCGATAAGTGTTGAACTCTCTCAGTCCATTCATTTTCTTGCAGCGGTCGCTCTTGGCGCAGTCGTGTACAGCGGGACGGTACTCGCAATGCGCGCGGTATCGAGGCGGGAAATTCTCGACCTCGTGAGGAAAGCCTGATGCAACTCAACGTTGGAATTCTTGGAGAATCACCCGGGTGGCGGTCGCTCCTGCAGCAGGAAGGCGTGCCGTACTCACCTGTGGGCGAAGAGATTCCTTCCGACCGATACAGCGTCGTGGCAGTGGGGAGCTCAATCGACGAGCGCGATGCGGAAGGGTTACGCGCATTTGCGAAAAACGGAGGAGCCGTTCTCTGTTCGGCAAAAATCTATGCGCAACTTGCCGATACGAACTACGCACATTTCTTCGTCCGGTACCTGTTCCCAGAAACGGATTCAGCATTCGACCAGGTCGGACTCATCGACGTTCATCGCAAATGTCGTGTACCCTTGAATGCCAATGCACTGAGGAACGAAAAAGGTGCCACAACGACATTTGCCGGAGAATTTCTCGGCGGCCATGCAGCGGTGTTGCCTTTCGATGTCGACGACATTTTCCTCGACCACCGATCAACGCAAAAATCTTTTTATTCGCCCGCACGAAGGCTTCCGTTTGAACGCGTCTCCGTCGTCTCCCGCGGAAATGCCCGGAAACTGATTTCCCGCGCTCTCGCAATCCTCCACCACCGCCGCGGCTTGCCGTATGTTCATCTATGGTATTATCCGAGGGATGTGGAATCCGTGTTTGCATTTCGCGTGGACACCGACAGGGGCACGGCGGAAGAAATAGAAAACCTGTATCAGCTGGCACATCACCACCGCGTCCCGATGACATGGTTTGTCGACACAAAAAGTCAGCAAGAAGTCTTTCCGTTTTTCAAGAGAATGGAGAATCAGGAATTCGGCATTCACTGCTTTCACCATAAAGTATTCGATGAGTACGAAGAGAACCGGGAGAACCTCGGGAAGGCGCTCGAGATGTTTCGGCTGGAGAATTTGGCGGCAAAGGGGTTCGCGGCTCCGTTTGGGAAATGGAACAAAGGGCTCGCTCGTGCAACGAAGGAGCTTGGTTTCGCGTATTCATCTGAATTTTCGTACGACTACGATAATTTGCCTTCTCAACCGTTCTTTGAGGACAAGCTCACAGGTGTCTGGCAAATTCCCGTGCATCCGATCTGTATCGGAAGCCTGAAGCGTCAAGGCTACAACGATGTGAGGATGACTCAATACTTTGAGTTCATTCTCCGGCAGAAGCTTGCTGCGCGGGAGCCGTTGATCTTCTATCACCACCCCAAGGATGGGCACCATCGCGTTCTCGAACACATCTTTACGTATGTCGACAGCCACCGAGTCCCCTCGATGAAATTTCTTGAGATTCTGCAGTGGTGGAAGAAGCGGGTTGAAACGACGCTCCGTGTAGCCGTCGAAGGAAATCATGTGAACGTCGAGGCGCATGGAGGCTCGGAAGATGTGTTCCTGCACATTACCAAAGGAGACGGGACAGAAGTCTTTTCGCCGTTACACGCAGACATCCATCTGGAAGCGTTACAGTGGGAGCCCAAGCCCAAATTCATCCCCTGGCCCGCCGATTATCTCCGATGCAGGAAATTCAACTACCGAATCCCGCTCACCCGTGCTGTGGACTTGTTAGCGAGATAATTGCTATCTTCCACACAACCCAATCACCACACCAACTCACCAATTAACCAAGATATGAAAGTTTGTTTTGCTTCGTATCAAGCCGTCATGATGCTCCGCGGCGGCCCGCGCACGCAGATTTTTCAAACAAAACGTTGCTTGGAGCGGCTCGCGGTTCACGTCTCGCTCTTTGATTCATGGCAGGAATTGAAGAGGACTGACGTCGACCTCGTTCACATTTTCGGAGCCAACATCGGCACGTATCATCTGGCAAGGGTGCTTCGACTGCAGGGAATACCGTTCGTGCTCACGCCGATTTTTTACACACGCCGCTCCATGGGAATCGTAAAGCTGTCGCTCGCGGCAGACAAATTCGTCCGTAAGTTCGTCAAAGGTTTTTGGTCCGATTATGCGGTGATCGCCGAGATGAGCAGATGGGCCAAAGCTGTTTTGCCCAATACCGTGGTGGAATCGCTGCTGTACACAGAAGCCTTTGGCGTCCCGCCGGAGAGAATGACGGTCGTGCCGAACGGCGTTGAAAAAAGATTCTATTTTGCGCGTCCGCAGATGTTCAGCAAACGGTTCGGCGTAAGGAACTTCATCCTCAACGTCGGCCACATTGGCCCCGGGCGCAAGAACGTCCTCAGGCTCGTTCAGGCACTTGAAGGAATTGACAGACAGGCTGTCATCATGGGCAGGATGGAACGCTCCGAAGCAGCGAAAGAGATTATGGATCGGGCGAAAAAGAATCCCCGCCTCAAGATGCTCGAGAGCATCCCGCACAGCTCGGACCTGCTCGCGTCGGCGTTTGCCGCTTGCGACGTGTTTGTGCTGCCGTCGATGTTCGAGACGCCTGGTCTCGCCGCGCTCGAAGCAGCGTTGGCGGGAGCGAAGATTGTCATCACCCCCCATGGCGGAACGAAAGACTACTTCGGCGAACAGGCAGAGTACGTCGATCCTTATTCCATAGATTCAATCCGCAAAGGAATCCAAAACGCATTGCGAAAGAACCGTGATTCAGGATTGCGGGAAAGGATTCGGAAAGAGTTCTTATGGGAACGAGTTGCGGAGAAAACAAAGGCCGTTTACGAAAAAGTACTCACAAACAAAAAAGGGGCGACATGATATCGCCCCTTGCTGTTGGAGACTCCCGGAGTCTCAAACGAATCGTCTCCGTGAGACTCCGGGAGTCTTGCCCGCTCACTAAGGTTTCTTAAACACGTCCTCACTCACCCCGCTGTTAATCTTCACAGAATTCATCACCGATTGCGACTGCTTCTGGCCGTTTGCGAAACTCTCCATCCTATGCGGCACCTTCACGCCTCCCACATCACGGTAATCAGACACCATTTCCTCCGTGTCGGCCGGGCCTTGCATCGTCCTCCCGCGATACACACGCTTCACCACCAATGACGTCTGTGGGTCAATGAACAGCCTTAAGGTCGTGCTCGTCGGTTTATGTTTTATAAAAACGACCTGGGCCGACTTGTCGTTGACCTTGTCGTCTTTAAGATACTGAAGGGCATAGTCTGTGTTGTCGATGTTCCTCAAGACCGTGTATGTGTTGATTGCAATTTGCTTCGCAGCTTCCTCTTTTTGTGACGCGGGGAGGTCCTGCGTGCCCATCGGCGTCTTCATCCAGCCCTTCTCGCCATCAAACGCACTGGACATCTCGCCCATCTGCGTTTTCATCGTCTGTGCAACTTTGTTCGGCGCAAGCCACGTCATGCTGGCTTCCATAGACATTTCGCCCATCGGTGTATTCATGGTGTTTTGTGAGGTTTGCATCATGTCCTTCATCTGAAGCACTTTCGCACCGCCGAAGGCCTCGAGGGTTTTCTTCAATATGTCCTTGCCCTTTGAAATGGTTTCCGGGGTCGGATCGGGGATTTTCTCGGGTGGAGAAGGAATCGTGATGTCTATGGTTCCCACGTTTCCGAGCGCGCTCATGGGTTCGTCGAAATCGGCGTCCTTTCCGACAACGAGGATGGTCAGCGCATCCGGATTCCAGCGCTTGGCTATGGCTTCATTGACAGATTTCTTTGTGGCGGCCTGAACTTCTCTCTGCTGTTTCTGGGTGTAGTCTTTTGGATATCCATAAAATTCAAGAGTCATGAGCCGGTTGATAATTTCGCCTTTTGTGTCAAACTGGAAGACGTAAGAGTTGAGGAAAGATTCTTTAGCGAATTTCAGCTCGTCGTCCGTTACGCCGCTCTTAACCACGTCGTCGAATTCCTGAAGAATTGATCGGACCATTTCTACAGTTGTTTTCGATTTGGTCGAACCTCCCATGCGGAACACGCCGGGGTAATCCCAACTTTCTCCCCAGAAGCTGAACACTGAATAGGCGAGGCCTTCTTTGGATCGTACCTTCTTGAAGAGGCGCGAAGCGAATGCTCCGCCAAAAGCCTGGTCGGCAAGATTGAGCTGCGAGCTCTCGAGGTCTTTGAGCAACCCGCCAAGGTGACCGATGCCAATCTGGGATTGGTTCACGTCGTCCTTCTTGATGAAGTTCACGCTGCGCTGAGCTGCCATTCTCGGTTCCGGGACTGATGCGAAGGCCACTTCCTGCCTGGGCCAATCGGAAAAAATTTTCTCAATCTTTGATTTCAGCTCCTCGGTTTTGAAATCTCCCCAAAAGGCGACGATCATGCTGTTTGGAACATAATATTTCTTATGGAAATCGATCATGTCCTGCTTGGTGATGTTTTCCACGGTCGCATATTCTGTCAGGCGCGCGTATGGATGGTTCGCCCCGTAAATCAACCTTGTGAATTCGCGGCCAACAATTGCACCAACCTGGTCGTTCCGGCGGGAGATGACCGAGCGTGTACTGATTTTTGCCAGCTCGATCTTCTCATCGCGGAACGCGGGATTTCTGAGAATGTCGGCAAGAACACCCAGGCCAAGGTCGATGTCCTCGCGCAAAACTGAGATGTTTGCGCCGCCCGAACTGGTTCCTATGAATGTTTCCACAGACGCTCCGGCGCGCTCGAGCATCTCGTCGATTTCATCTCCGGTTTTCGACGTTGTTCCGCCCGTTCGCATCACCTGCCCCGTCATGGACGCGAGGCCAACCTTGTCCCCGGGTTCGTAACGAGACCCTGTCTTTATCATAATAGAGCCGT
Organism: Ignavibacteriales bacterium; assembly: GCA_016207415.1. Lineage (GTDB taxonomy): Bacteria > Bacteroidota > Ignavibacteria > UBA10030 > UBA10030 > JACQPT01. The sequence continues at coordinate 9,019 of JACQPT010000019.1, forward strand.
TGATCACCGGCAGGTTGTGGTCTTCCAGAAGGTAAACGACCATACCGTTGCTCAGCTCGAATCGCGTGGGGTCGGGAATTTGAAGTTCGCGCATCTTCGGGTACTGGAGTTGTTTGTAATGCTTCGGTTTGACCTGCGCGACGCTGGAAACCGAAGAGACAACGAAGGCAAGGATAAGAACGAATATTCGATGGTTTTTCATGGTCGTCTCCTTAGTTCACCGGTTCGATCATGCCGATGGTGCGGTTCGTGTTGACGAAGACTTCGTTGGCGACCCGTTTCACATCCTCTGCATTTACGGCGTTGATGTCGTCAAGCCGTGAAAAAAGGCTTCGCCAATTGCCGGTTTGAATCTGATAGAAGTTCAGCTGGCCGGCCATCCCGGGGTTGGATGAGAGAGAGCGGATAAGGTTGGCACGTGCGCGCGTCTTGACAGCTTTAAGATCTTCATCGCTCACGAATTCTTTTTTCAGCTTCTCGATTTCTTCTTCAATCGCCGTCTGGCATTCCTCGTTCGTCTTTCCTTGCGCAGGGACTGCGAAGAACAAGAACATATTGGGATACTTGTTGCCCGGGAATCCGGAGAAACCAAACGCGGCGATGGCGAGCTTCTTGTCTCTCACCAGGGAACGATACATGCGGGAGGTTCGGCCTGAACTCAAGATGTCGGAAATGACGCCGTACGTTGCGTTATCCGGACTGTTGATGGAGCCTTTTTTGAAGCCCATGAGAAAGATTCTCTGTGATTGTTCTTTGAGCACCACGCGGCGCTCGTTATTCTGTGGCGGCTCGATGGTCCTCACGGGTTCAGGTTTTGGCGCTGCAGGTATCCGGCCAAAGTAGGTTTCAGCCAGTCGCTTTACTTCGTTGACCTTCACGTCGCCGACAACGGCGATCGACATATTGGACGGCACGTAGTTCTTCTTGTAAAAAGCTGCCGCCTCAGCCTTCGTTATTCCCTGAAGGTCGGACATATGCCCGACAACGGGATCCTTGTACGGGTGTGCCTTGAAAGCCACTGAAAGGAATTCCTCGATCAGTTTCCCCTGCGGATTGCTTTCCGTCCGCAATCTTCGCTCTTCCATCACAACATCTTTTTCTTTGTAGAAGTCCCGAAGCACAGGGTCAATGAATCGCGAAGACTCCAGCGAGAACCAGAGCTCCAGTTTGTTGGAAGGAAGGCTGAAGAAATACTGCGTTGCGTCCGCCCCTGTTGTTGCGTTCAGACCGACGCCGCCATTCTGCTCAATTGCTTGTCCGAATTCGTTGTTCTCAACGAGCTTGGCGCATGCATCTTGTTTTTTCTCGAACTCGGCCTTCAATCTGGAGAGTTTGGAACTGTCGGCTCTTTGTCCCTTGTCCTGCTCCTCGCGCCAAGCCGTCCACACTTTGTCGAGCTCTTCGAGGGCAATCTTTTCTTTCCTGTAATCTTTCGTCCCGATCACCGTCGTGCCTTTGAAAGCGAGGTGCTCAAAAATGTGCGCGAGTCCCGTGATGCCTCTGCTTTCGTTGACAGCGCCGACGTCGACGTACGTATGGAATGACACGACAGGCGCATCATGACGCGGGAGGACAATGAACTTTAGCCCGTTCTTGAGAGTAAATTCGACAACCTGTTTTTGGACGTCTTTGAATCCGTCTTGACTCCACGCAACAGGTGTCAAAAGAAGAAGCAACAGAAAAACCGCAATTGGTTTTCGCATAAGTGCTCCGTTGATGTAAGGTTGGACGAGTGAAAGGATTTTGTGAGACTTACGAAATGAGCGGTCGAAAGTTACTACTTTTCATGGACAAAAACTAACCGCTGTCAACTCTTTTCCCTCCGTTCCTGTAGTTTCTTGTTCACGTTTTCCGTGAATTGTCGAAAAGCCCTCGGGTCGTTTGAAAGTGCCTGAATTTGTGCCGTGAACTCCTCCTTCGTGGTGCCTGACTTCCTCAGGATTTCCTGAATCTTAACGTCGTACTCTTGCTGAGAGAGATTGGATGACTGCTTGTATTCTTCGCTGAGCAACAGAAGCTCAGTATAAAGGCGGACAAAATCGTCGTCAACGGGCGACGAAGCTTCCTGCTTGCAGCCAAGGAAAAACAAAGGAAGGAGGAGAACAATGAGCCGGGATTTCATTATGGTCGTGCGAACGACGAAATCTATGAAAGAGATGACCGGAAGGCAAGCCCTGACGTGACCATGTCAAGGATTCCCCGACTATCTTTTGTCCTCGGTAAGGTTCACACCACTCGACTGACCACTGACTCTTGAAAGCATCAATTGCGCAGCGACCTCCTTTTGGCGTGCTTCACAACAGGTTGAAAAACAAGCGCGGGTCGTGTATATTGGCTTCGGCGGAAGCAATGGCAAAGTACCAGCACTCAAAGCATTTTACACTCGAGGAAGCGCAAACACTGATACGGACAGTCAAGCCGATGACCGTCCACTTAGTGCAGCTCAAGAAGCAGCTCGACCAAAAAGGTTACGACATCCATCGGCATCAGTTTTTCGGCGGAAGCGGCCCCGACGGCGAGAGGTTCTTTCCTCCCGAGCTCGAACAACTTGTTGTCATCCTGAAAAAATTGGAGAAACTTGGAATCCTTGTCAAAGGAATTGAGCAGGGGTTGGTCGATTTTCCTCACGTCAGGTCGAACGGGGAAGAAGTCTATCTCTGCTTCAAAGCTGGCGAAACGGAAATCAGGTTCTGGCACTCACTCGACGACGGTTTCGTGGGAAGAAAGTCGATTGAGGAATTGTAAATCCGGAAGTCAGGGGTCATAAGGCTGACTTCGATTTCTCAGTGTTTGTTAAAGCGACGATCAGTTTTTCAAACATTTCGTTAAACTTCAAACTCAAGGAAAGGAGCTCATATGAACGCAGGCTCGAAAACTATTCTGGATAACACGGTGAAGGAGTGGGCGAAGTTTGCTGGAGACAGGGATAAAATGGGAGCGGTGGCCAAAGAAGTTGCAACCATTACGAGCAAAGTGATGCAGGAATGCCTTGCCTACTTGAAAACACAAAACGTCGAAGTGGAGTGCGATTCGCCGGATTCGCTGAAGATTCTCGGCGGCGTCGTGCACGCAGACCCCGTGGTGGAGGCAACCTTTCCCAATGTCAAAGCAAGCGTGGTTCTCAAATGCGGACAAGCGACAAGGGCCATATTGATTAATCCGAATTTGACAATTTCGGCAGGAGGAGTGGCGTTGACGCTGGAACAGCTGAGAAAGGCAATTCCTGATCCGTTTGCGACAAACGCGGCGGATTTTTTGCGGGACTCGTTCCTGTTTGTGGCAAGATCGGGGAAGGATGAAGCAAAATAAAGAGCCCATTCAACCGAGAAAGAAACTCACCCTCCTCTCTCAGAAACAGCCGAAAGATGTATCCCCTCTCTCGACCACACCGGCTCTCGCTGCAGAGGGGACAAGTTAGACGCATCAGAACATTTGCCTGAAACATCCCCTCTCGTGTGAAGGCACGTGCGTTGTGAAGGGGAAGCTAAAGAGGTGTGAGACGAGAACAACGAAAGAGACGCAAAACCACAATGCCTTATCAGCTCCTCACTGACCTCAACCCCTCCGGCGATCAGCCTGAAGCGATCAAACAGCTGGCTGAGGGAGTTATCAGAGGA